>NZ_JBEZJI010000084.1:0-31401 GCF_040649435.1 Actinomadura sp. NPDC048955
GCCGTGGACGGCGGGCGGCGCCCCCTCGCCGTTCGCGCGGGAACCGGGCGCGGGTCGCGCCCGGTGCCGTGCGGTCAGCGTTCGACGAGCCGCTCCGGCGCGGCGGACGGTCCGGTGACGGCGAACCGCAGCGCAGCGGCGAGCTGCGTCTCCGGGTTGGCGATGAGAGCGCCGACCTGCCCCGCGCCCGCCATCTCCTCGGCCACCGCGCCCGGGCGCACGCCGAGCACGTAGTCGGCCTCCATCGGGCTCACCGCCGTGACGCACCCGGCGGGCAGCGTCGCGTACGCCCCGAGGAAGACGCGGCTGCCCTCCGGGATCAGCGAGGCGAGCGCGCGGAGGACGATCCGCGCGGCCGGACCGGTCACGGTCACGGCCTGCATCTGCTGCAGCGCCTGCCGAATCCGGGCGAGCTGGTCCCCGCTGACGACGCCGCTGGCGACGAGGGCGTTGGTCTTCGGGACCACGCCGTCGCGCCGGCTGATCACGACGGAGTCGTTCACCTTCGAGACGACGAGGCCCCGCTTCTCCCGGGAGGCAGTGATCGTCTTGACGGCCCGGCGGGACGCGGCGAGGTTCGGGAACCCCGGGATCTGGCGGATGCCGCGCGCTCCGCAGACGGTCACCTGGGTCCCGTGGACGTGCACCTCGTCGATCGTCTCGTCGCGCATCAGCTCGCCGAGCAGGTGGGTGCCGTTCAGGACGTGGTAGACCCGGCTGGCCATGGCCGGGTCCCCGCCCGTGTGCCGGGTGAGGACCTCCAGCCAGAGCTCGGCCACCCGGGGGCGCAGCGTCGTGGCGATCCGCTCCGCGGTGGCCCATGCCGGGTCCGCCGCGGGCGGGGGCTGGGCCGCGGCGGCTTCCACGGGCTCGTTCGCGGGCTGCGCGGTGTGCGTTGCCTGCTCGGGCTGCGGGGCCTGCTCGGGCTGGGCGGGCTGTGCGGGTGCCGCGGTCTGAGCGGCCTGTCCGCCCGTTCCGAAGGGCGTGCTGCGCGTGATCCGGTGATCCTGCGCGGACGGGGAAGCCTGTGCGGCGCCGCCCGCCTCCGGAGCATCGGCGCCCGGCGTGACCTCGGGGTCCTTGGGAGGCTGCTCCGAGGGCGCGTTCGCGGGCTTCGCCGGTTCCTGGTTCCAGGACTGCTCCTGTGCCTCCGGCTTCGGGGCGGGCGCCGGCGCCGGCGCCTGCGCCTGCGCACCGCCCGCTCCGGCCGCCGCCTGGCCGGACGGTGCTCCGGCGGACGGCTGCCCCGACGCGGGGGCGGCGCCGTTGGCGGAGTCGTCCCAGGCGGAGAACAGTGACGCCCAGTCGTCCTGCGGGCTCTGCTGGCCGGCTCCCGTCTCGGGGCTCGTGGCGGTGCCCGTGTCCGCGGGTGCGGCGGGGGCGGGAGCACCGGTCACGAGGAGCTTGTCCTGGGAGGGTTGCTCTTCCGGCCCATCGTCCTCCTCCTGGCCGACGCCGATGGCCGCCCAGAAGTCCATTCCGGTGGCGGGCTCATTTTGCGCTGCCATATGGCCGCTTCCTTTCTCGTGAGTAGGGGCCGGATCGAGATTGATCACTTGGGGTCCATGCCGAGGAGCCGCTTCCAGATGCCGCCCCGGCCGGCCCCCGGCTGCGCGGCCAGGGACTGGCCGAACACCGGGTCCCCGGTGACGAACTGGAGGATCTCCCGGAAGGTCGTCTCCAGGTCCGGGCCGATCTGCAGCGCGTTCAGCCGGCGGTTGTTCGCGGCCTGCGTCCACTCCAGGTCTTCCGGGATCATGCCGACGAACCGCCAGCCGGGCATCAGGTCCATGACGTCCTCCGGGCTGCAGTCCACGTCCGTGCGGGCCCGGTTGAGGATGAGGGACAGCTTCTCGGGGTCGACGCCGCCGCTCCGGGAGTGCCGTGCCATGGTGATCGCGCTGAGCCACGCGCGCGCGGCCTCCAGTGTCACCCGGTTGGGCTCGACCGGGACCAGGATCGCGTCGGCCTCCGGCAGGACCAGGTCGGTGAACGTCATGTGGTAGAGCTCGGCGACCGGCGTGTCGACGAACACGAAGTCGAACGCCTGCCGCAGCACCGTGATGATCCGCCGGTACAGCATCGCGTTGATCAGCGCCGGGTCGGCCATGGTGACGTCCTGCGGCCCGAGCAGCGTGAACAGGTCGGCGTCCGCGATGTGCGCGAGATGGTTGCGCACGTTCTCCACCCTGAGCGATCCGTTCGCCCGGAGCATGTCGAGGATCGTCGGCGCCTCCACGTTGAGGTACCGCGCGACGTCGGCCTGCTGGAAGTTGGTGTCGACCAGCGCCACCCTTCCGGGCCGGCCGGCGGCGTGCAGGTGCCTGGCCGCGTAGACCGACAGGTTCACGGCCGTGGTGGTCTTGCCAACGCCGCCCTTGGCCGAGGCGATGGCGATGACCCGCCCCAGGGCCGGGGCGGGCTCCTCGGCCCTGACCAGCGCGGCCGCCGGCATCTGCTGCGGCCCCGGCCATCCGTTCGAGGCCGGCTGGGCCGGCATCGGGTTCTGGTCGTGCCCCGTCGCGGGCCCCGCTTCCGGAATCTGCTCCGCGTGGCCTCCCGGGACGGGCTGCTGCCCCGCGAACCCCTGCTGTCCCGGCGCGGCCGCCGGCCACGGCTGGTGGCCGGGAGGCGGGGCGGAGGGCGCGGGCGGTTCGGCGGCCTGCGGCGGCACCGTCCCGGGCGCCTGCGCGAAGGACGGAGGCTGCGCCGGATTCGGATTCCAGCCGCCGGCGGAGGGCTGGGCGGCGGCAGGCGGTTGCTGGGCGGGTGGCTGCTCGGCGGGCGGCTGGGCGGCCGTGAACGGTTGGGCCGCCGGTCGCTGCTGCCCGGCAGCCGGTGCCTGGGACGCGGCCGGCGGTGCGGTCGGTGGTGTGGCCGGCGGTGCGGCCGGTGGCGTGGCCGGCGGTGGCGGTGCGGCGGGCTTGGCCGGGGCAGGGCCGGAGATGCCGAACAGTGCCAGCAGGTCCGACATCTTGAGCTGCCCGCCGATGACGTGCACGCCCGGATCGAAGGTGTCGCCGCGTTCCGCGAAGTATCCGTGCACGAGCACGGTGAACCCGCGGCCGGCCAGCCCGTTCGCCAGAACGGACACGCCGGCGCCCGGAAGGTCCTCGACGAACCCCGGGGCGAACATGAAGGCGGCGGGGGGTCCGACCCGCCCGCTCTTGGACAGGTCGCGGAGTTCCGCCGCGGAGGCGGCGTCGTACACGGCGGAGAACCGACCGGTATCCCGCAAACTCCGGGCGACGCCCGGGTCCCCCGCGACGACGAGGTTCGGCGCAGTTGCCATCACTCAGTGTCCTCAGCGCTCTGGTTGTCACCCGGTCGGCGAAGCGGCCGGAATCTCTAATAGCGACTGTGCGGACAATGACGGATGCCGCCAGCCCCGGATGCCGGACTGTCTCCCTGAGAGCCAACACGACCAGGGAGATGACAGCACATGGTCAACCTGAGGGCGGCGCTCGGACGTCTCACCGGGACCAGCCGCGCAGGCCGTTCCGAGGCCGACACCGCCACCATGTGGACCACTCCGTACGCCTGGCGCACCAGCGACGGCGTCTACGTCGGCTACAACGGCGAGGTGTGGATCTACCGCACCGTGCGCCTGTCGCCGATGAAGTGGGAGGACCCGGCGGAGCAGCTGTCCATGGCGGCGCCGCTGTCCCGGCTCCTGGGCGACCTCGGCCGGACGTCGCGGCAGCCCGTGGGCGGTCTGGCGACCCTGTCCAACAACCGCAACATCCACCTGGTCTCGATCACCTGGGACGACCTCGTCACCCCGCCGAAGGAGAACACCGACGAGCTCCGCGCCTACCAGGCCGAGGCCTTCGGCTTCCTGGCCCCGAAGCGCGTCCTGTTCGTCGGCGTGCAGCTCCGGTCGTCGCTCATGGACAAGACGTCCCGCGCTGGGAAGGGCTCGCAGGGCGGCATGGGGACGGTGAAGGCCCTGACCGACCTGGTCAAGGACTCCATGGCCGACGACGTCCCCGACCTGTCCGACTACCAGAAGGACATGGAGCACATCGTCTCCATCTTCAAACGGGCGGACGCGCAGGAACCGACCCGGCAGGAGCTCGACCAGCTGGAGTCCTGGTACAACCTCGGGCGCGGCCCGGACGCGGTGATCGAGGAGATGCCGACCCGGCTCGACGTCACCGGCATCGGCGAGCTGGAGATGGCCGCCGTCATGCGGTTCGACCAGCCGATCATGCCGTCGCCCGACGCCCAGTGGGCGCTGGACGTGATCAGCCACCCCGGCGACGCCCCGCACGTCATCTCGATCAGGGCCGAGCTCGAACCCGCGAACCTGACGCGGGCGAGGGCCCGCCGGGCGCAGCGCCGGATCATGTCCAACATGGAGGAGGAGCGCAAGACCCAGGACCTGGAGAAGGTCGAGCTCTCCCAGACCTTCCAGCAGGCCAAGGAGGTCGAGGACTACCTCGCGAACTCCAACCAGCCCATGCTGGCCCGGTGCAGCTTCATCATGGCGCGGGAGATGACCGACGCCACCGAGACCTACATGGAGTTCCTGGCCCAGTACTACGGGATCCAGATGAAGGCGCTGGAGCACCGGCAGATCCAGGCGCTGGAAGAGACCCTGCCGTGCTCCTCCGTCCGGGTGAACCCGTTCCTGCAGGACGTCAACGTGCCGATGGTGTCGCACGCGGGGCTCCAGGCGTTCTCCGACCTCGGTGACGACCTCGGCGTCTACGGCGGGCTCATCGACCCGGACGGCACGCCGTTCTTCGTCGACCCGCTCGGCGCCCCCCGCAAGAACCTGCCGCCGGTCTTCGGGATCTTCGGAGACCCGGGCAGCGGCAAGACCTTCTTCGCGCAGTCCGTCGCCACCCAGGCCGCGCTGAACGGCCTACCGGTGATCTTCGTGAACCCGAAGGGCGGCGACTCGCTCTACGGGATGGTGGACTACGTCCAGAGGCTGGGGATCCCCGCCGGGCGGGTGTCGATGTCGGCGCTGGAGGAGTCGCCCGGGGCCTTCGACCCGTTCCGGTACGCGCCGCCGACGATCGCGGCAGAGATCGCGAACGTGCACATCCTGTCCGCGCTGGACGACTCGCGCGACGGGCTGACGCTGTCGGAGCGCCTCGCGCTCGGTTCCGGGCTGAAGCGGGGCGCGCTCAACGGCGCGCGCTGTGTCTGGGACGCCCTGAAGTACGTGCCCGGCGACGACGCCGAGCGGGTGCGCAGCCTGGTGGAGCAGCAGATGGAGGCGTCCTCCATGTTCTCCCTCGGCATCGCCCTCCAGCCGCTGCCCCGCCTGGACATGTCGCAGCGGCTCACGCTGGTCGACTTCGACCGCGAGCTCGGCCTGCCGGAGGGCAAGACGCCGAGCGAGTACTCGGTGTCGGAGCGCATCGCGCTGGCGGCGGTGCGCCTGGTCATCCGCGCCTCGCTGGAGATCCTCATCGCCAACCGCTCGGGTGTGCTGATCGTGGACGAGGCGTGGACCTTCCTCTCGCAGGCCGAGGGCCTGGCCTCGCTGCAGCGCATCTCGCGAGAGGGCCGGTCGCTGAACATCATGCCGGTGTTCCTCACCCAGCGGATCGCGGACGTGGTCACCAAGGACCTGGAGTCCTACCTCAGCCGGGTGCTGGTGCTGAAGCTGAACGAGAAGCGCGAGGCCGAGACGGCGCTGCGGCTGTGCGGCCTGAACCCGACCTCCGAACGTCTCGCGCAGATCCGCGAGTTCGGCCCGCTGCCACCCGAGGATGGCAAGCCCGCGCGCTGGGCGCGGGGCATCTTCCGCGACCTGTTCGGACGGCACGCCCAGGTCGTCCTCGGCCCCACGCCGCCCGAGGCGGCGCAGGCGTACAGCACGAACCCGGAGGACCGCCGCAAGCGCGAGGAGGCCCGCAGGGAGCGCGAGGAGGCCGAGCGGGCCGAGTACGAGGCGGCAGTCGCCGCGGCCGCGCGGATGAACGATCCCGGCGCGACCGCGCCGCCCGGGCAGAACGGCGTGGCCCCGGGGCAGGACATCGGCGCCGCGCCGCACACGGGACATGACTTCACCGCCGCGCCGCCGCAGACGGGGGAGGAGAACCCATGGCTCGTCGGCTGAGGCCCGGCACGGCCCGCCGCGGCGACCCGCGGAAGCGGAGCCGTTCCGTCCAGGCGGAGCCGGGCGGCGCGACTGCGGCACCCCCGCGCCCGCGCCGCGGACTCCAGTTGCTGGTGTGGGTGCTGGCGCTGACCGTCTTCGGCGGCCTCGCGTTGCTCTCCGGGCAGACCGAGGGCTTCGGATCCGGCGGCCGGTCGTCGAACGCCGCCGCGCCCGCCGCGTCCTCAGCGCCCGCCGCCGTCTCCCTGCCCGCCAATTCCTCAGCGCCCGCCGCCTCCACCGTGCCCGGCGCGTCCTCCGCGCCGGTGGCGCAGACCGTGCCGGGCGCCGGCGGGCGCCTGCTCGCGGCGGCCCCGGACGACGAGCCCACCTACGACATCAACCGGGACGACTGCGAGGCCTACAGCGAGGCGAGGGAGTTCCTGCCGCTGCACCGGTGGACGTCCTTCGAGCTCTTCGTGGTGGACAACGCCCGGATCTTCAAGACCCAGCGGTTCGTCTCGATGATCGCCAGCCTGATGTTCATGGCGGGAGGGCTCTGCTGGCGGATCATCGGCTCGCTCATGGGCTTCGGGTACTCGTTCGACATGATCTGCCGGGCGGCGGATCCGATCAACTCCGTCGTGCGCACCTTCTCCCTGTACGCGGCCTGGTTCCTGATCCCCTCGTGGATCTTCGTCATGGCGGCGGTGATCCGGCGCTGGTCCAGCAGCGGTCATCGCCGGGGGCCCGCGGCCGCGATACGCCTGGTCATGGTGTTCCTGACCGCCAACGGGTTGATCTTCTTCATCGGCGACCAGGCCGACAAGCACCAGGACAACCCGACGGCGGCGTACACGATGCCCTGGACGGCCGCGACCGTCCAGGGCTGGTTCACCACCGCGGCGGACTCGCTCTACGACCTGCAGAAGATCGGCAGGGTCAACGACGGCGTGGCCAACAATCCCGTGTTCTACGACGGCCACCCGGACGGCGGAGCGGGCGCGGTCACCTGTGCGAAATTCGACGACAAGCTCAACGACGAGTACATGGCCCGGAACAAGGAGACCTCACTCGCCAGTGGAAAACAGGCGATGGTCCAGGTCAGCAAGATGTGGGAGATCTCGCTCGTTCGTTCCTGGCAGGCCGCGCAGTTCGGCGAGGGGACGAAGCAGTTCCCCTCACCGGCCCACGCGTCCTGCCGCTGGCTCGAGGCCAACGCCGACGTGAGCACCGAGAACAAGCTGGAGGCCTACGACCTGGCGACCGGCCACGGCAAGGGCACCACCACGTCGAACTCGGCCCGCGGGTACTTCATCGACCCCGCCGCGGACGAGCAGATGATCATGATCGCCTGGGGCGCCTGCAAGGCCAACGACGACGGGCTCGGCAGCGCCCACACGATCCCGCAGTGGGACAAGGCCACCGACACCAAGGACAAGGCGAAGGCCTGCGAGAAGCTCTACAGCAACGTCACCTACGAGGACGACAAGAGCGGGCACCAGTTCAGCGTCGCCGGTATCGACGTGCTCTGCTTCCTCTGTGACAACGGCACGATGGGCACGTTCTACTTCAACGGCGACGACGAGCTCAAGGACAAGCTGGGGAACTGCTACGCGAGCGAGCCCGCCTGCCAGGCCGACTGGAACTTCGTCAGCGCCTGGCTGGGCAAGAACCAGGCCCAGCGGCTCACCCAGGGCCTGCTGTCGATGATCGTCGCCTTCGTCTTCCTGTTCGTCATGGGACCAATGGCGATCGGTATGACAGTGTCCAGTGTGGGTTTGGCAGGACTAGTCATGATCTTGCCTTTGACATTGCTCCTCATAGGAGCGGGCCTGCCGCAAGGGATGAGACTGCTCAAACTCACCGGAGCGGCGGCGGCGGGTGACGCCCTCTTCACCCTTGCCCTGACGTTCCTGACCATGCTCACCGATACGACATACCAGGCGATCGAGGCGACCACCAAGGACGGCACGCCGAACTTCTTCCAGCAGGTCGCGCAGGGCGCGGCCCCCCTGGTGGCGCTGTTCCTGTTCAAGAAGATCAGCAAGATCCTGAGCCTGGGGGACATCTCCTCCACCTCGGGGGCCACGGGATTCGCCTCGGCCATCGTGCTGCGGGGCAGCGGTGACCGGAGGCTGTCGCGCAACGCCGGCCAGCAGGTGTCCCAGCGCCTCGGCCGCCTCGGCGTGGGCAAGATGCGGCTGGCCGCACTGGACGAGCGGTCGCTGCAGCGCCGCATGCTCAACAACCGCGCGACGAGGGCGGTCGCCGGCGCGGCGAAGAAGGGGGCGCAGCGAGCCACCCGCCCGATCACTGACTGGGCGAAGGACAAGTACGACGGCGGCCGCGCGAAGCTCCAGCACGGTGTGAACGCCCTGCAGCGCAAGGCCGCGTCCGGGTCGCCCGCGCAGCGTGCCGCCGCGTACGCCGGGCTGACCGCGGGTCTGGCGGGCCTGACGATGGTGGCGCCGCCGGCGGTGCTGGCGACGCTGCCGCTGATGGCCTTCACCGGCTCCGCGGCGGCCGGGCGCGGCATCCAGGCCGGCGTCAACGGGATCAGGGGCGCGCGCTCCGGGGCCGGCGGCGACGGGACGGGCATGGACGCGATCTCCGCGGCGGGCATGCCCACGGCGAACAGCGCCCGGACGGGCCTGCGGCAGGCCGACGACTGGCACCGCAACATCATCCGCGTCAGCGACTCCGAGGAGCAGCGGCGGCTGATGGGCGAGCACGCCGAGGAGGGCCTGAACATGCTGCGGGCCCGGCAGTGGGGCCAGGGACAGCCCGGCGGGCTCCACCCGGAGTTCACCGGATTCGTCAACGACGAGGAGAAGATGCGGGCGCTCGCCGACGCGGCGAGCGCGATGGGCCTGAACGCCAGCCAGCTCCAGGTCAGCAACCAGGGGCTGCTCGCCCCCAACGTCGAGTTCGCGAACGGCCGGCCCCAGGGAATCACCGCCGAGCAGCTGGGCATGATGCCGCACCTGTTCCTGCCCGCCCGCGACCGGCGGCCCCAGATGACCGCCGACGGGGTCCTGGAGAACCAGGACCAGCAGATCGCCCGGATGACGGCGCAGCTCAGGGAACGCGGCTACGTCACCGACGAAGGCGAGATCGTCAACGTCCTGGAGGCCCACGGGTTCGACACGCGCCTTCCCGAGGTGAAGGTGCGGGTGGAGCGCTGGCTCGACGGGGGCAAGGACGAGGAGCTCTCCCGCATCAGCATCGCCCCCCGCCGGGGAGAGGTCGCCGCCGTCGAGGCCGCCCGGGAGTGGGCCAGCGACGTCGACATGCCGGCCCCCGACATCCGCCAGCGGCGCGACCTGGACGCGGTGAGCGGCGTGATGACCGCCGCGCGGAGCGAGATCGGAGACTTCAACAGGATCCGCATCGAGATGCCGGACGGCACCTTCGCGTCGGCCGGCAACCTCCAGCGCCAGCTCGAAGGGGAGATCCGCTCCATGGTGAGCGTCGCCATGGAGACCAAGAACCTGCACGACACGATGAACGCGGGGACGATCACCGGGGAGTTCTTCGGAGCGGAGTACGCCCGGCTCACCCAGGCGCAGCAGGAGGCCGCCCAGCAGGTCGACAGGCTGAGCGCCATGTTCCGGGACGCGGTCGACGCGTCCAGGAACGCGCGCGGCGTCTGCGAACTGCGGGTGCAGATGGCCGATCCGAACAGCATGATCGACGCCGGTGAGCTGACGCGGCTCGCCGACCAGATCACCAAGAGCAACCAGCAGGCGCAGCAGCAGGTGCACCAGGAGATCGACAGGCTGGTCGGGGCCATCTCCCAGCGGCCGACCGACTCGGGGGCCGCGGCGGGGATCCTCCGCAGCCTCGACGAGTTGCGGGACGTGTTCGACAGGGAGGGCCGCGGTGAACGCTCGGAGAACCAGGCGGTGATGGACCGGCTGAGCGACCTGGAGCGGTCGCTCCAGGACAGCAGGCGGATGACCCAGGTCGACCCCCGGCTGGCGGCGAACGCGAACACCCCGGTCGACATCCGGAGGGTGCTGCGGGACATGTACCGGGACGAGATGTCCAGGACCTAGGACGGTGTTGATTCAGTCCCGGCCCACGTAGCTCGCCTGGCGGCTCGCTACGTGACCGGGCCTGGGCGAACGCGGCATCGCTTCGCGATCTGCCCGGTTTCGCTCGCCTCCGGCTTCGCTCCACCGGGCAGGTCACGCGTTCGCGTGCGTGGCCGGGGTCACTTCGAGACAGGACCTAGCCGGAAGGCGCCGGGAGCCGAAAGAAGAACCGGCCTCCACCCCGCTGGGGGTGGAGGCCGGTCGTCGTCGGGGTTCGGGTCGTGTTCCCGCAGGTCCAGGGAACCTGCGCCTGCGTAGGCGTTCAGCTGACGCCCTCGCAGGGGTTGTAGTCGTGCTTCTTGGAGCACGACTCGAACCGCTTGGCGTACTCGTCGACCTTGCCGTCGAACACGCTCTCGGAGCCGATGACCTGCCACACGGTCTCTTCCACACCGAAGGTCTGGTCGAACGTGAGGCTGGTTCCGTCCGGGGAGAGCGTGCCCTTGACCGGGCCGAGGTCTCCCAGGCCGTTGAGCTCGACCGAGTTGCCGGTGCCCGAGCCGTTGAACGGCTGGTCCTTCGGGTTCTCGACCTTGCGGCCGTTGCCGTCGAAGTGCACCAGCGTGTAGGTCCCGGTGACCTGACCGCCCTGGGGGTAGATCTTGAAGTTCAGCAGGGCGTGCTGCTCGCCGTGCTCGACCATCGCGATGACCTCGCGGGGCTTGTTCTGGTTCGCCGGGGCCGTCGCGCTGGGCTTGGGGTCGGTCCGGTCGCTGGCGCTGTCCGAGCCGGTGTTCATGACCAGTGCGAACGCCAGGCCGGCGGCGGCCAGTGCGGCCACGACGGCCAGGACGATGAGCTGGGTGCGTCGGTTGTTCGGCTGCGCGCTGTTCACGGTTTTTCCCTTCGGTGAAGGCGCGAGAAGCCGGGTGATGGACCCGGCTTCTGTACGCGTCTGATGAGATGCGAACGGGGCCGGGTCGGCTCTGTTTGCGATGTGCTCATCAATTGTCGCGCACAGCGCACCGTGTTCGCAAGCGAAAGGTGCACTGTGGTCGTTTTTGGGCAGGTCTCGTGAACGGAGCGCCGGCGTAATGAAAAACGGCCGTTACGCCGATTCCGCGTGATCACCGTCACGCGGAATCGGCGGCCGTAGGGAGGGAGCGTTTCACACCTTGCTGGGGTCGATCCAACCGACCCAGTAAGCGCCGGAATAGGCGCGCTCCACCTTGGAGACGTCCCCGGTCTGGTTGGTGTGCACCTTGTAGCCGTCGGCGAGCTGCATGGCCACGTGGCCGGAGTGCGGCTCCACGAGGTCTCCGGGCTTCGCCTGGCTGAGCGTGATCTTGTGCGTCCAGCGCGCCCCCACGAACGTGGTGGTGACGGGGGCGTTGCTCCCCTTCGGGTACAGGTTCGGAATGGCGCCGCTGTCGCGGTAGGCCCGGGAGACGAAGCTGGAGCAGTCGGCCCAGCCGGGGTCGTTCCGCTTGCCGGAGTCGAGCGGGGCGTAGGGCCAGCCGAGGTGGGTGAGGGCCCACTTGATGGCCATCGCCGCCTGGGGCGTGCGGGCCTGGGCCACCGAGTCCACGCACAGCTTGCGGATGCCGATCTCCTTGGCCCCCTCGCGCAGGGTGTTGTTCGGGGCGTTCTCCGGGCAGCCGTCAGGCCCGACCGTCACCTGCACGGTGCCGTTGTCCACCGCGCCGCCCCCGCCGGTGGCGAGCGAGCCGATCAGTTTGCCCGCGCTGTTGAACGGCGGGATGACGCCGCCGAAGAACCAGGCGTACTCGACGGCGATCTGCTCCAGCGGGAGCAGCACGCCCTCGGTGTTTCCGAGCCGGCTCCACGCCTCGGTCGCGTCCGGGGCGACCGGCGCGCCGACCGGCTTCAGCGGGCGCAGCGCCAGCCGCGGGATGACCAGGGTGTCCTCGCCGACGACCGGCGGCATCTCCTTGTTGGCGTCCTCCCGGCCCTGGTAGTAGTTGCCGAGGCCGCTGAGGTTGGCGCCGTTCGCCCCGCTGCCCGCCAGGTCGGTGGCGATCTGGGCGAGCGTGTTGTTGAAGCCGGGAGCCCAGGACCCGATCATGCAGGCGGGGTCCATGCCGGGGTCGGTGATCCCGTGGTCCTCCTCCACCTTGTCCAGCTTCGGCTTCCACTCGCTGTACACCTTGTCGTCGCCGGGGGGCTTCTTCAGCGACGCGAACTCGGTCGCGAACGGGGCGATGTCGGTGAGGAACTTCCTCATCACCGTGAGGCACTTGTCCGACGCCTCGAAGTTGTTCTGCCCGGGGCCGATCTGGGAGAACAGCTTGAGGTCGGTGCCCATGGCGATGCTGAGCTTCTGCCAGCCGCCGATCATCGGCTGGAAGGGCCCGATGCCGTTGGGGCGCTCCTCCGGCGGGACCTTCTCGACGGACAGCACGAGCTTGGCGGCGCCGGCGATGTTCTTGTCGACGTCGCACCGGTCCTCGACTCCGGCCTCCTTCGCCTCCTCCTTGGTCATCGGGAAGATGCCCTGGCGCGAGTCCTTGCCGTTCTCGCACTTGTCGGTCTTCCACTTGCCGGCTCCGTAGCTGACCGACATCGCCTCGTTGACGAGGGTCTCGACGGCGGCGGGCCGGTTCTCCTGCACGGAGTACTTGAATCCGCCCTCCTGGTACTTGGCGCCGGTGACCAGGTAGAGGTTCTGGAGCCGGTTGGTCTCGCAGCGCCAGATCGAAATGATCTTGAAGCTGACCGACCACGGCTTCTCGGGGTCGTCCGGCGGGGGGACGGCGCAGGCCCCGCCGGGGCTGGCGGTGCGCTCCATGAAGATGCCCGAGGTCGCGATGACCTTGCTCCAGTACTTGCGGGCGTTCTCCTGGTCCTTCTCGTTGCCGTCGGCCTTCCACTTGGGGCTCTTCGGGTCCCGGTGCACCTTCTCCGCCGCCTTGACGAGCTCGAAGGCCACGAAGTAGGAGGACTGGCACGGGTTCTGCGGATTCATGCCGTGCATCCGCATCTGACCCGACGCCGCGGGGGTGAGCAGGTACGGTCCGGAGCCCTGGTCGTCCTTGCCGCCGATGTCGGGATCCGGGTCGTCGACGTCGCATCCCCAGGCGCGCAGGCCGGTGCCCCCGGTCTCCGGCGCGTCCGCTCCGGCGCGGAGCGCGGCGGTCTGCGTCCGGGGCCCGCCGGGCCGGACGTGGTACGAGGCGGGCTGCGCGGCGCCGGAACCGGCCGGGTGCGCCTGCGCCGCGGCCCGCATCTTCGTCATGACGCCGTCGACGTACTTCCAGGCCGTCGGGTTGAAGTCGCAGGCCCCTGGGCACTGGTCCCACTTCTCCGGGTTGGGGCCCCAGCTCCCCGTGAAGTGGTCGACCGCGATCGGCTGCCACTTGTGGTACTTGTTCCACATCCGGAGGACGTCCTCTTTGGCCCGGCGGTCCTGCACGCTCGGCGGAGCCAGGCACGCCCTCGCGTAGCCCCCGTAGTTGTTCCAGGTGCTGGTGATGTACTGGTAGGCGCCGCAGGCGGTGCTCTGGTTCGTCCCGGCGTTGCGGTCGTAGACGCCGTTCGACTCCTGCATCCGCAGCGCCCAGAGGAACCAGCCGAGCTGGTGGCTGAGATCGCCGTCCGGCGGCGCGACGTGGTCGCTCCCGGTGCCGGGCACGGTGGCGGCCGAGCCCGCGCCGGTGATCCCCTCGACCGGACCGGGCCCGGCGCCGACCGTGTTGCTCACGTTCACGTCCACGCCGCCGGTGCCGTCCCCGCCGGAGCCGTCCCCGCCGGGGACCTCCTTCGCCTTGCGCCCGGGGTCGCGGTCGACGTTGTCGTACGGGCTGTAGCGGGCGAAGTCGGTCTGCGCCTTGGCGAGGCCCGCGAGGATGGTCCAGGGGACCTCGGAGTAGTCCTGCGCGCTCCCCGAGGTCTGCTCCGACGCCTGCTTGAGGATCCGCTGCCAGTTGCCGGGGAAGTACTCGGCGACCTTGGTGTCCGAGGTCTGCTCGGGCTGGGACTCCGGGACGTCGTCGTCGACGTTGACGCCCAGGATCATCCCGGCGATGAGGATGATGCAGAGGAACGGGATGAGGACCGGAAGGCTGGCGGCCAGCAGCATTTTGAGCTTGCCATGCTTCTTGTCCTTCTCGGACTTCTGCCCGGAGGCCCTCTGGTCCTTGCCCTTCTGGCCGGCGCCCGCTGCCGCCGCGTTCGGGGCGCCCCCCTTCCGGCGCCGGAAACCGTCCATGAACGACTTCGGGATCTTCTGGCCGAGCTTGGACTGCTCGAACTTGTCCAGCGCCCGACCGCCGGCGCCGGAGTCCTTGACGCCGTCGTACACCTTGGGCGCGTACCGGTCGGACAGGGCGCGGGCGCCGATGTCGGCGGCCTGCCCGAGGAGGTTGAGGCCCTTCTCCCCGAGGTTGTCGCCCTCCGGCATCGACGGGACGTAGTTGGCCGGGAGCCCCTTCTTCGCGGCCGCCTCGCGCAGCTTGCCCTCGGCGAAGTCGCCGGCCGCCTTCTTGAGCCCCTCCCTGGGGTCGCTCTGGGGCGCCTGCTCCGACGGCGTGCCGGTGGGCGGAGCCTTGAGGTCCTTGGCCAGCTGCGCGGCCTTCGCGGCGACGTCCAGCGCCCGCTGCATGCCGAGCGGGTTGTCCTTGTTGAGCTGGACGGGCCCGCCCCGCAGCGCCGCGTCGCCGTACGGGTTCGTCCCCTTCCCGTCCGGGCCGCGGTCGATCGCCGACTGCTCCTTGAGGATCTCGGAGGCGCTCTGCGGTAGCTGGGCCGACGCGGCGAGCCGGGGGTCCGAACCCAGCGTGGCGATCTCTTCCGGCGCGAGCTCGGCCAGATCCTCTGGCGGCTCGCCGTCCACCACAGGCTGCAGTGCCGTCGGCTGTGGTGGAGCCGGCGGCGGGCCGTCCTGCAGTTCATCGCCGTCGAGAGGCCGCGGTGAGACCTCGGAGCCCTTCCACGGGCTGCTGTCCTCGTCCATCCAGGGCATTAGCCGCTACCTCGGTTCCGGTACCTTGCTCGGCTCTGCGCTCACCCCCCGGGCGCGGGAGACGATCGAAATTGACCGTCCGATGATTCGCGTGCAGGGCAAGGGGAAGGCGGATCGCGGTCGACGGGTGTGCTAACCCGCCCGGACCGCGTATCCGTTCCCGTCCGGCTCCACCAGGAGCTCGACGACGTCCGGCCGGGCCCCGCCCGGGTGCGTGATCGTCGCGCTGAACCGGTACTGGCTGTTGCCGGTCTTCGTGGGATCCATGACGGTGATCCCCCGCACCACCGATCCCCGCGGCATGGGTTTGGCCGGAGTCGGCCGCGCCGTGCCGATGACGGGGATGCCCTTCCAGTTCCCGGTCACGATGGCCCTTGCGGAGGCGGTGGCCACGTTGAGCGCGCCGGCGGGGACGACCGTCGCGCCGCCGTCCGTCATCGGGACCCTGGTCGCGGCGGTGGCGGTGAAGTTGCTGGCCGCGGCTCCCGTCGGAAGCACCTGCGACGGGCCCCCGGAGGGGGTGGGCGTCCCTTCCCCCGGGCTCGGTGAGGCGGTGAGGCCCCGGGGGTCGAGTGTCTGGACCTGGTAGCGCGGCGCCCGGCTCGCGGCCGGGGCGGCGCCGGAGGAGCCGCCGCGGTCCAACACCGCACTGACCAGAAGCATCAGGATGATGCCACCGACACCGGCCCATACCGCGATGTTCCACCACTCGGGCAGCTCGGTCTCCTTGACGAGGCGCCGCCGCCGGAAGCCCTCGCGGGCGTAGTCGGTCAACTTCGGCATGACTTTGACCGTCGCGGGCGGGCGGGTCCGGGCAACCGGAGTGCGGCGACGTGTCGCGAATCGTTATGGCGTCCGGGGGGCAACCCCGCACGGTTTGAGGCATGAGCGAGGAGGACGACCGCGTCAGGGGGCCGGCGATGCTGGCCGCCACCAACATGCTGAAGCCGCCGCCCGCGGTGATCGGCAGCTTGAACAAGGACATCACGCTGCCCCGCACGCTCAGGCTCACCACGCTCATCGCCGTGGTCGTCGGGTCGGCGTTCGGGTTCCTGATCTCCTTCCTCGTCTTCGGCCCGGGGCTGAACGCGCTGATGTACGGCCCGGTGCTCGGCGGAGCGGCCGGCTGGGCGTCCGTCAGCCTGTCCCCGCTGAACGGGGAGTCGCTGGCGACGTGGATGGGCCTGCAGATCAACGGCACTCGCAACCGCAGGCTCTACGTGGACGGCCGGCCGGTCCGGCTGTACATCGGCATCTCACCGCTGCGCCGCACCGCCGCGGGCAAGGTGCGCATGCTGCCCGGGGGCGTCCCTGTGGACGCGGTCCGCTGGGACTCGCGCGGTTACCCGCAGCAGGAGATCCCCGGGGCGAACCGGCTGCGGGCTCCCCGCCGCAAGGGACGCGCGCTGACGGCGTCCACCCAGCTTTCCAGCGGCCGCGGGCGGGGCCGCAAGGATCGCCGTCGCGGGTGAGCGCGGCCGGCACTTGCGCATCGGCGTGAGGGCCGCACGGTCCTGGCTGCAACACGACAAATAGAGGAGGGACGATGCCGGAACAGTCACCCACTCGTTTCACCATGGTGCCCGCCCGGCGTTCCAGTGAGCCGACCGCTCGCAGGCGGGCCAGGAGGATCCTGATCGCGCTGTTCCTGGCCGCGGCACTGAGCATCGTCGCGGTGTTCGTCGCCCTGACGAGCGGGAGCGGCAAGCCGGACCTGTCCGCGGTCGCACCGCAGGGTCGCGACCTGTCGTACACCGCCGCGATGAACTTCCTGGCCGGCCGGGTGCAGGACGTGCCCCGCGCCGAGTCCTTCGACCCGGACGCGGCGTCCGCGGAGGGCCCCGACGGAACCGCGACCCCGCTCGACTACCGGGCGCTGAACTGGGTCGGTTTCACGCCTCGGCATTTCGGGACGAAGGAGCTCGGCTTCACCGACTTCGAGATCCACCACTACCTCGTCGTGATGAACGACCAGGCGGCGACGCAGAGCCCGTCCCCGGCGGCCGGCGGCAGGCCGAGCGCGACCCCTTCCGGAGGAGCTTCCGCGACCCCGTCCGACGGGGCCTCGGCGCCACCGTCCGGCGGAGCGGCCGCGTCCCCGTCAGGTGCGGCTCCGCAGGCGGGCACGACCGGCACGCCGTCTCCGGGCACGACGGCCGACCCGCAGGGCAGCCCCTCGGCCGGCGCCGGCGCGACGCCGCCGATGAGCGCTCATGTGCTCCAACTGGACGTGCCGGTGCTGCTGGACCCCGCGGGCCCCCGCCTGGCGGCCTCTCCCGCCTTCTCGGTCTGGAGGAACGGCGCCGGCAAGCCCGGCGGGGCCGGTGACTACACCAATTACCAGCAACTGACCACGGAAGTAAGTACCGAGTCCAAAAACCAGATTCTGCGATGGGCGGCGGCCTACGCCACGGGTGATTCGACGGGACTGCTCGCCGTCACCGGTGACCAGGACCCCAAACACCGCTACGAAGGCCTTTCGGGGTTCCGCCTGGCGGACTCCGCGCAGGCCGTGCAGATCCTTTCGGCGATCAAGACGCTCGACGACCAGCTCGTCGTCCGGGCGCGGATCATGCTTGCCAGAGCCGAACAACCCGGGACGGTTACTGGAAAGAAGGTAAACGTCCCGCCATTCACCAATTTCGCTGACTTCGACCTGCTGGTGGGAGCCAGCGGGGCGCAGCCCCCGGTGCTCGCGTGGGGACCCGCCGGTTCCGCGGCGGAACTCGATCCCTACAGCAACGCACTGAACAACTGACCGGGACCTCAAATCACGGAGGAAAAATGATGCTAGATCCTGGTTTCATCATTCTCGCGGGACCGGATATCGGTGACAAGGGCGCCGAGAGCTTCTTCGGCTCCCCCGCGGGGAAGGCGCTGACCGCGATCTGCGGCGCCATCGCGGTCGTCATCGTCGTGTTCGGCGTCTTCCGGATGATCAACGGCATCGGCCGCGGGCGTCCGGGCGAGGCCTTCAAGTCGCTCATGTTCGCCTTGCTCATCGGCGGGATGCTGTTCAACCTCGGCGTCACGGTCCAGGGGGTCAAAATGATGAGCAAGCTTGTCGGGAAAGTCTTTACCAGCGTCGAGCAGGTCGGCGACAGCAACGGCTGACGCGGGTACCTCAGTGTAAGGAGTGAACGTGGCGGACCCGAGAGGGCCGGAGAGCAGGCCCACGGACCTGGCCGGTGGCGGCTATGTCTTCCCCGCCGTGGTCCTGCTGGTGTTCGCGGCCGTCCTGGCCGTGCTCATCCCGGCCCTCTGCGCCTGGGTGCTGCTCGTCGCGCTGCGCCGGTTCCTCGCCCGGCGCGACTGGATCATCGTCTCGCTGGCAGGCGTGGTGGGGTTCGCGCTGCGGGCCAAGGACAACGCCTACGCCTACGGCTACTGGCTGGCGAGCTTCGCCGACTTCGGCCCGGGGCAGCCCGGGAAGGTGCCCGTCACCGTGCTGCTGTCGCTGACCGCGGTGCTCGCGGGCCTCTTCGGACTGATCGTCGGGAGGGCCCGGGGATCGGCGGTCATGACGCTCTCGTCCTTCCTGCGCAAGAAGAAGAAGTTCGTCGACCTGTTCGACGGCACCTGGTTCCGGCAGAAGGAACTGGTCGACGACCCGATCACTCCGCGGGACGGCCGCCGGGAGATGCTGAAGAAGCGGGTGGCGACCCGGGTCACCGTGGCCGACATCCCGGCGGTGCACGGCCCGTACGCCACGGAGAAGGCCAGGAAGACCCCGATCAAGGCCAAGACCATCCCTATCGGGCTCGGCGCCAAGGACCGTCCGGTGTGGCTGAGCACCGCGGAGATGGGCATGCACGGCGCCGTCGTCGGCTCCACCGGCAGCGGCAAGACCGTCACGCTGATGTGGATCATCGGGGCGGCGCTCGACATGGGCTTCGACGTCACCGTCCTCGACATGAAGGAGGACACCGAGCCCGGCGGTCTGCGCGACTTCCTGCGCGCCTACGCGCAGGCCCACCGCATGCCGATGCAGGAGATCGCCCTTGGCGACGAGCAGCCGGCCTTCTGGTTCAACGCCCTCGCGGGCATGTCCGCCGACGAGGCGTTCGACACCATCATGACGATGGTCGAGTTCGACGACGCGTACTGGCAGGCCCTGAACCGCAAGGTCCTCCAGCAGGTCGTCCAGATGCTCCACGAGGCCGCCGAGATCGCGCCGGACCGGTTCAATCCGCCCAACATGCTCGAGATCGGCAAGATCATGGAGCACGGCGAGAACATGAAGGGCGCCGTGAAGGAGCACGTCCTCGCGATCGACGGGGTCCGCGGCTTCGGGCACTGCACCGAGCGCTACACCAACGTGCTCCGGCCGTCCCGCGACGAGGGCGTCTCCGCGGCCAGCTTCGGCACCAAGCTGACCGGGCTGTACGACTCCGGCGCGGGCCGCCGCATCCTGGTCCCCGGCGGGGAGCGGCAGATGATCGACGTCCGGCGCGAGGGGCTGACCTACATCGGCCTCAACTCCCTCGGCCAGCCCGACATGGCGAAGATCCTGTCCTCCTCGGCGCTGCAGCGGCTGTCGGTGTACGCCGCGCAGCGGATCCAGGGCCGCGCCCCCAAGGACAAGCCGCGGCTCATCGTGGTGGACGAGGCGAACTTCATCGACCGCGAGATCGCCATGAACATGCTGTCCCGGGTCCGGTCCGCGCTGTTCAACATGATCCTGTGCACCCAGGGGCCGACGGACTGGATCGACAAGGACGGCGATGACTGGTCGCGGCTCACGCAGAACATCAACTGGCTGATCGCCATGGCCCAGTCGTCCCCCGAGGCCGCGGAGAAGTGCGCGGAGTTCCTCGGCATGCGCGACAACAACAAGTTCAGCGAGCGGGTCGGCCAGGACGGCCACACCCAGAACCTGCAGGCCATGGGGGAGGAGCAGTTCATCGTCTTCCCGAAGGAACTGCGGGCCCTCGGCACCGGTGAGGGGTACCTGCGGGTCAACAAGCCGGCCAGCCGGGTCGAGTACGTGATCATCCCGATGCGGAAGCAGGAGCTGGACCGCTACCAGCCGCCCGCCCTGCCCGGCGTGCCGGTCACGATGCCGCTGGGCGCCCCGCAGGGGACGCGGGGGCGGGTGTGAGGCCGCCGCGGCGCCGCCCGAAGGACGAGGCGCGCCCGGACGGCAAGGCACGGGCGGACGGCAAGGCGCGCTCGAAGGGCGAGGCGCCCTCGAAGAGCGAGGTGCGGGCACGCCGGTTCGACCCCCTGGCGATCGCGCTGGAGGCCTCGATCGTCCTACTGCTCGGCTTCGTCCTCGCGGGCCTCTCGATCGGGATGCTCGTCCTCCAGTACGGGGACGTGGTCACGTTCGACCTCGGGGACGTCGTCACCGCGGGCGCGGCGGGCGTCGTCGCCGCCGCGGTGGTCCGGCTGAACGTGCGGCTCCACCGCCGCTGGAAGAAGACGATCGGCAGGTTCACGGCCGCCGCCGCGCTGTGCGCCCTGGCCGCGGCCGCGGGAGCGCTCGTGGTGATGGTGCCGGGCGAGTGCCCCGGCGGGCTCTTCAGCACCGGCCGGTGCGGGGTGCGCGAGGCGGCCGCCTGGGGCCAGGTGGCCGGGCTGGCCACGGTGCTGAACTTCATGATCGCCGGCATGGCGCTGACGATCTGGCGTCTCGTCCGGCGGGCCGGCCGGTGGCTCGGCCGCGAGGTCCTGGACGTGGTCCGCGACGGGTCGGAGCAGAGCGTCATCTGGTTCAAGGCGCTGAGGAACATCCGGAGGCGCGGCGCCCGGCCGCGGGGCGGCGGGCGCGACGACGGCGGAGCCGAGCGCGGCCCGCGGGACGCGAAGGGCCGGCCCACGCCGCGCCGCGCGGACGCCGAGCGGGCTCGCCGCAAACGGCTCCGCGCCCGGGCCTGATCCGCGGCCCCGGAGCGAGCGTCCAGAGGGAGATGCATGTACGAGGTCGGACGGGCCGGAGACTTCGTCTCCCGGCAGATGTGGCGTCACCGGACCCGGGGGTCGCTCTACGCGGCCGGGGCCGCCACGCTGGCCGTCACGGCCGCGGGGGCCCTACTGGGGGCGCTCCTCCTGGACGCGGGTGCGCTGAGGGTGGCGGCGGCCGTCGCCGGGGTGGCCGCGGCGGCGGGCTGCGCGTACGCGTGGATGCGCGCGACGCGGTCGCTGGGGCAGGCTCGCCGGTCGTCCGTGGGCGCGCGGTCCGAGCGTGAGGTGCGGGCGGCCGTCCGGCGCACCGAGTCGGTCGCGGCGGCCTACGGGCTCGTGCTCGGCTCCCGCGGAGGCGACTGCGACACGGTGGTCTTCACCCGCGGCTGCGGGGCCGCGGCGATCGAGGTGAAGACGGGGCACGGCCGGGTCTCCGCCGAGGGCGGAACCATGCGGGTCGGCAAGCGCGTGCTGCACGGCGACCCGGCCCGGCAGGCGGCGAACCAGGCGCGGAGGCTGTCCCGCAAACTGGGCGGCAGGACGGTCCTGGCGGTCGTGTGCGTGCCGGGGATGCGGAATCGGCCGTTCAGCACGCCCGCCGGCGTGTGGGTGTGCTCCGCGCGGGATCTGCAGGCGGTCCTTGACCGCGCTCCACGCGTCTTCGGCGCGGCGGAGGAGGCGCGGGAGACGATGCGGAGCCTCTGGGACGCGGCCCCGGCCTGACCGGCCGGTCCGGGCGCCCCGGGCGTGCGGGTCGCTGCTAGGGGAGGTCCGGACGCCACATGAGCGAGGCGATGACCAGCAGGACGCCCAAGCAGGTGATGAAGAAGGTGACGAGCATGGGCATGAGTTCGAAGGTGCCGGGCCCCGGCAGCCGGCCGGCGAGCGACCGGCGGGCCGCGCCTCCGGCCTCCATCGGCTCTGGCTCGTCCGGGAGGACGTCGTCTTCGGTGTGCTCGTCGAAGAACCAGCCGCTCTGCGCGGTACCGGCGGCGCCGCTCTGGTCACCGGTCTGCGCCCAGCCCGCGGCCGGCTCCGGCTGGAACGCGCCACCGGCCTCGGGGAAGCCGTGCGGCGCCGGGGCGGGCGGCGCACCGGGCGCGCTCGCGGGCTGGTGGCCGACGCCGGGAGCGGCGGCATGGGGGGCGCTCGCCGGGGCGCCGAAGGGCGATCCGGGAGGCGTGGCCGGAGGCACGGCGTAGTTCGGCGGTGCCCCGTGGCCCGGCGGCACGCTGTGGTTTTGCGGTGCGCCGTGGTTTTGCGGTGCGCTGTGGTTTTGCGGTGCGCCGTGGTTTTGCGGTGCGCCGTGGTTCGGAGGCGCGCTGTGGTTCGGGGCGAGGCTGTGCTGCGCGTTCGGCGGGAGGCCCTGCGGCGGGTTCGGCGGGACGCTGTGCTGGGGGCTCGGCGGAATGTTCTGAGGCGGGCTTTGCGGGAGGCTCTGCTGGGGGCGCGGCGGGGTGTTCTGTGGCGGGTTCGGCGGGAGGCTCTGCTGGGGGCTTGGCGGGACGTTGTTCTGCGGGCGCGGCGGGACGTTCTGCTGGGGGCTTGGCGTAGTCGCCGGTGGGGCGGGGCGGGTGTTCGGCCGTCCAGAGGGAGCGTTGGAGCCGGGCGCGGCGCTGGGACCGCTCCAGGCATCGCCGGGGGCCTCGGTGGGCGCCCCCGGGGCGGCGCTCCAGGAGTCCCAGGTGCCGAGCGAGGCCCAGGGGTCGCCCTGCGCGGCCTTCGGGCTCTCCTCGGGCGCGGGCGCGGCGGGCTTCGCGCCGGCCGCCGGCGGTGCGGCCGCCGGCTCTTCCCCGGCGTCCGCGGTGTCGTCGATGATGACCCACGAGGACGCCTCCCCGGCGCCGCCGGCCTGTCCCGAACCGGGGCCGCCCGCGTGCTCCCGTCCGTCGTTCATCCTGCCCGTCCTTCGATTCTCCGGGCGCCCTCGGGTGTCTCGACGACGGGCTGGAGCAGCTTGGCCAGCGCCTTCTGCTGGATCTGCCGCACCCCTTCACGGGACAGCCCGAGCCGTTCGCCGATGACGCGCAACGCCTGCTCCGGCTCGCCGTCCAGTCCGAACCGGCGCGTCAGTACGTACCGTTCGCGGGGGTCGAGCAACGGCAAGCCGCGGCTGCTGAGGGCGCGCAGGTCGAAGCGCAGGAGCACCTCGTCCTCGATGCTCGGGGCCGAGTCGGGGAGCCGGTCCTCCCACGCGACGTCGTCCTCGCCCGGGCCGCCCGCGACCGTGTGCAGGCTGTCCAGCCGGGGGGCGTCGAGCACGCGGCGCACCTGGGCCTCGGTCACGCCGGCGCGGCGGGCGATGTCGGCGTGGTCGATCGGGGCGTCCGGCCCGGCCTCCTCGAGGAACGCGCGCTCGGCGGCCAGGATGGCCGGGCGCTTCTCGAAGTCCCCCGGGTTGAGGTTGGGGTGGTCGGCGTCCCGCACCGCGCGCAGGACCTCCCGCTGGATCGGCTTGAAGGCCCAGCTGGCGAAGGGACCGCGGTTCGGGTCGTAGGAGGCGATCGCCCACAGCAGCCCGACCTTGCCGGCGCTCTCGAAGTCCTCGATGTGCTCGCTGGACTTCGAGGTGAACATGGTGACGTACCTGCGCACCAGGCCGAAGTTCGCGATCATGATCTCCAGCGTGAGGTCGTCGAACTCACGCTCGACCCGCCGCAGCACCAGTTCGGAGAGCATGTCGATCTCACCGGTGTCGGCCCGTGCGCGCAAAGCGGTGAGCCGCTCCTGGAGCTCGTGGCGCCGCGCGAAGAGTTCGTCGTTACGGGTACGGAACTCGTCGGCGGTGGGGCGCTCGCCACGCGCTGGCTGCTCGATGTCCATCCGTCTCCCTCGGCTAGTCGGGATTGCGAGGCTGGAGTTGTAGCTATGCACGTTCGATGCCGGGCGGCCCGGGAACGGTCGGATCCGAAACAGATCGTTGATACGTTCGCAGGCCGCTCGGACGGTCGCGAGGCTCTTTGTCGGCCGGACATCGGGGGTGCGCGGACGGGCGCGGGCGGAAGATCGCAGTTGAGCGCTTCGCCGGGAGGGGGCGCAACTGTCCGGGAAGGCAACGCCGCGACAAGTTCGTTGACAGAAAATTGACCACCTATGGATCTTCTGTTGCCTTGTTGATGGTTGTTTGGTGTACGCCCGGTGTGCCGTGACATGGAACTGGCAACCAGTTCGCCGCGTCGGGTTGCGGATCGCGGAAGCGACGGACTCTAGAGGTCAGGGGGTACGCGCTTAGGCTGCGGTAGGAACAGGCGACGCCACGGGCCTCGTCTGCCAACGAAAGGAAGAGTGACGGTGCAAACGATCCTCAGCGATCTCGGTCTCGAATCCCCGCTCGTCGGGACGACGGTGACCGCCCACATCAAGTCGAGCGGACCGGACGGTTTCCGCTGCGCCGTCTATGACGTCGCGACCGGAGAGGCCCGCGACGCCCTTCTGCCGCGCGCCGACGCGTTCGACCTCCCGGAAGGGGCCGCCCCGCCCGAACTGGCGCAGGGCAGCAAGGTCATCGCGCTGGTCGTCGGCGTCTCCGCCGGCCAGTCCCCGGGCTCCGAGCGGCTCATGCTCTCGGTCACGGCCCCCGAGCTGGTCGAGCGCCTGCTGGCCGGGTTCGTCGACGAGCTGCTCAACGGCAAGGTCGTCATCAAGGCCATCGCCCGGGTCGCCGGGACCAAGACGAAGATCGCCGTGGCGCCCACCGTCACCGGCGTCGACGCGCGCGGGGCGTGCATCGGCCGCGGCGCGAGCCGGCTCAAGGGCGCCCAGAGCCTGCTGAACCACGGCTACGGCAGGGAGCGCCTGGAGATCATCGAGTACGCCCGGGACCCGGCCGCCTTCCTGGTCAACGCCATGAACCCGGTGCAGGTCACCGACGCCCTCGCCGAGCGCGGGAACGCGATCGTCGCCGTCGAGGAGCACCAGCTCTCCGGCGGTATCGGGGAGGGCGGCCTGAACGCCCAGCTCGCCGGGCGGCTGACCGGCCACTACGTCCGGGTCGTCAAGACCGGGACCGACCTGCGCGAGGCGCTCGACCAGCTCGTGGCCGACAAGGCCGCCGCGGAGAAGGCCTGAGGCGACCCCGGTGGTGCCGGTGGTCGTGCACGCCCGGGCGGGGGTCCCGCCCTGCGGCGTAGAGGATCTGAGCGGTCCGGCCGGGGGGACCCTCGACCGGGACACGCTCGTCGTGGCCGGCCAGGCGCTGACCTGGCGGTCGGTCTTCACCAGCGGCGCGCACACCGCGATCCCGCTGACCGCGGCGTCCGCTGTGATCATCGGCCACGACGCGGAGACGCCTCCGGAGCTGTGGCATGACAGGTTCACCCGGGGCTTCGCCCACCGGATGGCGGGCGAGCTCACGATCGCCTCGGTCACCGCTGGGCTGCTCGGCGAGACCGTCTCCGGGAACCGGGACGAGGACGCGAAGATGCTCGGCTCGGCGATCGACGGGCTCGCCCGGCTGCTCACCGAGCTGGAGGAGGCGCGCTCGCCCGGCGAGAAGGCGGACCGGATCGTGGCCGACACCGTCCGGACCCACACCGCCCTGCTCGGCGTGCTCGCCCACCAGCAGGTCTCGGCACGCGAGCAGAGCGAGTTCACCGTCCACACCGTGCGTTCGGTCGCCCGGCACCTGACCCGCAAGGAACTGGAACCGATGCGGGCCCGGATCGGGCTGCCGTGGCCGGCCCGCGTGACCAGCGGTGTCGGCGACCATCTGGGGCTGGCCCGGTGGCGGGCCACCATGCAGTCCGACGGCGACCAGATGTGGTGCCGGCTCGAAGCGCAGAACGTCCTGGTCACCGAGCTGTGGCTGCGGAATCCTCCGGAGCGGCCGGAATGAGGTACCCGAAGCCCGTCCGGGTCACGATCACGCCGTCGCCGAGCTTGCGGCGCAGCCGGGACACGTGCTCGGCCAGCGTCCGGGAGACGCCCCGGTCGGTGCCCCACACGTGCAGCATGATCTCTTCCTTCGAGACCGCCCGGCCGCGGTTGACCGCCAGGAACTCCAGGACGGCGTACTCCATGGGCGCCAGCCGCACCTCGGCTCCCTCCCTGAACACCTGCCGGGCCGTGAAGTCGACCCGCACCGGCGGGATGTCGATCAGGTCGCCGCGGGTCTCGCCGGAGTGCCGGGCGATGCTTCCCGCGCTGCGCCGCAGCAGCGCCTGGATGCGGGCGATCAGCACCTCCGGGTGGAAGGGCTTGACGACGTAGTCGTCCGCGCCCAGCCGCAGCCCGAGCGCCTGCTCGTGCGGCTCGGAGCGGGCGGTCAGCAGAATGATCGGCGTGGTGTTCCCCTGGTCGCGCAACTGGTCGATCAGGGACAGCCCGTCGATGTCGGGGAGGTTGATGTCCAGCAGTGCGAGGTCGATGTCGCCGCGGCGCAGCGCCAGCCGGGCCAGCTCCCCGTTGGCCACCGACTCGACCTGGTAATGGCGCTTGCGCAGCAGACCCGACACGAGCTTGACGAGACGCGCGTCATCATCTACGACCAGGATCCGCGCCATGGCGCCATGATAACGGGGGTGCGACCGTCATCCGGAGGGGCAGCGAGCAGTGGAGGGCGCCGGTGGGGCGCCAGATCCTGTACGGCGTGATCGCGGCCGTCGTCGTCCTGACCGTCTTCGGGCTGGGCGGCTCACCGTACAACCGCGTCGGTCCCGGGCCGGCGATCCGGGTCGGAAGCCCCGAGGGCGGGTCCTGGTCGGTCATGACGGCCCGCGTCCAGCGCGCCAACTGGTTCCAGTGGGGGAAGGCCGAGCTGACCGGCGACCACCTGATCCGGAACGTCGAGGGCGGGCACGGCGGCGGGCAGGGCGGCGCCGGCCCCGCGCCGGACGGCGACGCGATGAGCACCGCCCAGACGCACGCCGCGCTGGTCGCCGCCCAGCTCGCCGCGGGGCGGGCGCCGGTGAGCGCCGCCGGCCTGCAGGTGAGCGCGGTCGGCGGAGCGGCCCGCGGCAGCGGCCTGCACCCCGGCGACGTCCTCCTCGCGGCGGGCACGGGCGGCGGCGCGCTGACCCCGCTGCGCGCACCGGCCGACCTGGAGACGGCGATCGCCGGGCGCGCGACCGTGCACGTGCTCGTCGTCCCGCACACGTCCGCCGCCACGTGGGGGAGCGCCGAGATCCGGAAGATGCCCGTCGCCCGGCTCACCGGGACGGAGGCGGGCCCCACCGTCTCGGTCACCGCCTACCCGCTCGGCCCCGTGGAGGGGCCGTCGGCGGGGCTGATCCTGGCGCTGGCCCGCCTCGACGCGCTCACCCCGGGCGACCTGACCGGAGGGCGCCGCATCGCCGGCACGGGCGCGATCGGACTCGGCGGGGGCGTGACCGGCGTCGGCGACGTCCCCGATAAGGTGCGCGCCGCGGTGAAGGCGCGCATGGAGGTGTTCTTCGTGCCGGTGTGGCAGCGGTCCGACGCCGTCGCGGCGGCCAGGGGCACCGGGCTGAGGATCGTGCCGGTCAGCACGGTGTCGGAGGCCGTCGACCGGCTCTGCGCCGACGGGGGCCGCGCTCCGCTCTGCTGACGCCCGGCCCGCTCAGGGGCGGCGGAGATGGGGCAGCAGCGCGGCCAGCACCCGCCGGTCCACGACCGGGGCGCCCTGCCCGAGCCAGTCCGCGATCCGCTCGCGGACCTGCTCCAGGTCACCGGCGAGCAGGTCGCCGTACTCGGGCTCCGGGAACCTCACCCGGGACGAGGGCGCGGGATCGTCCGGCAGCACGGCGACGAACCCGCGGACCCGCACGCGGCGCGGCACCACCTTGCGGATCTCCTTCACCGCGGCGCCGATGCCGGTGTCGCCGCCGGGGAACGGGCGCCCGATGGTCGTGAGCGCCCCCTTGCTCGTCCAGGCGTAGGTCCCGGCCGGCCAGCGGCGGGCCATGACGACGGCGAGCCGGTCGCCCCGCAGCACGACGTGCTCGACGTAGTGCGGGGCCCGCCCGGACGGCTGCGGCGCCATGAGCGCGTGCACGATCCGGACCCCGTCGAGGCGCGCGAGCCTCTCCAGCCCGGCGGCGCTCTCCCGCGCCACCACCTGGCGCGAGAGGTTGCCGTCGAGGCCCGCGCCGGGCACGTTGAAGACCTGGTATTCGAGCGAATCGGGGGCGATCAGCCGGTCCAGTTCGCGGCCCTTCCGGACGAGGTACGGCGCCGCGGCCAGCCCCGCGCCGCCCACGGCGAGCCCCAGCAGCACGCCGCAGAGCGTCCAGAAGGCGCCGCCGTCGGTCTCGGCCGCGGCGAGCGCGGCGCCCCCCGCGAACGTCAGCACGCACACGGCCCAGAGCCAGGACAGGGACCGCAGCGTGGACTCCAGGGCGATGAGCGGCATCGCCACCAGAGGGAAGGCCAGCAGGAGGAGGAACCCGATGGGGAGCCCGGCGGGCCACAGCACGTACACCGCGCCCAGGAACGCCACCGCCCAGACGGCGACGGCCGCCACCCGGATCCAGTGGGCGCCGAACCGGGGGCGGACGCGCAGGGCCGATGCCGGCGCGGGCGCCTGCGGTTTCGTGAAGGAGGGACCGGGCGGCGGGGTGCCGGAGGGGCCCCCGGATCTCGCGCCTTCCTGCCGCGCCCCGTTCTGCTGCCCCTGCCGCGGGCCGGGCCCGGGCTCGGGGGCCGGGTCCGGTTCCGGCCGGGAGCGAGGCGGCTCGGGCGGGGCCGTCCGGCCGCGGGCGTCGTACGCGGCCCGGGACGCCGGGTCCTTCAACGTGTCGTACGCCGTCTTGACCAGCCGGAACAGGCCGGAAGTGCCGCTGGCGTCGGGGTGCACCGCGCGCATCGCCCGGCGGTACGCCCGGGTGATCTCCTCCGGTTCCGCGGTCCGCTCCACGCCGAGGAGTTCGTAGTAGTCCGGCTGATCGCTTCTCATGGCATCCCACTCGTCATCGGTCCTTCATCCCGACCGTCCGGGATTTGCGCCCTGCGGCTCGTCACTCCACGCCGCCTTGCGCGCCGACGCCGATCCCCGCGCGCGCCCTCGTGGTCGGGGACGGCGCCGCCCGGACGGTTTCCAGTGAGTCCCGACAAACAAGAGGAGGAATGCCGATGACCGAGCCTGTCCGGATCAACTGTGCCTGTCGGCTGCACCGCCGGAAATGGACGGGCGAGCCGGAGGTCGACGACATCGTGAAGCAGGTGATCTCACGCCGCTGGACGATCGTGCGGAACGACCGGCCGGCATGTTCCTTCACGGTGGGCCAATGGCACACCTTCACCTCGCCGGAATTCGTGATCTGTGGCCTTCCCCGTCCGGAAAGCCATGACGCCCTCCGGGCGGCCGTCATCGCGATGGGGCACGATCTGCCGGCGCTGGACGAGGTCGACACCGAGTTGACGTCGCTGAAGGTGAAGACCGTGAAGGTCCACGGCAGCTGGCACGGCTCGCCGCCGCTTCGCGGCGCCCGTGCGTTCTACGACGGCCGGCTGCCCGAGTACCGCCAGCTCATCTGGGCCGAAGGCGCCGAGGGCTTCCCCGGCGACGAGGGCTTCGACGAGCGACTCGTCGAACGCCAGCCCAATCTGGCCATTCCACGGCCGGATCACCCGGAATGCGCCTGGACGACCCCGCCGTGAACCGGTGGGGTCCCCGGACGCCGAACAAAGGCGCCTCACGTCGACGACGTGGGGCGCCTTTTCCGCTGAAATCCGGCCACCGGACCCGGAACAAGTGATGCCCCGGTGGGAACGGCATGAGCCGTTCCCACCGGGGCACCGGTGTGCTTACTCCCTCCGGCAGGAGGAAGCGTGGGTGTCACCGGTGGAGCGGCCGTGGCCGCTCCACCGGAGACGGTGGTTCCCTTCGGTGGCCGCTAGGCGGCTACCGCAGGTAGCTCCCCGGAAGCAGCTCGACCGGGTCGAGCCACCATCCGTGATCGAAGCCCGAGATGCCGTCGCGGTCGTTGACCGTCACGACACGTCCCGGGTCCCTGCGGTACATGACGCCCCCCTCTTCGAGAGGGACGAAATGCGAGAAGGGGTACACGGCGAACGACGTGCCGCGGAACGCGAGCCGGCCGTGCTGGACGAGGACGTCGGTCCACGCCTGAACGTACTGCTCGATGGTCGTTTCCACGTAGTCGTTGACCGACATGACGGCGCCGGCGAGCATCCGCCGGAGCACCGCCACCACGTAGGAGGTTCCGCACAGTTCCTGAACCGTGCGGATCTCCGGATCGAGGAACCTGCCCTTGACCTTCACCTGGCTCCGGAGTTCCGGGTCCAGGAGCAGGTTCCAGAGCTCGTCCCCCGCGTTCCGCATCGCGTCCACGAGGGCCTGGACGTCCGGGGCGCGCCCCGGTTCCATGTCCTCCAGGATTTCGCCGAGCGGTGCGAGTTCGTCCTGGTCGATGATCTCCGTCCGGTCGAACCGGTCACCGAGGACCTCCCGAAGGATGTCCACGGTGCGGTCGCTTCCGAGACGGCTTCGCCGGGTGACCTCCTCGCGCCAGCGCTTGTAGGCGCGGGCGGAGGTCTGCCCCCGCTGCACCGCGGAGAGCATGTACAGCCAGTAGGCCCTCCACGGCACGTCGATCACGACCGAGTACCGGGTGCTCTCCGGCGAGTGGACCATCACGTTCCCGGCGAACGTGGCCGCCAGGCACGCGAGGTTCTCCTCGTAGAAGGAGAGCCACGGGACGAATCCGGCCGAGGTGATGAACTCGTCCGCGTTCCCTTCCGCACCGTAGCCGCCGAGCTGGAACGAAGTCCGCCGGCCCTCCGGGTTGGTCGAGATCGTCGCCCTGCTGGAGCCGTTGCAGCCACCGAGGACGATGGACACGGTGTCCGGCCTGTCGGCCAGAACCTTGCCCGGTTCGCCGGCGATGTGCACGTGCTCGGAGGCCCTGCCGAGGTTGAACCCGGCGTAGGCGCCCTGCATGTACCGAGAGCGGTCGTTTCCGAGCCGGAGCTCGTAGACGACGCTCTCGTCCGCGACGGTGTCCGGATCCGCCGACAGTCGAAGACCCCTTGCCAGGTCCACGACCTTACGGCGTGCCCTGCCTGCGGGCTTGCCCTTGGCGAAGTTCAGGTCCCCGAAGGCACCCTTCAACGACGTGGGCGACCACAGCCAGTCCGACGTGATCCGGATGGGCTCCTGTCCCGTGAGCAGGACGGGGGTGATGCGGGATGAGCCGGGTCCTTCCGGGTCCGACTCGGTGGTCCAGCGGATGAGACCGCCGGAATCCGGAGTTGCGGCTGCCATGAGCAACCCTCCTTTTGGTTGTACTGCGCCCGGGACTGAGTCCGGACGGCGTGACTCGGAAGCCACTCACGTGGTTGAGCCACGCATAGTTGACTGTGTCGATCGAAAGCCGATCGGCAGCGAGAAGCTCAAGGTCGCCAAGAAGAAGTTCGACTCGGCGACCAAGGCGAGCAAGCAGGAGCAGGCCAGCTTCGAGGAGCAGCGGTCCAAGATC
>NZ_JBEZJI010000085.1:0-29813 GCF_040649435.1 Actinomadura sp. NPDC048955
TAGTACAGATCGTTCAGTCGCTTGACCTGGGCGGTCAGCTCGGCGATGCGCTCTCCAACGTCCACCCCTCGATTAAACGCGACGCCACCGACATCACCGGCGATCCACGAGAGCCGGTCAGTCCTGCGCGCACCACCCGAGCAGCGCCGCCTCCGTGAGATGAGCCGTTGGCGCCGAGGTCGCCCGAGTGGACCGAAAGTGACCGGAACCGGCAATCGCCGGGCTCGCTCGGTGGGGGAGGGCAGGATCCGATGGTGTGGCAGTGAGGGGCGCGAAGAGGCGATGGACGGCAGCGACGATCGCAGGAGCAGCGATCATCGGCGGGCTGCTAGGGGGGTACCTGACACCCGGTGAGGGCCAAGATCCGGTAGAGCGGGCGAGCTGGTACGCCGGCATCGCTGGGGCGCTGGTCGCCGTGGTGCTGACTTTCCGATGGGTGTGGCTGTGGGACGCGGCCCGCAAAGCCGAACAGCAGGCCGCCATGGCAGAGCAGGTGGCCAAGGCCGAACATGCGGCGCAGACCGAGCGAGCTCTGCAGCTGTATCTGCAGCAACTACGGGACCGGTGCCAACGGGTGGAGCTGGAGCGGCTGATGCCCGACCAGGATGAGCATCCGGTGATGTTGCTGAGCGAGGTATTCGTCTCGCAGCTGGTACGGGACAATCCACCGCCTTCTGAGCTGCTGGAGTTGCCGCGGGAAATGCTGCTGCGGCTGGCCGGGACCGGGGCGCTGGAGGCACCAGCGGAGTTTCCCGAGGGAGTGGACCGGGTTCGGCTGGAGCAGGCGCAGCGCACTTACCGTGACCGGCCCACCCGACCGGTGCTGGCGGCAGTGGACGCCGCGTCGGCCGGTGTGGTGGTGCTGGGGGATCCTGGAGCGGGCAAGTCGACGCTCGCGCGATACCTGATGCTGGCGCTGGCCGCTGAAGCCCTGCACGCCGCCCCCGAATCCGCGTCGGGTTCTGGGGCAGGAGGGGAACCGTTGCTGACCGGGGATCTGGCCGGGCGGCTGCCGCTTCTGGTGGAGCTGAGGCAGTTCGCAGACGCGCGGTGGCGGGACTCCGATTTCTTGGACTTCTGGGACCACCTGTACCGAAGCGAGGGCTACGGCCTGCCCCGCGAGCTCCTCCAGCAGCGGCTCGCCAAAGGTCGGGTGTTGGTGGTGTTCGACGGCTTGGACGAAATCTTCGAAGCCAAGCACCGCAATCAAGTCGCGCGCCGAATCCAGTGGTTCGCCCGCAACTTTCCCCAGGCCCGGGTGGTGGTGACCTCACGGGTGATCGGCTACGACCGGGCGGTGTTCGACCGTGCCGGATTCTCGACCCTGATGCTGCAGGACCTGACCCGCCGGCAGATCACCGAGTTCGTCACCGCCTGGTTCCAGCGCAGCTGTCCCGACCAGAGAGAAGCCATCCAGTTGCGCAACCGAGTGCTGGAAGCGGTCAAGAACGCCCCGGCGGTGGCAGAGCTGGCGGGCAACCCGATGCTGCTGACCATCCTGTCAATCATCGCCCGCCGCCGCGAGCTGCCTCGCGACCGCCGCCGCGTCTACCAGCACGCGGTGAATCTGCTGATCGACCAGTGGGACGTCAACAAGGAACTCGCCGACCAACACCCCGACATGCCACACCTCACTCTGGAAGACAAGCTGGGCATGCTGCACGAGGTCGCACGGCGAATGCAGGACGGCCCAGCCGGGCTTGCCGGCAATCACCTTCCCGGTGACGACCTCACCACCCTCTTCCGCGCCTACCTAATCCGGGAACTATGCCTCTCCGACGAACGCGCCGTGCATGCTGCCCGCACCATGCTGGCCCAACTGCGCGATCGCAACTTCATCTTGGCCAGCTACGGCGCCGGTCTGTACGGCTTCGTCCACCGCGCCTTCCTGGAATACCTGGCCGCCAACGACATCAGCCAACGCTTCGCCGACCACGAGTTGACCGTTGAAGAACTCCTTGCCATCTATACCAGTCGACGGGCTGACCCCGCATGGACCGAAGTTCTGCTTCTCCTAACCAGAATGATCCCACCGCGATACGCCGTTAACACAATTGATCAACTATTGGACTCCGACTTCGCCTGGCGCACTCGCTCCACACCCCCACATCACCTGCTGCTAGCCCTGCGCATCGCGGCCGAAGTCGAACGCGGCGCCGAACTCGCTTCCCGGCGCCGCGCCCTCACCTTCGCCCTCATTGGGCTCCTCCAGATCAGTCCCAGCCGCCTGCGCTTCGCTTGGCAACTCGAGCTGCTGCCCAGGGCGCTCCGTCCGCTCCTCAACACATCACCTGGGGGAGGATGGCTCGATTACGACCTCTTCCGGCGCTGGTTCGCCACCATGCCTGACCTTTTCGACAAAGGGCGCCTCGCGCGAGGCTTCCTTGCGTTGCCAGCTCTCCCTAAGCAGGAACTCATGCACACCGCACTCCACGGCAAGAGTCCCGACCTGCGGTGGGCGGCGGTGAAGGCGGTGGGGCAGAATTGGGCAGGCGATCCGGCGGTACTCGACCTGCTACGCGACCGCGCCGCCCGCGACGAGAGCCCTGACGTGCGGTCGGCGGCGGTAAAGGTAATGGGGACCGAGGGCAGCGGACAGCCAAGGTTACTCGCATGGTTGCGGAATCGCGCCACACACGACGGAGACTCCAGGGTGCGGAGGGCCGCGGTGGAGTCGGTGGCGGAGGGTTGGGCGGGCGATCCGGAGGCGCTTGTCCTACTACGCGACCGCGCTACCCACGACGAGAATCCCGAGGTGCGGGCGACCGCGCTGGAGAAGGTAAAGGCGGGTTGGGCAGGCGATCCGGAGGCGCTTGACCTGCTACGCGACCGCGCCACCCACGATGGCAACTTCGACGTGCGGGGGACAGCGGCGCGGGCGGTGGCGGAGGGCTGGGCAGGCGATCCGGAGGCGCTCGACCTGCTACGCGACCGCGCCACCCACGACGAGAATCCCGAGGTGCGGGCGACCGCGCTGGAGAAGGTAAAGGCGGGTTGGGCAGGCGATCCGGAGGCGCTTGACCTGCTACGCGACCGCGCCACCCACGATGGCAACTTCGACGTGCGGGGGACAGCGGCGCGGGCGGTGGGGCAGGGCTGGGCAGGCGATCCGGAGGCGCTCGACCTGCTACGCGACCGCGCCACCCACGACGAGAACCCCAGGGTGCGGGGGACAGCGGCGCGGGCGGTGGGGCAGGGCTGGGCAGGCCATCCGGAGGCGCTTGTCCTACTACGCGACCGCGCCACCCACGACGAAAACCACTTTGTACGGGGGAGTGCGGTGGAGGGGGTGAGAGCGGGCTGGGCGGGCGATCCGGAGGCGCTTGACCTGCTACGCGACCGCGCCACCCACGACGAAAACTTCGACGTGCGGGCGACCGCGGTGCGGGCGGTGGGGACGGGCCGGGCGGGCAATCCGGAGACGCTTGACCTGCTACGCGACCGCGCCACCCACGACGAAAACCACTTTGTACGGGCGACCGCAGTGGGAACGGTGGGGAGGGTTTGGCCAGGAATGCTTACTTGGCTACGGGATCGCGCTATCCATGATGAAAGTGACATGGTGCGGTCAGCGGCGGTGAAGTCGGTGGGGCAGGGCTGGGCGGGCGATCCGGAGGCGCTTGACCTGCTACGCGACCGCGCCAGCCACGACGAGAACCGCGGGGTGCGGGGGACAGCGATGCGGGCGGTGGCGGAGGGCTGGGCAGGCCATCCGGAGGCGCTCGACCTGCTACGCGACCGCGCCACTCACGACGAGGACACCGACGTGCGGGGGACAGCGGTGCGGGCGGTGGCGGAGGGCTGGGCAGGCCATCCGGAGGCGCTCGACCTGCTACGCGACCGCGCCACCCACGACGAGAACACCGACGTGCGTGTTATCGCTGTGATGTTGACTGAGTATCTCGGGTAACCGAGGACCTCCTGGGACCAGAGCAAATTCCTCGTAATGCGTCAACCCTCTTATTGAACAAGGCACACACACGCCCTCCGAGGTCAACTCGAAGGACGCAGACTCCACTCCACCTACCGAAGCGTTTCGATGGTTCGTGACTTAATTGCTTGCCGTCACTCGGGTCGCTCTAGGCGATATAGATCTCTACCTACCCGTTAGCTCCCAGACGGGGACAAATCGCTTTACCGAACAGAATATGCATTCTGTTCGGTTAATCAGCTGGCCGAGCTTTCACGTTCGTTGAGCTTGAGGGCAGAGGCAGCACCGCGCAAGGCCTAGACGCGGTTAGCCTTCAAGCATTGTGATGTGCACGAGGGATGCGAACGGATCGACGCAACACCCGGCTTAGTTGTTGGACCCCCGGGAAGTATTCGATCGTTTAGACATCATCCTTGCCTTCTTCGAGCGCTGCACCGACGCTCAAGTCGAGCGACGGCTCCAGGTCGCCCGCCATCATCGCCCTATCGATCGCGCACCACGCAGTAACCCATTTCTGCACCTCAATTTCACTTCCACCGCATGCGGAAATGAAAGCGCGAACATACTGCATTTTAGTTGAAAATGGTCGCGATCCCTCAGGAACGGAATGGAGTAGCCTAGAAGAAATGGTGCTGTGAGAGAAAGTACCCTTTGATCGATCGGCGAGTTGTCGGGCGCTCATCTTCCCCGCCCAGCGCCAGTACTGTATCAATAGGTCGTCCAAGTCGCGAAAAGCTTGACAGGAAGCCGTGAGCGGGTCGGGCTTAGTATCTACTGCTGACCTTGGAACGAATACTTGCAGCGCGGTAAGAGCACGGCGAGTTACCTCTTCGACTGATCCCGTCGCGTCAATGCCAACAAGAATATCCGCGTCGGCGTAGTACTGTACGAGCGGCGCCGTGTCGTGGCGGTACACCTCCGCGCGGCGCTTGACGGCCTCTTCCTTGTCGTCGTCGCGCTGGAACAGGTGACCGCCGCAGTCGTCGCAGATGTCGTTCTGCTTGTCGTCGAAGTCGACGTGCCAGATCCGGCCGCACTTGTCGCAGGTGCGCCGGCCCGACAGCCGCCGGACGACCTCGTCCTCGTCGACGACGAGTTCGAGGACGATGTCGAGGCGGGTGTCCCACTCGGCGAGGATCTTCTTCAGGGTCTCGGCCTGCGGGACGTTGCGCGGGAACCCGTCCAGGAGGAAGCCGTCACGGGCGTCGTCCTCGCCGAGTCGGTCGCGCACCATCGCGATGGTGACCTCGTCGGGGACGAGGTCGCCGCGGTCCATGTACTGCTTGGCCTGCCGGCCGAGCGGCGTCCCGCCGGCGACGTTCGCGCGGAAGAGGTCGCTTGTCGAGATCTTCGGCAGCGACAGGTGAGATGCGATGAATTGGGCCTGTGTTCCCTTGCCCGCTCCCGGGGGACCAAACAGACAGATGCGTGATGGTATCTGCTTGCTTACCGATTCGTCATTTGCGCTAGCCGGAGGTCGTCGACGGGGCGGGCTTGCGCTTGGCAGATCTCGGAGCCCTAGTCTTTCCATGAGACTAGCTGTGATGTGATGCATCGGTGTTTCACCGGACAAAGCTCGGTCTTCGGATTGTACGGAAAGGAGACGCGAGAACGGTGCGCGGTCACCTGTAGTTGCTTCGAGGTACGGCGCCACAGCACGCCAGACGTCGAGCGTAGCGGTGGTTGTAAGTGACTCCTGCAGAACTTCACGCACGCCGGGAATGAAGTCGTAGACCGGATCATCCTTGGGTGGCGAGGTCCGTTTCAACAAGCCACCAGCGAGGAGCTCAGCCAAGTGGGTCTGGCGCGCGCCGGGGATCAGGGTCCGCAGGATGAGTTGAGCGACCGGAAGGGTGATCTCCACGGCCGACAGCAGAATGGCTAGGCGACCCGCCTCGGGAGAGACTGTCGAACGAAAGGCGGAGACACGCTGACGTGGGCCGGGGTCTGGGAGGATGGGCAGCGCAGGGCCATCGGGCGGGTTCGGGATGATACCGGGTACCTTTACGGCGCCGCCCATCACCATACGGGCCCAAGCGTGTAGCGAATCTTCTTCGAGCGTGAGCACCGGGAGCCCTAGGACAGGCAGTTCCTCCTCGTCCCACCACCAAGGCGGACTTAGGTCAAGGCGCACATTAGGTGCCCCGCACTGACGAGTAGTTAGCAGGGTATCGGTCTCGCCTAGGGCGGTGGAGTTCCACAGCCGAGGTGGCAGCATATGTACGAGCGCGACGGACAGTCGAGTGCCCCAGGCGCGCAGGAGCGCCCAGATCGGATCCTCGCGCCAGGCAGGGCCTACACAGTCGGTCACCACTAGGACGAGCCTTTGCGCGTCTTCGCTGGCAAGGACGCGTGGGTCCTGCGGCACGCCAGTTGCAGACAGCAGCTGCGGGCCATCAAGGGACCAACGCGACACCCGCTCGAAAGCGCTGTGATGTGCAAGTAGCTCAGCGAGAGCGCGTACAGTTTCCTGCCAAACGATCATGGTGGGCGCACTGTCCACGACGAGGGCGATTTCGCGGAACCATTGTTGGCGTTCCGGGGTCAGCAGCGGGATGAGGACGCGGGTGTCGCAGTAGTGGTCGACGGTAGCGTCAGCGTCGAAAGTGCTGACGTGGCGGGACAGGCGGTGGCGCTTGATCGGCCACAACGCGCGCGCTATCTCTTGGCGGCCGGGCAACGCGAAGTACCCGGGGGCTCGCGCGTCGAGGTCTACGCCATCGCCGTCGCCTTGGGCGTCGCCGGCGCGCCGCAGCATCGCGGGGGCGGCGGGTCCCGCTGAAGGTTCGAGTCCAGACCATGGCGGTTGCGGGATGTGGGCAGTAGGTGGGAGGGCATCGGAGGGCGCGGCATCGTCGGTTGGCGAGCGTGACGGCGGCGGCATGGCCTCTCCCGGGCCGCGGGCTTGGGCTAGCCAGAGCGTGTCGCAGAGGTCCCGCCAGTCCAGGTGGGTTCCGGACTCGCGGAGCGCCGCCACCAATTTGTCGATCATGTTGGGTCGGAGCCGAGCCGCTTGAGAAGAAGTTCCACGACCCGGTCGCGCTCCTCGTCTTGCGGAGCTAGTTCGCGGGTGACCAGATAGATGGCGTTCATGAGCTGGTCGGTGGCTTGGGCGCGGGTGGCGGTGGCGCGGTCGGCGAAGTCGGCGATCAGTTCGGCGCTTGCGGTTGCGGCTTCTGGGCCGAGGTGTGCGGTGACGATGTCTCTCAGAAGTTCTGGGGTGGGGTCAGGCATCTGGTGCCGGATGCAGCGGCGCAGGAATGCTGGCGGGAAGTCGCGTTCGCCGTTGCTGGTCAGGACCACAAAGGGGAACTCGCGGCAGCGCACGTGTCCGAGGGTGATCGGATGAGTGCGGTCCGAGCCGTCCTCGCGGATGTGTACGGTCGTGTCCTTGAGTCGGGCCAGCTCGGGGATCTCGTACTCGCCGCGTTCGAACACGTTGAGCAGGTCGTTGGGGAGGTCGATGTCGCTTTTGTCGATCTCATCGATGAGCAGTGCGCGGGGACGCGTGGCGGGTAGTAGCGCGGTGCCGAGCGGGCCGAGCCGCAGGTACTTGGTGATCGACGGGATGCGCTGCTCCAGGTTGTGCTCGTGCAGACGACCGATGGCGTCGTAGCGGTAGAGCGCGTCCTTGAGACTGCTGCGTGAGGTGACATGCCAGCGTAGGACGGGCCCGAGCCGCAGTTCCCTGGCGACGGAGTCGATGAGCGAGGACTTGCCGGAGCCGGGGCGTCCGGTGAGCAGGAGGGGACGGCGCAGGTGTAGGGCGGCGTTGACGGCCTCGACCGTGTCGGGGGTAGCGCGAAACGTCGTGCCCTCCTGGGGGTCTTGTTGGACTTGTAGAGGCTCGGTCACTACCTCGCCGTTGAAGCGGCGCCAGTTCGGCGCTTCAGGTGGCTTGTAGTCGTGTGGGTCGCTGTCGCCGGTGTAGAGCCGCCAGCTATCCATGGCTGTCCCTTCGGGCGGTCGAACCGGACAGGCCGGTCAGTTCGGTCAGTGGCGGTAGGCAGTCGGGGGCGTCCCAGATGACGCGTAGTGACCCGCCGAGTCCGTCGCGATCGTCGACTCGTAGCCGGTGCAACCGTTCGGGCAAGTCTTCGAAGCGGCCTCCTGCGGCGAGATAGCGGAGGCTCTTCTCAGCGTCCGCCCAGTCGTCCGGTTCCGTATCCCACCACAGCAGGTAGGGTGCGCCGCCGACGATTGAGGCGATGATCGGGTCGCGCCGGAAGTTGTCGGCCGCGTAGGGCGGGAGGGGGAAACGCAGACCCATGCATGCGGCGGTGCTTCGGCGCACGGCCAAAGTGATCTCGCGGGCGTCGGACGGCTCCAGCCACTGCACCTCGGGTTGGAGGTCCGGAAGCCGCTTTTTGATGGCGGTAGTCCGGTCCCGCCATCCGGACAACGCTCTGCGATTACTGAGTCGTTCAGCGCAGTGCAGCACTGTCGGGTGCTCCTGCCAGAGCGGGATTGGCTCAGTGAGCGAATCCTCGTAGGGCCAGGCTTCAGGGACGGCGTCCAGCACTGCCCGCGGCACGATCATCCCGAGTGTGAGCGCCGCGGAGTGTCCATATGCCCAGTCGAGAAGCTGGTTCACAGCCTGGCGCGCACCTGTTTGGGACGCCAGGCAGGTGACCTGCCGCTGGGTCCAGTTACGACCGGGTAAATAGAGGTGGCCGACCATCTCCGTTGGCCAGCCAACCAGCGCCGTGCCGGGGACTCGCAGGTCGATGATGAGGCGGGCGGATTGGGGGCGAGGCTCGGCGGCCCTGCGGCGCAGTGCGGCGAGCTGGTCGGCGGGCAACCCGTACCAGTCATCGTCAAGGCGCCGGCCGGTGAGGTGTTCCAGGATCGCGGTCATGCGGTGCAGCGGAGCGGTATGGCCGGGTCGCGGGCCGTAGGCGGCGGCCATGTCCAGCGCCTGGTCCAGGTCGGTGGGTAGGCCCGTATCCCCTTCAGGCGCGGCACTGTGGTACGCGTGGCGGACGTGGTCGAGGGTGACGGCGCCGAACCTGGCCAAGGCGGGGGCGATCCACCGCTGGCGCTGGAGGCAGACCTGTGCTTGGCGGATCGCAAGCCGTTCGGTGTCCTCGTCGGCGCAGCTGGCGAGAGAGGAGAGTATGCGCTCGACCATGCCGAGATCGAACCGCTCCAACAGGTTCGCGGGAACGCCGCGCAGATTCGCCATGGCGTCCATGACCCGCTGGGCTTGGGCCAGGGTGAGACCGCTCGCTCGGATCCTCTCCTGGGCTGTGCCGGAAACAGGTCGGACGCCGTCGTGCAGGACATCTTCATGCCCAGGGCCGCGCTTGATCCGCCGGTATACCGGAGTGTGGCGCAGTTCCTCAGACAGCCGCAGTCGGTCGAACTCGCCGTTCACCTCCTCGACAAACTTCTTGGAGTCGGGTGGCAGCGACGTGACGTTGTCATGCAGCCAGCGCAGGGCGATGCGAGAGAAGAAGGCATGCCGTTGGACGCGGTCGAACCGGGCGCGCTGCCCTTGGGCGGCGGAGAAGTAGGTGAACTGCTCGACTTCCCGCTGGCCGCCCTTCGGGAACGTCGCGATCGGAACCCGATTGGGCAAGGCGTGCTCGGCAACAAAGTTGGCGCATGCGTCGATCAGCAGGAACTGTCTGCGGAACTCCTCGCCGAGGCTGCTGGACGCCAGATAGTCGAGGAGGTGGTCCACCGAGATGTTGCGTAGGTCGTCTGGGACGGCGTCTGAGGTGAACAGCACCCGCCGGTGCTCCTCGTCGACGACGCCGTGGCCGCACCAGAAGAACAGCAGCAACTCCCCCTGCAGCCGAGACAGTTCGACCAGGGCCTTTTCGATCTCATGCCGGGAGGTGCCGACTAGCCGCACGCCCTTGGGCCTGGCCCCTTCCAGGGAGTCGCAGGCGAGCGTGACCCGGTCGGGCGGCACTCCGCACAACAGTGCCCACTCTACGAACCGCACCGCCTCGGCGGACGCGCCAGGCAGCTCGTCACCGAAGCCGTAACGTTCGATACCGACCGCGAACACGACGGCGTCTGCCGGGTTCAGCACCCGACGGCCTTCGCGACTGCCTCCCATACGTCCTGGTTGGACCAGTAGGAGGTGTGTGACCAGGGGAACGGCTGCCCGTTGTCGACCGCGACGTCGCGCACCCGTTCGCCGAAGACCCCACCGCAGACGTAGGCGAGCATGTCGCGCGGATCGTACAGGTTCATCCAGGACGGGAAGTGGGCGGGAAGTGGCGCGGGCGGCGCCAGGCTCGGAAAGGCGCCGATCTCGTAAAGGAACGGTGTCTGTGATCCGACGGTGATGAGGGTGGCGACGGCGGGCAGGGGTTCACGGGCTAACAGGTCCGCGCAGATCATGCCACCGAGCGAGTGGGCCAGCAGGTGCACGGGGCCCCGCTCGGCTGCGTCTGTCACGGCCCGTCGCACGTACTCCCTGGCTCCCTCTCCGTTGGCCAGGAAGCGCAGCACGTCGCCGCTCGCGGGCGCGGCCGCGTCGGTCAGCGCGCCTCGGTCGCGGCGCAGCCTGCGGGTAGCGCCTCGGGCCGCCAGACCGACAACGGTCCGCTTGACAAAATCGCCGACGCCCAGTCCGTGTCCGTGGAATTCGTCAGTGATCCGCAGGACGATCGCGTCCCGCACCGCACCGTCCGGAAACGGTACGCCGCCCTCCTCGGCCGCCGCGACGAGGGTATGAGCGACCAGCGCCCGCGCGACCGCGGCACGATGCTCCAGGGGGTCGGCGGGCGCGGTCTTCACGGCCGCTTCGAACTCTGGGGCGGCGCGCAAGGCGTCGAGCGCCTCGCAGAATCGGTCCTCAAGCCCGGCGTCCGTGAGTTGGGCGGCGAGTTCGTCGGACGGGACATACTCCGCCACCGCGCGGCGCAACCGTACGGCCGGAGGCTCCTGACCAAGAGGCACGGGTCGGACGGGCATGGCCCGCAGGACCCGTAGCTCGTACCAGGGATCGGTGTACAGAACGGCCCATAAGGCAACGTCCTCTTCGGTGACTCTCCGAGCGCGTCCGCCCGCCTCGGCGTATCCAGGGATTGACCGACCCTCGCACTGCAGCCGTGCCCCCTGCGACTCGCCCCAGAAGCAGCCCCGTACCTCCAGACCGAGGTCGTGCGCGACAACCTGCTGGCCGATCAGGCGAAGCGATCCGGCATAGCTGACGCCACGCACGCCAGTACCATGAACAAAAAGCAGCGTTCCGCTCAGGGCTACCCCTTCCTCCCACAGCATGCTATGCGCAAGCCATCTCCCTAAGTTTCCTTTCTGCGCAATTGACCGCTATGGCGAACCGTTTAGGCCGGATCGACCTTATGGCCTGTCCGTAAACCTGGTGGTCCGACACCAACACGCCGATGAGTCCCTACGGGGGGCGCTGGACGACTCGCGTGACGTCCTCTCCCCTAGGCGTATCGCCGATAGTCGATAACGAACGTTATGTCAAGTCAGGCCCCCTGGGGGTATGTTTTCCCGGTAGAGGGTTGCGGGCATACTGCCGCGCATGGTGATGTGCCGGACTACCGCGTCAACCAGCGGAACGACCCAGGGTGCGTACACGCAGGGCGCCACTTCTTCAACGTCTCCATTGCCGGAACCATCATCCACGGCCACAAACAGTTCATAGCCTCGCGGGTCACCCGGTCCGACCTTGATAACGACCTGGAACGCCTCACCCAGAAGATCAATGGTCACCGACTCACGGCCCGGCCACGGGTTGTAGACGGCGGCGACTCCCGCCGCCGTCAACTCGTCACTGAACTGCTTCAGCTGGTCGTCTCCCAGCGCTTCATCCGACATCTGAGCCACCTCACCATCCTTACAGCCTGAGGTTCCCCCGGTAGCACGGACAGCTTGATGTTCATTGGGTGCCAACTGCTGGACGGTCAGCGTGAACCGGGAGCGATGTCGTCACTGCCGAAGCGGAGGAACTCTCGGCTGACGCCAATCGTCTACGGCACGGCCCGCGCTGACCTCCGCAACGCGCCTGATCTACACGGCGCGTCCGGCGTCGACCCCTCATGTAGGTCTGCAGCCTTGTCGCCCGCTCCTGCAAGGCTTCGGGCAGCAGGCCGAGAGATTGAGCGAACGCCTCCGGTGTCATCCGGGTCATGGTCTGCCTCCGTGCGGGCTCTGGCTGCAGGTAGGCGATGTGACAGGTGACCGCTGAGGTATCGGGTCGGAGGGCATTGCTTCGTGATGCCGTGTTGGTCAGCACAGATCACCTATTCGAGCGATCCGCCGGCACAGCCAGAGCGTTCGCCGCTCTGGCTGTGAGCTCCCCGTTGTTGGGAGCTGAGCAAGAGCACCACTCCCCCGGCGTGAGCATGCCTGACGGCCCCTGGCGGAAGTGGCCGCTGCTCAGGTCATGAGCAGCGCCGCGTCCCATCGTGCTGGGTTCTGGGGGGCGGGGAGGCCGCCGTGGTCGGCGAGGGCGAGAGCGATGCCGGCGGCTCCGGTCAGCAGTCCAGGGTCATCGGTAACGGTGTGGTGGTGGAGGTTCTGGACGGCGAAGGCGTGCCGGGGATCGATCGCCGTGACCAGCGCGGCGGCTGCCAGGTCGGCGGTGGTTGCCGGCTCGGCGGTGGCGGGGTGGCTGGTTGCGGCCTGCAGGACTCCGGCCGTGCCGTGGCAGAGAGCCGGTCCTTGCGTGTCCCACTGGTCGGCGGTTCGTTCAGCCTGGGCGGAGATGGCGTTGAACGCGGTCTGGGCCGGTCGGGGGTCGTGAAGGGCTCGGCCGGCGGCGGTGAGGGCGCGGCTGATGCCCGGGGTGCCGTAACACCAAGCGTCTCGCCGTCCCCGTATCGGCATGGTCGCGGGTTGCTGGTTGTCGAGTTCGGCGCCGGTGATGTAAGGCGGCCAACTCGTGGTCTCGGGGGTCTGCCAGGCCAGGAGCCAGGAGGTTGCGACGCGGATCGCGGTGCTCTGCCCGTCCACCATCCACCCTGCGGTCGCTGAGGTGGCCAGCAGGGTGAGGGGTCCGGCGATGCCGTGCGCCATTCCGGTCTCGGCCACCCCCGAGGGCGGGATGCCGCTGGTGGGGTGGCCGTCGGCGGGTAGCCACCAGCCTGGTCGTGTTTCGCTGCGCGGAGTGTTGATCATGGTGGTGAGGGTGGTGAGTGCGGCAATCAGGCCTGGTTCGGCGTCGCAGTGTCCGTTGGTGAGGGCGGCGAGCAGGATCCGGCCGGTTCCGGCGAGGCCGGTGATGGCGTCGTAGAGCTTCCAGGTCGGTGGTGTCGCCGGGTCGCGGCGGAGACGGTGGCGGTGGTCGGCGGCTTTGCTGGTGGTTTGGGCCGTCAGCCATTTCACGGCGTGGCGGACGTCGGCGTGATGGGGCTCGGGGTCGAGGAGGTAGGGCTGGGCGAGGATGAGGGAGGCGGCCATGCCTCCGGGGGCGGTGAACACGCCGGAATGTGCGGCCGGTGGGCGGGGCTGGGCTGCTGCGGTGTCCCAGTGGGCGCGGGCCGCGGCTTCGAAGGCGGGGTCTACCTGGGCGAGGCGGGCGTGCAGGAGCGCGGTGCCGGCCAGGCTCTGGAGACTGGCGGCGGGCCGGTCGGGGACGGCTGCCAGGACCTTTGCGGGGTCTAGGAGGCGCTCGGCGATGGTGATCGCCTGCTGGGCGGTGCTCATCTCAGTCGGGTCGCCGACCGGGGGCCAGAGCCGGATCGGAGGCGTAGAGCAGGTCGACTGCGAGCGCGCGCGTCAGGGATTCTGCGGCGGTGCCGCCCAGGAGCCGGTTGATGTGCATGTGGGTCAGGGAGGAGGCGCAGTCGGTGCGGCGGGCCGGGTGGAGCGTGTCGCGGTAGGTGGTGAGTGCTTGCTGGCGGGCGGTCCATGCCGGGTGGGTGGTCGGTAGCGCGGCAGTTCCTGCCGGCGTGGTCTTGGCGGCTGCCCGAGTGCGGGGGCGTAGTTCGGTGAAGCGTCTGCGGGTTTGGCGGTCGAGGTGGTGGCCGGCGAGCGCGGCCCGGTCGCCGTCGGCCAGGGCGCGGGTGATCGCCGCGGCGGACAGGGCGGCGATGACGATCCGCTGATCGGGATCGGGTTCGGCGGTGAGCGCGGCCAGCGCCAATCGGGAGTCGCTGATGAACACCTGCTCCGCGGCGTCCATGGAGTGTGGGGTGCCGCCGTAGCGTTCGATCTCCTGCTCATACGGTTCGACCGACAGGCCGCTGGCGAGTCGCTGCTGGACGAGGTCAGTGGTCAGGGCGGAGATGGCCGGCAGTATCTTGCCGCCGAGGTGTGCAGGGTCGGCGTGGACCCGGATGCGCAGGTGGGGCCGTGGTGGTCGGTGTAGCGCAGCCAGAACCAGGGGGCGTCGATCACGTCGGCTGCGGCCAGCCGGGCGAGGACCTGGTCTTGGCAGGTGGCGGGGGTGCGCAGGACAAGGGACAGCCACCGGCTGCCGGGCAGATGCACGCCCACGGCCGCGCGCGGAGCGTTCACTGGCGGTCGGGCGGGCCGCGGTGGTGGTGTTCTCCGGGCGAAGGGAACGACGAGTTCCAGGGTGTGTCGGCCGTGCGGCCCAGCCACGACGCCTTGAACGGCGCCCGGCCCGCCCGGTTCCTCAGTGACGGCGGTGATACCCCTTCTGACGTGGCGGCGCAGGATCTCCCGGTCATCGCCGCGTCGCAGGTCAAGGGGAAGGGACCGGTTCTGATCGGTGACCACGACAACGTGGGGCGGGGCGGGCACCGCCGCCGCCCGCCACGACTTCAGGGCGGTGTCCCAGCGGTCGGCGCCGTCGGCGGCGGCGATCACCGTGGGAGGTAGGACCCACCGGGCTGGGCTGAGGATGGTGGGGCCGTAACGGACGCGCGGCTGGAACGGGGTGCCCGACAGCGGTCCCCACGACCAGATCTGCCAGGGGCGGGCACCGTGCTGCCCGAGAAGCCGCAGGAACTGCGCGATCGGCGGAAGCAGGTGGGGTGACAGCCGCGAGTACAGCACCGGGATGATCGCCTGGTCCAGGCGGGTCGACCAGAGTGTCAGGCGCCGCCCGTCCGACGACAGCAGCAGGTCCTCGACCTTGATGTCGCCTGGCCGGACCGCGACGCCCAGGGGGATCCGGTGCGCGGCGAACCCAGTCTGCGGCGCCAAGGTCGTTGCCGACGGGGTGCGCGAGCGCACCACCAGCTCCGCGACCAGCGCGTCCGGTTCCTGGTAGTCGAGGCTCCGCAGGCGCGGCAACAGGCCGGCGAAGCGTCCCGACGACGATCCCGCCTCCTGGGTGCCGCCGCCTGGACACATCGCCAAGCGCAAGCGTCCCGCCGCCGCGTCCGCGTCGGAGTTGGCCACGACCCGCGCGTAGACCTCGCGCCGCCTCCACGCCGCGGCCCGGGGCGTGGAGCCAATGGGTGCTGCTGGATCGTGCACTGCTGGCGGTCTTCGCGGGGGCCGGGCCGCGCACCGCCGAGGTTTGCGGCCTCACGGTCGCCGACCTGGTCCGCGATGTCAATGGCTGCCTTCTTCGGCTACATGGCAAGGGGGCCGCAGACTGCAACGTCCCCATCGACGACATCGCGGTCGACAGCGTCGAGGCCTACCTCGCCGATCGTGAGCAACGATTCGGAACCGTGGACCCCGGCGACCCGCTGTTCATCGCGCTGAACGGCTCCCCCATCACCTCAGGCATGATCGAGTACCGCGTCGACCTGTGGTTCCGCTGGGCGGGTGTCCCCCGGCCCGACGGCGAACTCGCCCACGTCTTCCGGCACACCTTCGCCGTCGGGGTGCTGCGCAACGGCGGCGGCCTGAACGAGCTACAGGCCGTCCTCGGTCACAAGAACCTGGCGACGACCAGCCTCTATACCAAGGTGGCCGCTCAGGCAGCGCGCGATCTGGCCAGGATCTCGCCGGTTCTGGCGCACTTGCGGGCCACTCGGTTCGAGCTCCCCGGCGACGCTTCGGCAGGGCTCCACTAAACCTCTCCCCCGCGTTCCTCCTGTCTGCCAGTTCTGGGATGCCGTGTCGGGTTCCTGGCAACGAGTCGGGTCCAAGGCGGAGCAAGGTCGCGACAGCATTCCGATCGGTTATCACCTTCGGGAGCGGACGGCTTGGCTCGGCACCCGTGGTCGGCGGCCAGGTGGGGGCGGTGCGCAGGACGTTACCAGGGGGCGCGGCGGTCTTGGTGCGGGTCGCGGGCGGCAGGTGTGTGAGGGGATGCTGGAGGCGTCGGAGTCGACGTCGTTGAGGGCCAGGCGGTCGGCGGGGTGCGGGAGAGGCGGGTCGACCCGGCGCAGGTCGGCGGCGCCTCCAGAGGCGATCAGCAGGATGCGGCGGCGTGGTGGGAGATCTTGTTGCGGTGCTGGTCGGTGCTGGGGAGCGTGCGGGGCGGTAGTCGCCGAAGGTGGCGCCAGGTGCCGGGCGAGCCTAGGGGCTGAGCACGCAGGATGTAGTCGATGATCTCGGGGTCGTCGAAGTAGCGGTGTGCGGTCGCGCGGTCTGAGCCGGCGATCGCCGAGAGTTCGGCCAAGCAGTCCCTCGGTCTGCGTCAGGTTCTACGGGGGCGCAACACCGTTGAGTAGCCGCACCGGTCTACTGCGGTTCGGGCGGGGTTAGATCCGTCCAGCCGCTCGCATGCGGCTCTACGCCTGGCTTCACAGGGGACCGCCGGTCGAGCCGTACACCTCCTGCACTAAATGTCCTTTACTGTCCGATAAATCCTCCTCTTTTTCAAACTGAAAAAGCCCGAGGTTATCCTCTAGGTTTGAGCCATGCCTAAAGGACGCCCAGCCCCTCCCCCACCCTTGGACCTGCGAGAACTCCTCGACAGGCTGCACGCGATGCATGCTGACGCGGAAGACCAACATCGAGACCTGTGGCCGGACGCCGAGGACGCGGTCAGCATTCTCACCTACACCCGCCTGCGCCACCGCGCCCTGCGGGGTCCGACGAGCAGCCGCCCTCAGCGGGCCGACCAGGCGGCGGCCAGGCTGATCCTCATCCGGGTCCTACGAAATGTCCTCGATCGTGAGGAGCTCGCCGCGATCGAAGATGCCCGTGCCGCTGAGACCGAATGGGCGGTCCTTGCCGGCCATCTGGGCCTCGAGAATCCAGGCAGTGCAGCCCTCCGCCACAGAAGGTTGCTTGGAGCGCTGGAGGATCCCCAGGGTCGACGCACGTGGGCCGCCGGTAGCGCCGTCATCGAACGGCGGTTGCGCCAGCGCGACGAGCAAGGACGAGCGGCCGCTGCTGTAGCGCGCCACCACCGACGGGTCATGCACGCATCTGAGGACCTACTCGCGCATGCCGAGGACCTGGCCGTCAGTGACGAGTGTGCAGCCGACTGGCTACCTGAGCTCCAGGAGTGCCTGGCCATCGGCCACCCCAGTGCCGGCGACAAGAAGCGGCTGGCCAGTCTTCTCGGGGTGACGATCAACGAGATCATTTCCCACGCGGCGGATGAAAGCATCCCGGCGGCTCGTACCTCACAGGCGCAGGCCGCACTGGATCGGGCGATGACAGTCCGCAACACCCTGCATCTGGAGTACGGACAGGAAGCTTGACGAGGCTTCTGTGCCGCCCGGAGGGGGCATAAGCATCGAGAAGGCGCTGAGAAGCCCCCTGGGCCGCTTTGACCTCTCACCCAACTCCCACATAGAGGTGGGGCGAGTTCGCCCCCTGGGGGCCAAATGAGAGCCTCGATGTTTGGGCGCTTCTTCACTCTATGTCCCTTTTGTGCGATTCGAGATTCCGGCTGAATCACTCTGGGTAGTTTCGCTCGAATCGCATCAGTCCAGCCAGCTAGAGCGTCCGCGCCGCTTTCTGTGTCCCACAACCCGGCCATACGGCGGGCCCGGGCCCCGCGTCATGTCGTGTTCACGATCCAGCCGCCGGCCGGTTCTTGGCTTCGTTGCTCCATGCTTGGGGCCTCTCGCCGCGGCAGCTTCAGAAGCTGGGTTCGTCTCGGTTCAGCGAGCCAGCTACTCGGGAGCCACTCCCCCATCCGAATGACCGCCCGGAGCGACCTGGTGGCGGTCTTCCTGCCAACCAGGTATCAGCCAGCTATTCCGCCCGCTCGGGCTGGCAGCCGGTCGCACCCACGAGGTCCCTGACGGGGCATGAAGCCGAGGGTGCGGCCTTCGAGCGCTGGCGAGGTCGTCAGAGGTGGCCGGTGCCCTCGCCACGTACGCACAATCAACCGTAGACGTCCCACCCGTGGAGAATCACCCATGCGAATCAGGGTGCGTGGAGGCAGCAGTGCGGACGACGGGCGGAAGGCCACCCTACAGTTCGGGCACTGGCACTCCCGCTTATCTCGTCGAGACGGTGCGCAGGGCCGCGTCCGGCCGCGCTCGTAAGGCGTCTCACTGGCAACCTGGGGGGATACCGCCCGATGCGCTTGTCGTCGTCCTTGATGGGCAGGAGAAGACAGGGGCACGATCGAGGAGGCTTGCCAGAGGCCTTCCCGCTGCCTCCTTTGGCGGTGCTCATCGGCGGGAATCGTAGCGAGATTAGGCGGGTAGAAGTCGACGATGCATGACGGCGAGCTTCTTCACCGAGGTCCCCCTGCTTGACGTCCGCGCTGAGAATGAAGCTTCGGTCGGCCCGTTGCGCCTTCACGACGCTGGCTTGGTACAAGAGAGCAGGGCCTAGTCCTAGAAGGAACCCGGAGGACTCCAGTACAGTCCGGCGGGTCCGCCGTTCCCAGGCGACCTCCCCCCATCCAGCTCATCGAGAGTAGCTCGGCGCACTGTGGCTCATGAACGATCCTTCCTTGCTCTTCTCGGCCACGCGATCCATTTGCGGGACAGTCGAGCGATCAGAACGCGGACTCTAGCCTCTCCCTGATTGCTTCATGACCCCCGCCTTCCCCGTGGCCAGGTGTATGGTGCAAGCCATGAGACCAGGGTTGGCGAGGCCACCAGTCAAGGCGAAACGACTCGCCAGGAGCGGGTCTCGAACCAAGACTCGGGTGCCGAGGAGATACACAGGACGCTCCACGACTGCCCAACTACAGAGGCCTCAGCCAGCAGTGACAGCCTCTGACCTGCGGTGAGTACTCGAATGAGTACCCCGTGCCATACCTCATGCCATACCTCATCGTGGGCGGTGTGCGACGGGTTCAAGACTCCCCCATCCTCCGATGGGCAAGACCTTCCAAGAACCAGGCCCTGTATCAAGCTGAAATGCGACTTTCAGTGGCGCTTCTATCATGATGTCGAGGTCAAAGCTAAGAACTTTGCACGCACCGCATCTCGCGTGACTGCCTATGTGTTTGGATCGTTGCGCTCCTGGTTCAACGTGAGCATGAACCAAAGTGCCAGCTTCTGGAGGACCGTAGGCGCAAAATCGCGTGCCTCAGCTTTCCTCAGCTGGTATTTTTCAACACGGGGCACGACAAGCGATGAGCTAGATGTTTCACAGCGCGGCGCATCAGGTTTTGACATAGGCACGAGGCGCCACTTTGGCTCTCGCTTCGACATGAGTAACAGTCCACCCTTCGTCTCTTGCTATGCGCTAGAGCATGATGGGAGCACTGAAGTGCACGGCGAGCGGAGCTTGCTAGATCATGTCAAAGCACACGAGCACATGTGTAAACTAGCTCGCGAGCGCTTACCTAACGGCTTCTGCCTTGATTCACGCATCGTGCCTGACTTCGTGAAACACTTCAATGCAAGCCGAGGAGCTTGTATGCAACAGAGCATTATTGTAAACACAGATCCATGTCTGACTAAATGCATTAACCACTGCAACGTATCGGGGATATCTATCCGCAGGCGCCTATACGGCAGCGGATGTTCACCAACTAGCGGTGCAGCAGGTGCTACAACTGCCATTTAAAGCGGCGTCAATGCGATGAAGTATGCGAGTGCCAGACCAGGCCTACTCAGGACTACTACTTCCAGCTTCTTTGCAGCTTCTCAGCTGTAGAGCACACTGACATGCAGATGCCCCTCCGGCGTGTCGCGTGACTCGTATCGCTGACCGTGATAGGACCTGGGGGTGCTATCTGGACATGGAAGGGGATCGCATGCAGGCCACGTCTCAGACGATGGAAGCGCAGTTGCAGATAGTGAGCCTCGATAGGATCCGAGCTGTGCTGGCCGCCCGGGAGGAACGACGTAGTCGCGAGGCAGCCGAGGGGGCGGCGAGGGTCAAAGTCATCGCCCTGGCCAACGGCAAGGGCGGTGTCGGCAAGTCGAGCACCGCCGCTGCGTTCGCTGCAGCCGCTGCAGCGCAGAACGTTCGCGTCTGCTTGATGGAACTTGACCCTCAGGGGAACAACGCAGAGGACCTTGGCTTCAATGGCACGGCGATCGCCGATGACGGGCGTGGGCAGGCTACGGCCGTCCTGAGTGGGACAGGCCTACAGCCCAGTGGTGAACCCCGCAGAAACCTTCATGTGGTTCCAGGCGGTGAGGCGCTCGAAGAGGTTACCGAGGAGCTCTACTGTCAACGTCGGCTGGCCGCAGCCACTGGTGACCCCGCGTGGCTAGGGATGTACGCCGCTGCCATCGAGCAGGTGTACGACGACTACGACCTGATCATCCTGGACGTCGCACCGGGCTCGCTGGTGCTTCAGCTCCAGGCCCTGATCGCAGCCGATGCGGTGATCGTGCCTTCGAAGAGTGACCCCAGCAGCCGCAAGGGATTGAAGGTCATCGCGCGACGCTTCATGGACGCCCGCCCATTCAACGAGGGACTGACGCTCCTGGGAGTAGTCCTGTTTGCTACAGGATCAAGCGCCACCCGAGTCAAGTCGGTCATCCGCGCGCACCTGGAGAAAGACCTCGACGGTGCCGCACCCGTCTTCGACACTGACATCCGTCACGTTGAAGCTGTCGCCGTGCAAGCTCGCCTTCGCGGGCTTGTGCCACAGGAACTCGCCAAGGAGAAGGAGCTTGACTCCGGCCTTCGGAAATCTGCTGTCGATCTTGCCAAGGACTATCAAGCGCTGACCACCGAAATACTGCAGCGGATCGCCAGCCTGGTCAACGAATTGAACGGTGAAGAGGAGGTCGGTGCGTGAGCAAGAAGGACGAACCCATTCCGGACCCACTCGCCGGCGAGGGCGGAGGGTTCGGCGTCTTCAAACCCGCCCCACGCAAATCTGCGGCGGCAGGCAAGGCGAAGGAGTCAGGAAAGACGTCGTCGCAGACAGTGTCCAGTTCGGAGCAAAGGCCGGCTGCGCAGCCAGCAGGGGCGAGCGAGTCAGGCGGTATCTCAACAAGCGTGTGGGGCGGCGGAGGCGGGCCCTCGGTGGAAGCGGTCCCACCGCCCGTCCCACCGGTGCAGACGGTCGCCCCCCTCGTGGACGACACAGCCCATTTCGCACCAACCAGTGTCCTGATCGGCGCCGAGTTGGCCATCCGGTTCGAGTATTACCAAGCGAAGGTCAAGACGAAGACCGGCACCGAGCCTTCGATCAGCGCAGTTGTCCTCGAAGCTCTCAACCACTGCCACGACGAAGACCTGCGCACGTACCGCGAGATAATTCAGAACCGGCGAAAGCCGCCGCAGGCCGCTAGCGGTCCATTTTCTGGAGCTGCCCCGAGGCGCCGCGCTGCCACAGGCGGCCGCATGACTGTGCAACTCCCCATCCGCCCAACAAAATCTGAGCTCAACCTGATCGACCACTTCAGCAAACAGGTAGGTGCGCAGTCGCGATCGGAATTCATCGACGGCGTGCTTGAACGCTTCCTCAATACCGTCGCGAACGACATGCCCAGAACTTTCAAGCCGAAGCGTCAGATGGGCACTCCCCGATAGAGACACGCTCCTTGCCCACCTTGACGCCGTGCCGATCGCCGGATCTGTGCGGTGGTTCGCGGCGGGCGAGACCAAATCTCTGACTCGGGAGTTCCGCTAGGCAGCACCGCAGCCGCAAAGGCGCCGCTTTCAGGAGCCAGGGCGCACCAGTCAGCGGCAGGAGCGTATCCCCGTTGTGGGCCCTGAGCGGCCCACAACGGGGTTGTTCTCGCTAGGGCGTGTCCGGTGGATCATGAGTTGATCCAGAGCAGGGCTGTGACCAGGACGATCGCTGCGCGGTAGTTGCGGGCGAGCTTGTCGAACCGTGTGGCGATGCCGCGCCATTGCTTGAGGCGGCCGATGCAGCGTTCGACCACGTTGCGGCGCCGGTAGAGGGCCGGGTCGAACCTCGGTGGGCGCCCGCCTCGTGAGCCGCGGCGGGCACGTCCGGCCTTCTGGTCGGCGCGTTCGGGGATGGTGACGGCGATGCCCCGCTGGCGCAGGGTCCGGCGGATCGCCGCCGAACTGTAGGCCTTGTCTGCGATCAGCCGGTCCGGTCGGCACCGCGGCCGCCCCCGCCCCAGGCGCGGCACCCGAATCCCGGCGAGGACGTCGGGGAAGGCGGTGCAGTCGTTGACGTTGCCGGCGGTGACCACGATCGACAGCGGCATTCCGCGCCCGTCGACGGCCAGGTGGACCTTGGTGGTCAGCCCGCCCCGTGACCGCCCAAGCGCCTGACCGCCGCCCGACGCCCGGTTCGTCCCGCCCGGGTCCCCCTTTTGCGGGCACCGGCGGCGTGCTGGTGAGCGCGCACGATGGTGGAGTCGAAGCTGACGGTCCAGTCGATCCGGCCGACCGAGTCGTCGTGGACCTACACGTGGGTGAGGATGCGGTCGAAGGTGCCGTCGGCGGCCCACCGCCGGTACCGCTCATAGACGGTCTTCCACTTGCCGTACCGGTCGGGCAGGTCCCGCCACGGAGCACCGGTGGCCAGCTTCCACAAGATCCCGTTCAACACCGTGCGATGATCGGTTATCTGGGGTGGCTTTCCGCTGTCATCCATGTACGGCGTGTAGGTCCCGTAGCTCGTGCCGTACGAATATCTGGGGGTTGTTCCGTCACGTCAGCCACGTAAGCGACGGGCTCCCCCGAGCCGGAGCCCCAGCCCTGAACAAACGGTGGAGTCGTACGGGCGCGATGCCGATGTCGTACGGTTCCACCGTTTGTTCAGTAGGGTGGCCGTGGCACGCTGGTGCTCTGCACGCCCCGCGAGCTCGTCTTCCTGGAGGTTCGGTGTCGGAGGCCGACTACGGGTACGACTGCCTTCGCCTGCGCGCTGCCCGTGAGCACAAGGGGCTGACCGTGCCGGAGATCGCGGCCGCCGCCGACGTGTCGGAGCGGGCCGTGAGCTTCTACCTGGCCGGCACCCGCCGCCCGCGAGCGCAGGTCCTGCCGCGGCTGGCCCGATCAGTCGGCCTCGCCGAGCCCTTGGACCTGTGCGACCTGGGTGGCGGCGAGCGGATTCTCCACCTGCGCGTCCGCGTCGGCAAGAGCCGCGCCCGGATCGCCGCCGATCTCGGTTGGCACCCCGAGACCTACCGGGCTTGGGAGCTCACCGGCCGAGCCGAGGACAAGATGCGCCACACCCCGGCCTGGCGGAGCGACACCTTTCAGCCCGACGAGCCCACGGTGCCGTTCTTCCACCGGCAACTACTCCGGCCCGGCGCCCGGATCGACGGCGCCTGGCGTCCACCCGCCTACGGGCGCTTGGAGTACGGCAACCCCAGCAGCTTCTTCGTGTTCGAAGTCCCTGCCGAGCGCCTCCACCAGGCCGTCCAACGAACCCAGGCAGACCTCGCGGCGCAGCTCGAAGAACTACTACGCGACTGACGTGCCTTACACCGCACCAAGCCCCCGACCAGCGCATTCGCTCAATAGCCCCAGATAACCCGCGCCCACCGGCCACCCCGGGCAGGCTGCGCGGGCAAAAGCAGCTCGATCCGCCGCCACGCCGCATCGGTCAACTCATGCCGTCGCACCATGACACAGCATCAACCCACACCCAAAGATCGACCTCAGCCAAACACCAAGATCCACTGGACACGCCCTAGTAGGGCGTCGGCGTCCTGGGCGGCGCCTGTCACGATGGCGACGACGTCCAGGTCGGCTGAGCCGCATCGCCGCCCGCCCGTGACTGCGCGTCGGCCAGGCCGTGGCTGGCCAGAGTCAGCAGCGCCCTGTGGGCGGTCAGCGGGGGAGTAGCGCCGCGGCGGCGAGCTCCTGTCACTCAGAGGGGTGTCGCTCAGCATTTCGTACACGAGGGCGGTCGGGTGCCCGAATGGCTCGGAAACAGGGTGAATCACCCCGATGCGTCGGGTATCTCACGCCCTGAGCGTCAGTCCCTTGCCCACGAGGGCACAGGGGGCGTCGCGCACTGTCGAACGGCGGCCGCCGGCAGAGGGGTTTGGTGGCGCGCTCAGTCGGTGACCATCCGGAGTTTAGGACGAGTGGCTGAGGGAGTGCCGAGTTGCGTTGCGCGATACTCGATCGCGCTCGGAACAAGCGGAACGACGCTGTCCGGTGCAAAGAGAACGGGGGCGAGCTGATAGCGGCCCTGCGCGACGCGCGTCACGAGCTTTTTGTCTCCGAGGATCTTCAGAGCGCCGTTGACCGCCTGGCGGCCGACACCGATCTCCGCAGCGAGCTCCTGCTGAGTGGCTTTCACGATTCCGGTTCGGGAGTTGTGGCGGCCAAGGAGGAAGAGCAGCACATTGAGGGCGGTTTCATTCAGACCGCACTGTGCCAACCTGATCAGCTGATCACGGTCGAGCTGTACTGGGCCTTGCTCGTCAAGGTCCGATGCGAACACGCGGGTGTCGGCTTGGCTCATGGTGATCGCTGTCCTTCCCGGGGGGTCCCAGAGGGCATGGTCCTGGCGGACCGCTCTCTGATGCGACGCAGACAGGACTTCACCGTGTCACGAGGCATCGCCGCAGCCTGGTCGTGCCTTTGCAGGATTCGCATGACCGAGCTGGGCGTGACATTGCCAGCATAGGTCGTGTAGATGGCCTCGACCTTGTCCTGCGCGGTGGCGGCTCGGGCCAGGCGCTCGGCTACCAGCGCTTCGAGGGCCTGTGCCCGCACTTCGGGTTCGGTGCCGCTGTCGTCGTCGGTGCGTGGTGCCGGCACGGCGGCCAACGTTCGGTGTGAGGGCCGGTCGATCAACGTCAGCTGATGGCTGGCCAACGGCAACCCTCGCGTCGGGGTGCCGGCCTTCCGCTCGGCGAGCCATTCGTAGGGGTGGCCCGGCGCGGGGATGTAGCACACGAGACCGCCGGTGGCGGCCAGCCACTCGTCCTTGGCCTGGTCGATGAGGCTGGAGTTGCCCTTGAAGAACAGCCACGGCGACAGTTGGTATCGGCCGCCGCGGCCGACGCGACGGATCCACAGGATCGCCTGCCAATAAGACATGGCGTCGCCGACGTGACCTGAGGCGATCTTGAACTCGCTGATGATGTCGCGCTGTGAGGCCTGGACGTAGCCGGGAACCGGCTTGGTCACTTGCAGGCTGACGAAGGCGTTGAGCACCTGGATCCAGGTGCCGGGCATCCGGACGCGGGCCTGAGTGTCGGAGACTAGCGTCGCCGACAGAACGTACCCGCGGACCTCGGGGGGAGCCTCGGCGAATCCGTAGCCGCGCTTCTTACGTGGGGTGGCACGCATCAGGCCGGATGGACCGCGGCTGATGACGAGTTCTTCCTCGTCTCTGGCCTCTGCGTGCATCTCACCTCCCGCGTGACTCGATGATCGACCGACGCTGCTTCGCAACGTATCGGGTGCAGGAATGTCGTGCAAGGACGACACTACTGCCCCCCGATTCGGTGGCGTCGATGTCGTCGTGGGGCGACATTTCTGCACCCTCTGCCTGGTCGATGGGCGCGCCGGGTGCACTCTCTTACCGGGTGCACCCGGAGAGTGCACCCGGTAAGAGAGTGCACCCGACTCACGCCATGGAGGGCTTGGGTCTCCCGCACCAGCCGTCCAGCGTTCAGGTCCGGCCAGCCTGGATGATGGCTCACTCGCGACCGCGATGCAGGCGACCTGGCCTCGCGGGCAGAGATCGCCCCAGCCCCAATCGGCGTTCGCAGGCCGGTCCACGGCTCTGGATGCCCTCCTTGGGGGCTCTCCAGAGCTCGCCTCGCAATCCAGCCGGGCTACCGGCCTACGAACGCGCCAGCCCCTGACCACCTGGTGGCTGTTGGTGCCGAGGCGCTGGCTGGTTCGGCAGACGAGGGGTCTGGGTACGAGCCGGGTGCAATGCCCCTATGAGCGGGGGCACAGCATGCACCCATCGCCACTAGAAACCGGGGGCATCGCACCTCCCCTGAACTGGGAAAACACCGAAACGCTCTTAACACCAGTGCCGGCGGGGGTGCACAACCACCTTGACCTGGAACTGTTTTCGCAGGTCGTGCACCTTTTACGCACCAGCCTGGGAGCGGTTTTGTACCGTATGTCTCCGGTTCAACGTCGGGGCGGGGGCTGAACCCACAGCCCTCGGATGTCGCCTTCCCCCGTCAGTTTTGCCCCCTGGTCGGGGGGCACGTCAGTGCGTACCTTCATATCTCCCCCCTTCCCTTCAGGTGCGACACGCCGATGCACCGGCCATCTGCCCGCGACTGGCCGGGCCTCTAATCGCTCGCCCAAAGGAGTTCCCCCGCCATCCGCCAACACCAGCCACCGAATTTCGAGGGCAAGGGGGACCCGGACCGCAGGGCGCTCTGCGCCCGAGGACCGGAAGCCCCCGCGGCAGCACCTGCCTGTACACCAGCGATCACCGACCTGTACTGAACAAGAGCAGGCCACGACCGAGCCACGGAGTGAATGCCGTCCTCGGTAGGGAGGGAGATGGGTGCTGCCTCACACCTGAGCTCATCGCGGACCTACAGACAGCGGTGCTGACGAGCTAGCACTGGTCGAGCCCTGACCGGGTGCGACCGGAGCCGCTCGCGCCGGCCGTGAACCCACTGAGAGCTGATCCTTGCCGTACTCCGCGCACGAGGCCCATGATCCGGCCTCCCGCGTCGGCTATCTTGCCCGGGGCTCTGATGGTGCGTGCCGGTTACTCGGAGCCCCCTGCCTCAAGGCAGCCGACGAGAAGGGCTGATGGGTCCCCTGGCGCTGGCGGAGGAAGCTTATGCGTCGGGAGGCGGCCGGCCTGTCGCCGTCCTGGGTCCCCTTTTGTCTGGACGAGAGAAAATTGGCGACATGCCGGCTCCGGGCGGCGCTAGTTGTTGTTGGAGATCTCTGAGGACGTCTCGGTATTCGATCTCCTGGGCCGGCGTCCGGTAGTCGGCCTCGATGAGGCGGTTCTCCTCGCTGATGATGGCTGTGATATCGGGAGGGATATCGGCCAAGTGATGCAGTTCTGGGAGTTGGTCACAGGCGGGGACGCCACCCACTAGTTCGGCGGGATCGAAGTCAGGCGGCCGGAAGGCATCCCATTCGGTGATCGGGCGCGTTCGTGGCGGCGGAACCAACCAGGAGGGCGCACGCCGCCGTGGTCGTAGGCGTCGAACGTTGCAGGTGCGGCTTTGGGGATGCCCAGTCAGGGCCAGCTCAGGAACGTCGGCAATGATGCCCAGGTAGGTGTGCCAGGCCTCGCGGTCGATTCGGTGTCCCTGCAGCTGAGCGTCGGCGTCCTGGGCGGCGCCAGTGACGATGGCGATGACGTCCAGGTCGGCCTGGCCGCGTCGCCATCGGCCGGTGTCCGCACGTTCGGCCAGGCCATGGCGGGCCAGGATCTGGAGCGCCCTATGGGTGGTCGAGCGGGGCAGTAGCGCCCCGGCGCCGAGCTCGTACGGTGGCAAGAACTCGCTGCCCAGCGCCTCGTAGACAAACGCGGCCGGGTGCCCGAGCACCCGAAATGCCGGATGGATCGCCTCGATGCGTCCGCTGCGCCACCGTCGCCACGCCGCTTCGGCCGCGACGGCGTCCGGTATGACGAGCTGGTAGACGTCGGCTCGGACGCCGTAGGCGTCGACGACCTTGTCAAGCAGGGCGTAGGGGCCCTCTCTCAGCACGCGCAGCGCGCGGCAGACGGTGGTGTGATCGACGCCGGCGGCGTAGGCGAGTTGTCTCGTGCCGAACTCCACGATGGTCGAGCCGCTCATCTGTGCGGCCGCGCCGATCGCTCTGAGGATCGCCCGGTAGGACAGAGCCCGGCGCCCCCATTCCAGCTCCAGCAACCGCTCCACGATCAGCAGGGCGTTCTGCCAGCGCCGGATCTGCTGGTACTGCTGTGGCTGCCAGGAAGCTTGAGGTACGACTTCGAAGTTCCACCAACCACGCTCCTTTACAACATAAAGGAGCGTGGTTGTGTCCCCTCTTCCCACCTCATCGATCTCAAAAGAACTCTGCGAGCCGCAGCCGTCCGCACCCTGGTCCAGGTGGGGGCGCCCGGGCGTGAGGTCTATCGCACTGGTGTTGCATCTGGAGACAGGAATCCCCAGTGGAGAGGGGCGCTCTGGTTTCGCAGGTGGCGCGTCTGGATCCGGTGCCGTGAACTCGATCGCCTTCTGCCATTCGGCCTCCAGGAGGGCGCCGTCGCGCCACCAGCCGGCGATGGCGGCCCAGGGCATGGAGGGCTGGAGCTGCTCGCGGACCTGGTGCAGTCGCCATCCGCGCGCGGCCGCGCTGGTAAGGATGGCTTGCCGGGCTTCGGAGGAGCTGGGGTAGCGGGAGCCGTAGCGGCCTGTGCGGGCGATCTCGGCGTAGGTGGGAGGCAGAGGCGTGCGGCCGCCGTGACGAGGCCAGTACGGGCGGGCCTGAGTGTCGAGCGGAGCGTCGGGGGCTTGCGCGTGGCGCGCCTCGTAGGTACGGCCGCCGGTGAGTGCGTCGAACTCGGCCGCGAGCTCAACGTGCAACGCTTCCCATACGTCCGCGCCGCATGGCCGGGCGCAGATGGATTCGGCATCCTCCACGCTGCAGGCCAGGCGCATGTAGCCGGTCATCTGGCCACCGATGCTCTTGTGCGGCGAACCGGGCCCGCGGATCTGCCCGTCGGTGTGCTCCATCGGCGAGGTGTCGATCACGGAGAACCGCCTGGCCAGTGCCTTGGTCAGGAGCCGAACCTCTATGAACGGCCTCGGTGCCGCCCAGAACACATAGACGTGCCGGCCGCCGCTCGGGCTCTCCACGGTCAAGGAGCGGCCCCCGCACTCGGCGATCAGCTCGGCTATGCGGGCAGCCACCGCCGCGACCGCTCCGGGCCGGTCGCCGGCAGCTTCCGGGGGCACCCGGTAGGTGTCCAGGTCCAGCACCGTGATCGTCGTGGTGCCGGTCTCCCTGTCACCGGTCGGCACGGTAGTCGGCCGAGTGGGCAGCTCGGGTCGGAGCTCGACCTCGTATCGGTATCCCGAGGGGGACTGGCGGGGGAAGGACCTGCCGCCGTCGCGAGAGCCACGCATGACCGGCCGCTGAGCGATGTGGGGCACGGTGATGCGCGCCCATGCCTCTGCAGCGACTTCGGCTGCAGCCGAGATACCGCCTTCGACATTATGTGTCGAAGACGCTGCGCAGGGTATTTGACCTGCAGAAACCAACGAATCAGGGACGGCCATCCCGCTCCTTGATTCAGGGCGTGCTAGGCCGTCCCGACGACCACGTGCTATCGTCAGGCTCCAAGCGTGTTGTGGTGCAGGCGTGCACCACCTTCGCGTCTCGCAACGTTCGTCAGAGGATTGCCCGTCATCCGGCGATCGGTGTGAGACACGAGTTCAATTGGCTGGGAGGGCGCCCCGAGGGGCGCCTTTCTCATGTCATGGGGCGTCCAGAGGCGCCTCCAGATGCTGGGCGGCGTGCAGCCTGCTGAGACCCTCTTGGTCAGCAGGAAGAAGGTGAAGCAGCGTGGCAAGTGATCCGGAGCGCACCAGCCCGGAATGGGGGCGTGCGGCCTCTACGGGCGTGTCTACTGCTGCTGGGTCCGGCTTAGCGGGTACCCTCAAAGCAGCCTCCTCGGTTGAGTGCGACCGATGGGGCGGGACCGGTTAGAGCTGACTCGCCAGAAAGCTCGTCGGTCCCAAGCAAGAGCGGCGGCGGCGCGTCGCTGGCCATCGGGCTTCCAGTCCGATGACCGGCGCCCCGCCGTCGCTTCTTTTATGGCCTCTTACTTCCCGTCTGGCGG
>NZ_JBEZJI010000086.1:0-29795 GCF_040649435.1 Actinomadura sp. NPDC048955
TTGTCCTCGGGCCTGGCCTCGGCCAGAAACCCGTCCACACCCGCCTCATCGGCGATCGCCTTGGCGGTCAGCGGATTGTCACCCGTGATCATCACAGTGCGGATGCCCATCCGGCGCATCTCCTCGAACCGCTCCCGCATACCCTGCTTGACCACATCCTTGAGATGGATCACCCCCAGAACCTTCGCCGTGCCGTGCGCGACCTCTCCCACGACGAGCGGGGTCCCGCCGGACGCGGAAATGCCGTCCACGATCTGACCGAGCGCCGGCGGCACCGCACCACCCTGCCGCCGCACCCACTCGGCGACCGCTCCCGCCGCGCCCTTGCGCAGCATCCGGTCCGGTCCGCCGTTCCCGTGCTCGCCCAGGTCGACGCCGCTCATCCGAGTCTGTGCCGAGAACGGCACCCACCTCGCCTGCGACAACTCCCCCGGCGAGCGTTCCCGCAGGCCGTAGCGCCGCTTGGCGAGGACGACCACCGAACGACCCTCCGGGGTCTGGTCGGCGAGGCTGGACAGTTGGGCCGCGTCGGCCAGTTCGTCCTCACCTACGCCCTGGACCGGCAGGAACGCCGCCGCCTCCCGGTTCCCGAGGGTGATGGTGCCGGTCTTGTCCAGCAGAAGGGTGTTGACGTCGCCCGCGGCCTCGACCGCGCGTCCCGACATCGCCAGCACGTTGCGCTGGACGAGGCGGTCCATGCCCGCGATCCCGATCGCCGACAGCAGTGCCCCGATCGTCGTCGGGATCAGGCACACCAGCAGCGACACCAGCACGATCGCGGTGACCCCGTCCGCGTCCAAGGCGAGGGTGTCGCCGACCCCGGGGTTGATGGCCTTGGAGAAGATCGCCAGGGGCTGCAGGCTCGCCACCGCCAGCAGGAAGATGATCGTCAGTGCGGCCAGCAGGATGTGCAGCGCGATCTCGTTCGGCGTCTTCTGCCGGCTCGACCCCTCCACCAGCGCGATCATCCGGTCGATGAACGACTCCCCCGGCCGCTGGGTGATCTTCACGACGACGCGGTCCGACAGCACCTTCGTCCCGCCCGTCACCGCCGAGCGGTCCCCGCCCGACTCCCGGATCACCGGGGCCGACTCCCCCGTGATCGCCGACTCGTCCACGCTCGCGATGCCCTCGACCACGTCCCCGTCACCGGGGATCACCTCTCCGGCCTCGACGACGACGTGGTCGCCCTCACGGAGCCGCGAGGCGGCGACCGCCTCCTCGCGGACCCGCTCCTGCCCGGCCGTCCAGTCGAGCAGGCGGCGGGCCACGGCGTCGGTCCTCGCCCTGCGCAGCGAGTCGGCCTGCGCCTTGCCACGGCCCTCGGCGACCGCCTCCGCGAGGTTGGCGAAGAGCACGGTCAGCCAGAGCCACACCGCGATCAGCCAGGCGAAGGCGGACGGGCGCAGGGCGGCCAGGACCGTGGTCCACACCGCGCCGACCTCGACGATCAGCATCACAGGGTTACGCCACAGCGTGCGCGGGTCGAGCTTGGCCAGCGCGTCCGGGAGGGACCTCAGCAGCCGCGCCGGATCGAGCAGGCGGCCCCGCGCGGTCATGTGCGGAGGCCTTCGGCGAGCGGTCCCAGCGCCAGCGCGGGCAGGAACGTCAGCGCGACGAGGACGACGGTGACCCCGACGACCAGCCCGACGAACTGCGGCCGGTGCGTGGGCAGCGTTCCCTCCGACGCGGGGGCGCGGCCCTGCCGCGCCAGCGACCCCGCCAGCGCCAGCACGAACACCATGGGCAGGAACCGGCCGAAGGCCATGCAGAGCCCGAGCGCGGCGTTGTACCAGAGGGTGCCGGAGGTCAGGCCGGCGAACGCCGACCCGTTGTTGTTGGACGCCGAGGTGAACGCGTACAGCACCTCCGACAGGCCGTGCGGCCCGGGGTTGAGGATCCCGGCCCTGCCGTCCCCGGTCGCCATCGCCAGGCCCGTGCCGGCCAGCACCAGGATCGGTGTCGTCAGGAAGTACAGCGCGGCGAACTTGATCTCCCGGGACCCGATCTTCTTGCCCAGGTACTCGGGGGTGCGGCCCACCATCAGCCCCGCCACGAACACGGTGACGACCGCCAGGATCAGGATCCCGTACAGGCCCGCACCGGCGCCGCCGGGCGCGACCTCGCCCAGCATCATCCCGATCAGCGCCATCATGCCGCCGAGGCCGGTGTAGGAGTCGTGGGACGAGTCGGTCGCGCCCGTCGAGGTCAGCGTCGTGCCGGTGGCGAACATCCCGGAGTCCGGCACCCCGAACCGGGTCTCCACGCCCTCCGTCGCCGCGCCGACCGCGGTCGGCACCGTGCCGTGGTGCGTGAGCTGGAAGACCTGCATGAGCACGGCGCAGACGATCGCCAGCGTCGCCATCACCGAGACGATGGCGTAGCCCTGCGCGTCGGCGCCGACCATCCGGCCGAAGGTGCGCGGCAGCGAGAACGCGATGGCCAGGAACAGGAGGATCTCCAGCCAGTTCGTCCAGGCGGTGGCGTTCTCGAACGGGTGGGCGGAGTTGACGTTGTAGAAGCCGCCGCCGTTCGTCCCGAGCAGCTTGATCGCCTCCTGGCTCGCCACCGGCCCGCCCGTCAGCGTCTGGGCGCCCCCGGCGATCGTGTCCACGGTGTGGTGGGCCGGATCCCAGAAGTTCTGCACCACCCCGCCCGCGACCAGCACGAGGGCCGCGGCGAACGCGATGGGGAGCAGGATCCGGAAGGTGCCGCGGACCAGATCGACCCAGAAGTTGCCGAGATGGTCGGTCCGCATGCGGGCGAACCCCCGCACCAGCGCGACGGCGACCGCCATGCCGACGGCGGCGGACACGAAGTTCTGCACCGCGAGCCCGGCCATCTGCACGAGGTCGCCCATCGTGGACTCGCCCGCGTACGACTGCCAGTTGGTGTTGGTCACGAAGCTGACCGCCGTGTTCCAGGCCTGGTCGGGCTGAACCGGCGGGAACCCCAGGCTCAGCACAAGATGGTTCTGCAGCCGCTGGAAGCCGTACAGGAACAGCACGCTGACGGCCGAGAACGCCAGGACGCTGCGCGCGTAGACGGGCCAGGTCTGCTCGGCGTCCGGGGCGGCCCCGATCAGGCGGTAGACCACCCGTTCCGCGCGTGCGTGCCGCGTCCCCGTGTAGACGCGGTACATGTAGTCGCCCAGCGGCCGGTACACCACCGCCAGAGCGAGGGCGAGGGAGACGATGAAGATGGTTCCGGCCACGGTCGAACTCATCTAGAAACGCTCCGGGAACAGCAGGGCGATGATCAGGAAGACGGTCAGGAGCGCGGCCAGCACGAGACCGATCGAGTTCTCGACCGTCACAGCCTCTCCAGCCCCTTCACCACGAGGGCGAGCAGGACGAAGACCGCCACCGTCAGCAGAACGAACACGACGTCGCCCATGGTCGTCTTCCTTCCAGGAGCGCATGAAGTAAAGCGCCCGCTTGGGGAGTCTTGGCGGAACTTGACGGCCTCTTAGCGGCCCCGGCGGGGTCAGGGGCGGTCGTCGTGGCCTGCGAGCAGGCGCAGGCGGGCACCGTCCTCGCGTTCGCGCTCCTCCAGGGCGACCTCGATCTCGTTCAGGGCGGCGCGCAGCCGGGGAAGGCGGCGGCGTTCGATGGCCCGGACGCGCTGCCGCGTGGCGGTCGCCTCCGCATCGACGGCGGCCGCCGCGGCGGCCGCGGCGGCGTGGGCGCAGGCGGCTTCGAGCGCCGCCCGGCAGGCCCGCCGCGCGGGCGCCAGGGCGATGCCGGACGGAAAGGGCGCGGGCCGGTCCGGGAGGTCGAAGACGACGCGCCGAGGGTAGGTCACGCCCATGAGCGTGGTCTGCTCCACGGTCAGACCGGCCCGCTCTCCGGTCGAGGACAGGGGCAGCACCCGGCGTCCGCCCAGCAGCGTGGCGCGCGTCAGCAGCCTGTCGGCCTCCCTGCAGCGACGCTCCCATTCCTCGCCGGTGGCGCCGGCGAGCCGGTGGAGTTCGTCCTGCTGGTCCCGCAGGAGGCCGAGCTTGCGTTCCAGCAGGTCGAGGGCGGCCTCGGCGGCCGTGACACGCTGCCGGAGCCAGAGCCGTCCCGCGCGTCCCTGCGGCCGCGCGCTCACCCCTCCCGCCCGAGACGCTCGTCGATCATCTCGCGGGGCAGCATGGTGAGCTCGCGGCGCGGCAGTTCCGCGAGCGCCCGCCAGGCCCTGTCCAGGGTCTGCTCCAGCGGGCGGGACTCCGTCCTGCCCTGGGAGATGAGGGTCCGCCGGCAGGCCTCCTCGAAGTCGAGGTAGCGGCGGTCGGTGTCGCTGAGGGCGCCCGCCCCGATGAGCTCGCCGAGTTCGCGGGCGCGGCGTGCCCCGGCGAGGGCGGCCGTCGTCTGCGCGGCGACGTCGAGGTGGTCGGCGCGCGTGCGGCCGGGCCCGGCGGCCTTGCGCATGAGCCGCGACAGCGACTCCAGCGCGTCCACGGGCGGGTACACGCCGAGCGCGTGCAGGTCGGCGGACAGGACGATCTGGCCCTCGGTGATGTAGCCCGTGAGGTCGGGCACGGGGTGGGTGATGTCGCCGCCGGGCATGGTCAGCACGGGGACGAGCGTGACCGATCCGGGGCGCCCGCGGACGCGCCCGCAGCGCTCGTAGAGGGAGGCCAGGTCGCTGTAGAGGTAGCCGGGGTAGGCGCGGCGCGCCGGGATCTCCCCGCGGGCGGCCGACACCTCGCGCAGCGCCTCGCAGTAGGACGTCATGTCGCCCATCACGACCAGGACGTGCCGTCCCTCCTGGAAGGCCAGGTGCTCGGCCACGGTCAGCGCGATGCGGGGAGTGACGGTCCGTTCGATCACGGGGGCGTCGGCGAGGTTGAGCAGCAGCACCAGCTCTCCGGACGCGGACCGTCCCTCCAGGGTCTCCCGGACGGCGGCGGCGTCCGCGTGGGTGAGGCCCATCGCGGCGAAGACGACGCAGAAGGGCTCGTCGCCCGCCGACGCCTGCGCCGCGATCTGGGCGGCCAGTTCCAGATGCGGGAGGCCCGCGCGGGAGAAGATCGGCAGCTTCTGGCCCCTGGCGAGCGTGGTGAGCGCGTCGACGGCGGAGATGCCGGTCAGCACCGGCTCGGCGGGCGGTTCGCGGTGCACGGGGTTGAGGGGGACTCCGGCGACGGGTGCGCCCGCGCCGCCCAGCACCGGCGGGCCGCCGTCGAGCGGCTGCCCCATTCCGTCGCAGACCCGCCCGAGCCAGGCCGTCCCGACCGGGACGCGCAGCGGCGCGCCGCTGAAGGTGACGCGCATGCCCTCGGTGCGCATGCCGCCGGTCCCCTCCAGCACCTGCACCAGGACGCGGTCGCGCGCGGTGTCCAGCACGAGCCCGTGGCGGTCGTCCTCCACCGCCTCGTCCTCCACCGCCTCGTCCCCTGCCGCCTCGTTCCCTGCCGCGGCGCCTTCCGGCCCGACGCGGATGTCGGCGAACTCGTCCCACCCCACGTCCTCGGCGCCCGTCACGACCACGAGCGGTCCGCGCACCCTCGCTATCCCGGTGTAGGACGGCCTCGGCCAGTCGGTCACCGCAGGCCGTCCAGTCTGGTCAGGACCGTGTCCCGGCGGTCATGGACGTCTGCCGGGGCGGGGGCGTCCTCGCGGGCCCGCACGAGGGGCGAGTAGTCGAGGTCCTCGATGGCCGTCACGGCGACGCCGTCGCCGGCCAGGTCCCGGCACCGGTCCACCACGTCGAGGACGGCATCGGTCAGCGCGGCCGTGCGCTCGGGGGTGCAGGACGCGTCGCTGGAGCTGAGGGCGCTCTGCTGCAGGACGCCTTCCCGCAGCAGGCGCCCGGCCAGGAGCGTCACCCGTTCGGCCGGGGGCAGGGTGCCGGCGCCGACGAGCTCGGAGAGGGCGGTGAGGCGGTCGGCCTCGGCGAGCAGGCCCGCCGTGCGCGCGCGGCGGCGCGCCCACTCGGGGTCCCCGGCGGCGGCGTGGGCGCGGGCCACGGCCGGGACGTCCCGCGCGAACGACCCCGACCACGAGACCGCCGGATAGTGCCGCGAGTACGCCAGATCCTTGTCCAGGCTCCAGCGCGCCCGCACGAACCGCTCGGTGTAGGCGGTGACCGGCTCGGTCATGTCGCCGCCCGGCGGGGACACCGCGCCGATGACGGTGACCGACCCCTCGCCGCCGTCCCGCGTCCGGACCCGTCCGGCGCGCTCGTAGAAGGCGGCGAGCGCGGACGGCAGCGCGGCCGGATACCCCTCCTCGCCGGGCAGCTCACCGGCCCGGGAGGCGAACTCGCGCAGGGCCTCGGCCCAGCGGGAGGTGGAGTCGGCGATGACGACGGCGTCCCTGCCCTGGTCGCGGAAGTACTCGGCCACGGTGACGCCGCTGTGCACGCCCGCCTCGCGGGCCATCATCGGCATGTTGGAGGTGTTGGCGATGACGACGGTGCGGTCGGCGAGCCGGCCGCCCGTGCGCGGGTCGTCCAGTTCCGCGAGTTCTTCGAGGACGTCGGCCATCTCGTTCCCGCGCTCGCCGCAACCGACGTAGACGATCACGTCGGCGTCGCACCACTTGGCGACCTGCTGGAGCAGCATCGTCTTGCCCGTGCCGAAGCCGCCGGGGACGGCGACCGTCCCGCCGAGGGGCACGGGGAAGAGCAGGTCGATGACGCGCTGCCCGGTGTGCAGGGGGGCGCCGGCGTCCAGCCGCTCGGCGTAGGGGCGCGGCCGCCGGACGGGCCAGTACTCGGCCCGGTCCGCGTCCGCCCGCGGGGCGCGGGCCGAGGGGTCGAGCCAGACCCCCGCGCCGCTCAGCGGGCGCAGCAGTCCGTCGAAGACGCCGCCGAGCAGGTGCGCGCCCAGCGGCGCGGACAGGGCGCGGCCGGTCGTGGCGGCGGCCGCGCCGGGAGCGAGTCCGCCGGTGTACTCGTAGGCCTGGACGGTGGCCGCGTCGCCCTCCAGCGCGACGATCTCCCCGGGGAGGCGGGCCGGGCCGAGCTCGACGACGTCGTTCATCGCGGTGCCGCGCATGCCGGTCGTCTCCACGAGGGGGCCGTTGACGCGGGTCACCTCGGCGCCCACAGGTCCGCCACCTCCGTCCCGAGGGCCGCCATCGCCCGGTCGGTGAGGGCGTCCGCGGACAGGTCCACCTCCGCATCGCGGACGCGGCCCACCAGACCGCCGCCGCCCGCGCGCTCGACCCGCGCGCCGGCTCCGAGCAGCGTGCGGGCCCGCGCCGCCAGCGCCTCCTCGTTCGCGGGGGCGTCCGGGCCGTCGAACAGGGCCCGCACCTCGCCGCGGACCCGGCGGCGCAGTTCCTCGTAGGCCCGCCTGCGCGCGCCGAGGACGATCGCCCGGGACGCCGCGCGCGCCCGGGAGCGCGCCGCCGCCGCGGCCAGTGCCCCGTCGGCGCGTCCCTCCGCCCGGGCGCCGTCCAGGACGCGGGACGCTTCGGCGCGGGCCTCGCCCACGAGCGCGGCGGCGTCGCGCTCCGCGTCGGCGACCAGGCGGGCGGCCTCGGAGCGGGCGCCGTCCGCCAGCGCCTCGCGCACCGGGGCGAGCGCGCTCCCGATGCGCCCGTTCACGGCGGCATCACGACGGTCATGACCCCGGGGCGCCGGCGGCGCGCGTCCGCCAGGACCGCGGCGGCGGCGGGCGTCAGCACGACCACGGCCGCACGGTCGCCGAGCGCCTCCCAGGCGGCGCGGACCTCACCGGGGCCGTCCGCCGGGCTGACCAGCGCGCCGACGAGGCCGTAGCCCTCCACGCGGGCCCGCTCCCCCAGCACGGCGACGCGACCGGCGGCGGTCATGCCTTCCCGATCAGGATGATGCCGATGATCAGACCGTAGATGGCGATGCCCTCGGCGAGCCCGACGATGACCATCGCCCGGCCGAACAGCTCGGGGCGCTCGCTCAGCGCGGCGAGCGCCGCGGCGCCGGTGTAGGCGACCGCGACGCCGGCGGCGATCGAGGCCCCGGCGACCGCGATCCCGGCGCCCACGAACGGGGCCCAGTTCGCGGCCGCCGCCTGTCCGGCCGCCGTCACGCCCGCCGCCGTCACACCTGGGGACATGGGGCGTCCACCTCCTCTGCCGTCATGCGGATGTGCCAGGGCCGGAACGGCCGGCCCTGCGTCGTGAAGAGCCGGGAGAACAGCTCGTAGTACTCCAGCCGGAGAGCCTGGACCCCCGCGACGAGCGCCTCCAGCGCGAACGTCAGCGCCGTCCCGAAGACGAAGACCAGCGCGGCGACGGCGCGCGCGATGCCGCCGTGGTGCCACAGGGCCGCGGTCCCCGTCCAGACGACCGCGGCCAGCGCCGCGTGCGTCAGGCCGAACGCCGCCAAGCGCGCGAACGACACCACGTTGGCGCCCAGCCGCATGACCAGGTCGAACAGTTCCACGACCGTCTCGACCGCGCCCGTGCCGCCGCCCCCGGCCCTGGCGAAGAAGCCGATGGAGGCCGCCACCAGTCCGAGGACGGCGACGGCCGCACCGGCGACCGCGACGCCGGGCCGGTGGAAGTAGGCCCCCGCGGCCAGGGCGCCCGCCCCGAGGAAGACCGAAGCGCCGGAGATGCCCGAGGGCTCGTACAGCGCGGCGGACCAGCCCCCCTCCCTCCACCGGTTGACGATGCCCAGCGCGTAGGCGCCGGCCAGCAGCACCGCCCCGAGGCCCACCGCGAACACCAGCAGCCGGACCGGGCTGTCGAGCGGCGACAGCCACAGCCGCGGGACGACACGGGTCGGGCCGAAGAACTCCCCGTACAGCACGCCGAAGGCCGTGCTGGTGATCCCGGCGCCCAGCACGAACGGCCATGCCCGCCGCAGGCGCGCCGCCCGGCGCGGGCGACCGGCGAGCAGGGCCGCGGCGGCCGCCAGCAGCAGCAGCCCGTGGCCCGCGTCGCCGAACATGATCCCGAACATCAGGACGTAGGCGGCCCACGCGACCGGAGTCGGATCGAGGTCGGCGTACGGGACCGGACCGTAGGTCGCCACCAGCGGGACGAGGGAGCCGCGCAGGCTCTCCCGCCGGTCCTCCCCCTGGAGCAGGGACGGCGCCTCCACACCGCGCGGGTGCGGCAGCCGCACCAGGGCGGCGCCGACCTCGGCGAGCCGGGCGGCGAGCGCGGCATGGGCCGCGCGGGGCATCCAGCCGACGACCGCGGCCACGTGCCCCTTCCGGACCGCGCCGGCGGCGCGGTCCCGCACCTGCGCTTCACCTTCGGCCAGGTCAGGGCGGTTCCACTCGGCCGGTCGCCCCGGATCGGGGGCCGACGCGAGGACCGCGGCTTCGAGGTCGGCCGCGGCGTTCCGTCCGGCGCGGGGGCGGCGTCCGGGATCGAGCTCGACCACCCCGGCGTCCGCGACCCGCACCAGGGCGTCGCGCAGGGCGCCGGCGGGGGCCACGACCGCGACGCGCGCCATCCGCACCGGCCACAGGCCCTCAGGCCACCTCATCGTAGGCCTCCGCCGGTCCGCCGCCGAGCGCCGCCGTCTCCAGCGCGGCGCGGACCCGCCGGACGTCGGCGGCCATCACGGCCGCCGCCCCGACGACCGGGCCGAGGCCGAACGCGGAGCCGCGCAGCAGCGCGGCGCCGTCCCGCTCCAGCCGCCGCCAGCAGCGGGTCTCGGCCTGCCACAGGCCGGCGGCGTCATCGATGCCCTCCAGGGACCAGCGGGCGCCCCGGGCGAGCCGGCCGACCATGGCGGGCACGGTGGGCGCCTCCGCCGCCGCCCGTCCGATCAGCCTCTGAGCCCGCACGAGGGCGGCTTCGGGGAGGTCCCTGCCGTCGCCGAACCGCTCGCCCGCGACCAGGACGGCCGCCGCCCCCGCCGCCCAGCCGCCGGTGAGCGCGTCGAGCCCGGAGACGCGCGACGCCCACGACAGCCGGAGGAACAGCCTGATGTCGTACGGGTCGGCCGACCCGGGGTCGCCCCACGGCGAGGCGGCGAGACGGTCGCGCACCGTTCCCGTGTCCGGGGCGTCCTCCAGCGCCCGCCATGCCGTAGCGAGCGCGCCCAGCGCGTACGGTTCCTCGGCGGGCCGCCCTTCCAGACGCTGGAGCAGACCGTCGATGTTGGCGATCTCGAAGGCTCCCGCCAGAGACCGCAGGGCGACCACGCCTTGGGGCGGCAGCCAGCCGGCCAGCACGCGCAGGTGCCAGAGCAGCGAGTCCGCGACCGCGTGCTGCGCCGCGTCCAAGGTCGGCACGGCGGGAAGCCGCTTGCCATAGGGGGTGGCGGCCAGGCTCGCGAGCGCCTCGGTCAGGGACCCCGCCTGCGCGATCGCTCTGACCCGCCCGGGGCCGAGCGCGTTCCGGGTGAGCGCCCTGGCCCTGACCTGGCCGGCGACGAAGCTCGCGCTCACGGTGACGCCCTCGTCTCGTCCAGGAAACCGGCGACGATCCCCGTGGCGCGGGTCACCAGGCCGTCCATCCGGGTGGAGGCGGCCTCGCGAATCCGTCCCGCCTCGTCCTCCGCGGCGACCCGCATGGCCTGTTCCTCGTCCTCAGCGGCACGCAGCATCTCGGCCGCGACCGCGGCCCGCTCCGCGGGCGCCTCGGCCCGCGCCCGCTCCACCAGACCGGCCGCCTGCTCTCGGGCCGACCCCGTGATGCGTCGCGCCTGGTCGTGCGCCGCCGCCACGGTGCGCAGCCTCGCCTGCTCCGCCCCTTCCAACCGGGCGAAGACCGGTTCCAGTTCGTCCTCCACTGCCCGGTGCTCCGAGGGGACGGCCGCCGCGGGGCCCGGCGCTCCGGCAGCGCGGAACCGCTGCAGAAGGTCGTGGAGTGCCGGCACCGTGCCTCCCCTGGACTGGCGGTCCCCTCAACGCCGGTGAAGATCCCCTCCACGCGGGAGCACAAACAGCGATCAGCCGATCACGGTGGGCGACCATCCGGGCGGTGCCGCCCAGAGGCCGTCCCCGAGACCCGGAGAAGGGGCTCCGACCGCGGCCGAAACCCCTTCCAGTGAACGCGCGTCAGCGCTGTGACCCGCAGAGACCTGACACGGAGGCGGGTCAGGTCTCCCAGATGCGGCTGACCCGGACGCGCAGGTTGGCGTTCCATTCGATGTTCGCCCAGACCTGCACGCCTCCCTGGTACGGCCGGACGTTGTGAATGGTCATCCGGGCCGCTCCGATGAGCGGGATGCAGGCGTTGTCGATCTCGACGATGGAGGCGACGACGCGCGTGCCGGGGGTGAACGCGCTCGAAGTGGCGTTGGGTATCACTGGCCGTGCGCGACGAAGACGGCGGTGCCGGTGAAGACGAGGTCGGCGGAACGCTCGGAGGGTGTCTCGACGCTCGACTGGATGGTCTGCAGGTCCATAGGTTCCCTTCCTTTCGGAATTCGAGAACAGCATGCTTCCGCTCCGTTACCTACAGACATCTCCTCCAGGTCACAATGCACTCCAGGCATCGCCGGAACTGCTGGCGCGGTCAATCGAATTGCGACCCGTGATTTGGCTGGGAAGGGTATTCCTCAACGGACATTCACGTGAGCGCCTCCCGGGGGGTCGGGACGGGTCGTCCCCCCGGAAGGCGCTTCTCACGTCCTCGCCGTCAGCGGAGGAGAGGGTGGCGGCGGATCACCGGGAGCCGTTCCCAGAACCGCCCGAGCCCGAGCGTCTTTCCGGCGTCGGCGAGCGCGGCGGCGATCAGCGTGGCGGCGTAGATCCAGTGCATGTCCATGAACGGGTTGGCCTCCGGCCACAGGGACGCCGCCCACAGCATGACGAGGAGAACGGTGCCGCCGATCGCGGCGAGGCGCAAACAGATCCCGAGGAACAGCGCGACACCGAGACCGCCGAGCCCGAACATGAAGAGGGCGTCGGCCCAGACCTTTCCCGCCATCGCGTGGAAGATCTCTTTGAACGGGCCCTCGGCGTGGCTGAGGAAACCCTCGGACGGCGAGGCGCCGGACAGCCAGCCCTTCTCCGTGGGCTTGCCGAGGCCGAAGAGCTTGTCGACGAAGGCCCAGAGAAAGATCCAGCCCAGGAAGAGCCGTGCCGCCGCGAGGGCGTAACGGGCCGGCTGCTCGGTCGCCACGGCCGGCGAGGGCCGCAAAGGTGTCTGTACGGGCATAAGGGAGTCCTTGGGGCGGGGGGACATTGATAGTTAAGTTTCCTATTCGATTCCCCGCAAGGCAAGGGATCTTTCAGACTTTCATCCCCTAGAACCGCGTACTGGTCAGTTCACGCCCATTAAGACATCCGATTCGCTTTAACGAACAATTCCAGTGCCGTTCGATAGCCGGTCGCCCGCCGTCCACAGGTCCGGGCCGAAGACCTCGTAGTGAATGCGTTCGTCCGAGACTCCGGCCTCGGCCAGCCCGCGCCGGATCTCGCGCATGAACGGGATCGGGCCGCACATGAAGACTCGGGCCTTGGGCGGCAGGGGCAGCCGGGTGACGTCGATCCGGCCGGACAGGACGTCCCCGCCCTCGGTCCCGTCCGGGTCCTCGTACCAGGTCAGCTGCCGGAAGTCGGTCATCCTGGCGCCCGCGTCGGCGATCTGCCGCCGCAGCGCGTGGGTGCGGGGCCCGCGGTCGGCGTGCACGGCCAGGACCCGGCGCCCCGGCTCCGCGCCGGCCAGGTGGTCGATCATCGCGGCGACCGGGGTGATGCCGATCCCCGCGCTGATCAGGACGAGGGGGTCGCCGTCGTCCTCCACCACCACGTCGCCGAACGGCGGGGACAGCTCCACCACGTCGCCGGCGGCGACGTTCTCGAACAGGAAGGTCGAGACGGCGCCGTCGGGAGCGGCGGCGTCGCCTCGCACGCGCCGCAACGTGATCTGCACGGTGTCCCCGTTCACCCGGGACAGCGTGTACTGGCGGGGCTGACGCAATCCGTCCGGCAGCGTGACCGCGAGGGAGACGTACTGGCCCGGCCGGTGCGCGGGCATCGTGCCGCCGTCGGCGGGGGCGAGGACGAGGGAGACGGTGTCCTCGGCCTCGTCCCGCCGCTCGGTGACGCGCCACGGCCGGAACGGCGCCTGCGGGTCGCAGGCGGCCTCCTGGTACAGGCGGGCCTCCTCCGCGATCAGCAGCGTCGCGAAGAGCCAGTACACCTCGGACCAGGCCGCGTGCACCTGCGGCGTCACCGCGTCGCCGAGCACCTTGGCGACCGCGTCCATCAGGTGCCGTCCGACGATCGTGTACTGCTCGGGGCGGATGCCGAGCGAGGCGTGCTTGTGCGCGATCCGCGAGAGGATCCGCTGGAAGGGGATGGCCGACTCCTCCGTCACCAGGTGCTCGGCGAACGCGGCCACCGAGCCGGCGAGGGCCCGGCGCTGCTCGCCGTTGGCCTGGTTGCCCTGGTTGAACAGGTTCCGCAGCTCGGGGTGCGCGGCGAACATCGCGGCGTAGAACTCGCCGGTGATCGCGGTGCCGTTGGCGGCGACGGCGGGCAACGTGGCCCGCACGATCTCGGCGTGGTCGGACGAGAGCATCAGAGACCTTCCTCCGCGGGGGACGGCGCACCGGCGGACGCCGGCGGCGCCAGGGACAGCAGGACCGGTCCGGTCGGATCGGCCACGAGGTCGCGCAGTCGCACCTGGTCCAGCGACGCCAGGAAGGCCGCCTGCGCCGCCCGCAGCGCCCCGCGCAGGCGGCAGCCGTCGCGCAGCGGGCAGGGCGGGCTGTCGCACTCGACCGCCTCGCCGGGCCCTTCCAGCGCGCGGACGATCTCGCCGACCGGGGTTTCGGTCACTCCGCCGGCGAGGACGACGCCGCCCCCGCGACCGCGGGTCGTGCTGACGAAACCGTCCCGGCGGAGCCGCTGGACGATCTTCGCCATGTGCTGCGGCGGGACCTGCAGGCGCTCGGCCAGCTCGGCGGCGGACCGCCGCTCGTTCCGCGCGCCCAGCAGCATCAGCACGCGCAGGGCCAGGTCGGTCGACTGTGTCAGGTGCACGGCTTGATCATAGTTGAATCGGAATCTGAGAGTCGGATTTAATTCTGTGGGAATCGCCACAGGCCCCGCCACGAGCGCCGTGACGTGCGGCGGCACCGCGGGCGCACGTCGCCGTCCTGCCGGGAAAAGCCATTCCCGCCGGTTTCGGACAGTTCTCAAAGACGGATTCGGATATCCGGACCCGGGTAGGAGATCGACGCGAGAGTCACGGCGGGGGAAATCGTGGATCAGGATGAGCCTTCTCGGGATGGCCGTCGCGGTGGTGGCGGCCTGCCTCATCGGTCTGGGCTTCGTGGCGCAGCAGCACGCGGCCTTCCAGGAGCCGCTCGGACGGATCCTGCATCCGAGGCTGCTGCTGGACCTGCTGCACAGCCGGCTGTGGCTGAGCGGGATCGCCCTGATGATCGCCGGTCAGCTCGTGTTCGCGTTCGCGCTGGACCTCGTCGGCGTCGCCCAGGCCACGCCGGTGCTCACCGTCAACCTCGTGTTCGCCCTGGCCGCCGCGCATGTGATCTACCGGGAGCCGTTCGGCGCCAGGGCCCTGCTGGGGTCGCTGACGCTGACCGGCGGAGTCGCGCTGTTCCTCGGCATCGGGCAGCCGCACGGAGGGGCGCCGCCCGGCGCGCTGTCCCCCCGCTGGATGAGCGGAGCGGTCGTGCTGGGGCTCGCCGTGCTGGTCGCGGTGGGAGGAGGCCACCGGGACCTGCGCGTCCGCGCGATGCTGCTCGCCACGGCCGCCGGGCTCCTCTACGGCCTCCAGGACACGCTGACCCGCAGCGTCGTGCTGCTGTTCGACGCGGGCGTCTCCACCGCCTTCCGGACGTGGCAGCCCTACGGCCTGTTGTTCATCGGGGCGCTCGCGCTGCTGTTCGCCCAGAGCGCCTTCGACGCGGCGCCGCTGCGCATCTCGCTGCCCGCCAGCACCGCGGCCGAGCCGCTGACCGGGATCGCGCTGGGTGTCACGATCTTCGGCGAGAGGATCCGGCTGTCCCCTCGTGACCTGGCCTTGGAGGCGCTGGGGCTGGCGGGCATGGTGGCGGGCATCGTCGTCCTCGGCCGGTCGCCCTACCTCGGCAAACCGGGCGAGCTGGCAGCGCGGGACGGGGACCGGTGACCGCCGTCATCCTGGGCCTGCTGGCCGGCGCGGCCAACGCCCTGGCGTCGGTGCTCCAGCGCCGGGCCGCCGCGACCGCGCCCGAGGCCGACGCCTTCAAACCGTCCCTCATCCTCGACCTGCTGCGGCAGCCGCTCTGGCTCGGCGGGGTGGGCGCGCTCATCGCCGCGTTCGTCCTGCAGGCCGCCGCGCTGTCGATGGCGGGGCTGGCGCTGGTCCAGCCGCTGATGGCCTCCGAACTGCCGTTCACCATGATCCTCATCGCCTTCCTGCCGCCGCGCGGGCTGCGCCAGGTGCCGTGGGCCGGGGTCGCCGTCCTCACCGCGGGCCTGGCCGGGCTGCTCATCGCCGCCGCCCCCAGCGAGGGCCTGGGCGTGCCGGGGCCCGGCGAGTGGATCATCGCGACGGCCGCCACGGCGGGCTGCGCGGCCGCCCTGGTGGCGGCGGCGTGGAGGATCCGCGGACCGGTCCGCGGCGTGCTGCTCGGCGTGACGACGTCCCTGGGGTTCGCGCTGACGGCCGCGTTCATGAGGACGGCCACGCGCGCCTTCTCCGACGGCATCGTCGCCGTCCTGACGTCCTGGGAGCTCTACGCGATGGCCGCGGCGGGGGTCGCGAGCCTGTTCATGCTCCAGAACGCGCTGCAGAGCGGCAGCCTGGTGGCCGTGCAGCCCGCCCTGACGGTCGCCGACCCCGTCGCCAGCATCGCGCTGGGCGTCGGCCTCTTCGACGAGAGCATCCGGACCGGCCCGTGGCTCGCCGCGGAGGTCGTGAGCGTCGCGGCGATCCTGCTCGGCAGCGCCGTCATCGCCCGGTCCCCCCTGCTGCACGACGAGCGCGCCGTCACCCCAGCGCGGCGCGGATGACCTGCTCGGCCCGGACGGCGTCGAACAGCAGGTCCACCCGCCGGGCCCGGGCCGCGCGCACCCGCTCGTCCGCGAGCCCGTCCAGCATTTCGAGGAGCTCGGCGGGCGACCGCGCGAACGCGCTCAGGCCCGCCCGCGCCATCGCCTCGGCGCCGTCCCGTCCGTGACCGGGGATGGGCCGGTGGGTGACCACCGGCAGCCCGCACGCGAACGCCTCCCGGCACGTCTGCCCCGCCGCGTTGTCGACCAGCGCGTACGCACCCGCCATCAGCCCGGGCATGTCGTCCCGCCAGCCGAGGGCGTGCCCGATCCCGTCCTCCCGGATCCGGGCGAGCAGCCGCCGGTTCCGCCCGCACAGCACCACCGGCAGGTACCGGCCGGACGCGGCGAGCCCGCGGGCCGTCTCGACCACCCCGCCGACGCCCCAGGCCCCCGCGGACACCAGCACGATCCGCTCATCGGGGCGCGCCCCGGCGAGCGCCCGCAGCCGGCCGCCGTCGTCCGCGCGCCGGAACCCGGGCCGCACCACGGGCGCGACCCGGCCGGCCGGACGTCCCGTCCGCTCCGCCACCGCGCGCGCCGAGGCCTCGTCCGGGCACAGGTAGCGGTCGTTGCCCGGGTGCGACCACATCCGGTGCACGGCGAAGTCGGTCACCAGCACGAGCGAGGGCGCCCCCAGCCGCCCCCGCAGGCGCATCCGCCCCGCGACCTGCGCCGCGAGATGAAAGGTCGACACCACCGCGTCCGGCGGCGGCTCCGGGGTCCGCCGCTCCAGCCGCCTGGCGATCAGCGCCGTGAGCGGCGAGGGCGGCGGCGGGCTCGCCGACACGAAGAAGGCCTGGTAGATCCACTCGTAGAGCCACGGCGCGCCGCGGAGCATCCCCCCGTACATCCGCCTGAGCCCGTGCCCGAGGCGCAGCGGCACCAGGTCCAGCACGTCGACGACGCTCACCTCCACGCCCCGCGGCGCGATCCGCCGCGCCAGTTCCCCGGCGACGGCGTCGTGACCGGCCCCCATGGCCGCCGTGAGGATGAGGAGCCGTTTGCCCATGCGATCGATCCCCCTGTGAGACTGGTCCCATGTCGCATCTGACGCGGGGCCTCGCCGGGGTGCTCCTGGCGCACGCCCTGCCCGCCGCGACCTGGCTTCCGCCCGTCCGCCGCCTGACTCCCCGTCTCGCCGGCCGCGGCGGGGCCCGCCATGTCGCGCTCACCCTGGACGACGGACCCGATGCCCGCTCCACGCCCCTCTTCCTGGACGAGCTCGCCCGTCTCGGCTGTCACGCGACCTTCTTCGTCCTCGGCGCGATGCTCCAGCGCAACCCGGGCATCGGCCGGCGCATCGTCGCCGACGGCCACGAGATCGCCGTCCACGGATGGCACCACGACAACGCCCTGAAGACCCGGCCCGGTCGTGTCGCCGCCGAGATGCGCCGCACCGTCCGCCTCATCGAGGACGTGTGCGGCGCCACCCCGGCCTGGTACCGGCCCCCGTACGGCGTCCTCAGCGCCGAGGCCCTCCTCGCGGCCCACCGCGACAACCTCCGGCCCGTCCTGTGGACGGCCTGGGGCAAGGACTGGACGGCCTCCGCGACGCCCCGTTCCGTGCTGGCCGAGCTCGCGCCCGGCCTGGACGGCGGCGCGACGCTCCTCCTGCACGACAGCGACGCCACCTCGGCGCCGGGCGCGTGGAGAGCGTCCCTCGGCGCCCTCCCCGGCGTGGTGGCGACCTGTCGCGCCACCGGCCTGACCGTCGGCCCGCTCCGCGACCACGAGGTCCGTTCCCCAAGGACGTCACCTGGTCATTCATAACCAGCCGGTGCGCGTCCATGCTGGCGCGCCGTCAGCGGGCCGCGGGGCAGGAGCGCGCCGCAGACCACGGCGCCGGCCGCGAAGATGCCGGCGCACCACCAGAACACCGTGGTGTAGCCGTGGACGGCCGCGAGCTGGAGCATCTCCGGCGTCGGCCGTCCGCGCACGTGGCCGGCCAGGTAGCCGGAGGTGGCGCCGGCCGCGATCGTGTTGAGCAGAGCGGTGCCGATCGAGCCGCCGAGCTGCTGGCCGGTGTTGATGCTCGCCGAGGCCACCCCCGCGTCCCGCGGCGCCACGCCGAAGGTGCCGGTGGCGGCCGCCATGCCGAAGACGAGGCCCATGCCGGCGCCGATCACCATGAGCGGGCCGAGCAGCGCCGCCCCGTAGCCCGAATGCGCGCCGATCCTCGTCAGCCACACCATGGCGGCCGCGTTGAGCAGCATGCCGGCGATGACCATCGGCCCGGGTCCGAACCGCGGCATCAGCCTGGTGTTGCCCAGGACGGCCATGGCGCCGCTGAGCACCACCATCGGCAGCATGGCCACCCCCGACCGGACGGCCGAGTAGCCCAGCGTCACCTGCATGTAATAGACGAGGAACAGGAAGACGCCGAACGTGCCGGCCCCGCTGACCAGGATGGTGAGGTAGGCGCCGGCGCGGACGCGGTCGAGGACGATGCGGGGCGGCAGCAGGGGGTGCGCGGTGCGCGCCTGCCAGGCCGCGAAAACGGTCAGCAGCGCGACCCCGGCCGCGAGGAGGCCCCAGGTGAGGGGCGTGCCCCAGCTGTGGGACGCGGCGTTGGAGAAGCCGTAGACGAGGCAGAGCATCCCCCCGGACACCGCCACCACGCCCGGAACGTCCAGGCGGCCGCCCGGCGTCCGCCGCTGCCGTCCGACCAGCAGCGCTCCACCGATGATCGCGAACGCGGCGAAGACCAGGTTGACGTACATGCACCACCGCCAGGACAGGTAGGAGGTCAGCGCACCGCCGAGCAGCAGCCCGAGGCCGCCGCCCGCGGCCGCGACCGCGCCGTAGACGCCGAACGCCCTGGCCCGCTCCTTGGGGTCCTGGAACGTCGTGGTCAGCAGCGACAGGGCGGACGGCGCCAGCAGGGCGCCGAAGGCCCCCTGGCAGGCCCGCGCCGTCACCAGCATCGGGAAGTCGACCGAGGCGCCGCCGACGGCGGAGGCCGCCGCGAAGCCGACGAGCCCGGTCAGGAAGGTCGCCTTGCGGCCGGCCAGGTCGGCCAGGCGCCCGCAGAACAGCAGCAGGCTCCCGAACGACAGCGCGTACGCGGTCACGACCCACTGCCTGTCGGCGGCGGAGAACCCCAGCGCGCGCTGCGCCGACGGCAGCGCGAGGTTCATCACGGTCAGGTCGAGGACGACCATCAGCTGGGCGGCGGCGATGACGGCGAGGACGAGCCAGCGTCTCGGATCCGGGCGCGTCGTCACCTCCGCCGCCGGTCCCGCCACCGGGGCCGAACTGCGTGCAGACATGATCGTCTCCTTGTCGCATCGAACGAAGCCGTGTCGGGAGTCCGACGACGCGGCGCCCCGGAATGTCAGGTCGCCGTCCGGCCTGACATTCCGGCGCGCCGTCTCGTCGTAGTGAGATGAGGGCACATCCGATCCAGGGAGCCACCAGGACATGACCGACCAATCGCCACCAGGAGCCGACCGGTCCGACGCGGGCCTGAGCGCGATCGTCAGCGAGCGGCGCCGCCTGATCGGCCTGGCCTACCGGCTCCTGGGCTCCCTGGCCGAGGCCGAGGACGTCGTGCAGGAGACCTACGCCCGCTGGTACGCCCTGTCCCCGCGGCAGCGGGAGGCCGTCGCCTCCCCCGGCGCCTGGCTGTCGAAGGTCGCCGGCCGCATCTGCCTGGACGTGCTCGGCTCGGCGCGCGCGAGGCGGGAGCGCTACGTGGGCGAGTGGATCCCCGAGCCACTGCCCGGACCCGAGCGGTGGATCGGCGGCCGGCCGGGCGCCGCGGCGGCCGACCCGGCCGACCGGATCACCCTGGACGAGTCGGTCGGCATGGCCTTCCTCGTCGTGCTGGAATCGATGACCCCGGCCGAACGCGTGGCGCTCATCCTGCACGACGTCTTCCGGTACCCCTTCGCCGAGATCGCCGAGATCACCGGCCGCACCCCGGCGGCCTGCCGCGAGCTGGCCTCCTCGGGCAGGCGCCGCATCCGCGCCGGCACGCCGCCCGCGGCCCCGGCCGCCGGCCGCGCCGATGTCGTCAGGAACTTCAGGCGGGCGCTGGAGAACGGTGACGTCGACGCCCTCATCGGCCTTCTCGATCCGGGCGCCGTCCTCACCGCCGACGGCGGCGGCGTGGTCAAGACCGTGCTCCGTCCGATCGAGGGCGGTGAGCGGATCGCGCACGCGATCGCCGACCTCCTCCGCCGGGTGTCCGGCGTGACGCTGCTGGAGCGCACCGTCAACGGCCAGCCCGGTCTGATCGCCCAGCAGGACGGCGTCATCGTGACGGTGTACGCGTTCGAGATCACAGCCGGGCGGATCAGGCGCATCTGGGCCGTGCGCAACCCCGAGAAGCTCCGCTCCTGGACCGGCGCCTGAGACGCGTACCCCCAACCGCACGAGTGACTATTCCGTCATGCGGCGGCGAGGCAGTCCTGCCAGACCGTTTCGGTGGTGACCCACCGCTTTCCTGATATCACTTGCTGTGACTACAAGGGAGTGGAAGGTGACGATGGCGCAGTCTGACGGAAGAGCCGGTCCGGGCAACGACATGCTCTGCCTGGCGGCCGGGGTCGCCGACCTGGTGGCGGAGGGATTGCGGGTCATGGCCCGGCGCGTGCCCGGCCCGGCCGAGGTGCGGCAGGAGCTCCGCGCCCGGGGCGAGCTGGCGCTGCGGCGCAACGGCGCGGCTCCGGAGGCGCATCTGGAGGTCCTGGCCCGCCGGGCCGCCGCACGGCTCCGGGATGGCTGACCTCCGGGCCCGGGTCGACCGGGCGCTGGAGGAGTTCGTCGAGGTCGAGATCGCCGAGCTGCTGGCCCTGGACGGCGAGCTGGCGCCCGTGGCCGACCAGCTGCGGATCTCGGTCGACGGCGGCAAGCGGATCCGCCCGGCGTTCTGCTACTGGGGGTGGCGCGCCGCGGGGCAGCCGGACACCGACGCCGTCGTCCGCGCGGCGGCGGCGCTGGAACTGGTGCACGCCGCCGCGATCGTCCACGACGACGTCATCGACCGCAGCCCGATGCGGCGCGGGCGGCCGAGCGCGCACGAGAGGCTCGGCGACGCCCTCGCCATCATGGTCGGCGACCTGCTGGTGGCGTGGGCCGCGCAGCTGTTCCACTCCTCGGGCCTGCCGCGGGCCTTCCTGGGCCGGGCGGTGCCGCTGTGGACGGCGATGGGCCGCGAGCTGGTGGCGGGCGAGTGCCTGGAGATCCTGCGGACCGGGGCGGCGCCGGACGTGGCCCGGTCATTGGCGATCGTGCGGTTCAAGACGGGCTCCTACACCGTCGAGGGGCCGCTGCGGATCGGCGCGGTGCTGGGCGGGGCGGCCGCGCCGACGCTGGACGCGCTGGCCGCCTACGCCCGTCCGCTCGGGGAGGCCTTCCAGCTGCGGGACGACCTGTGGGGCGTGTTCGGCGACCCGGGACGCACCGGCAAGTCGCTCCTGGACGACCTCGCGGGCCGCAAACCCACCGCCCTGCTCGCGCTGACCCTGACCGAGGCCGGCGAGCCCGACCGGCGGCGGCTGCGGGACCTGCTGGACGGACCTCTCACCCCGGCCGGCGCCGCCGAGATCCGGGAGATCATGATCCGCTCCCGGGCGCCGGACCGCGTCCGGCAGATGATCGACGAACGCGCGCACGCCGCGCAGGCGGCCCTCGCCGGCACCCGGCCGGACGCCGCCGACGCACTGGCCCGACTGATCCGCGAGGTGACCTCCGATGACTGACTACACCGACCAGTACATGGACGCTCTGCGGCTGAAGGGCGACCCGCTGGCCGACGCGACCGTCGAAGCCCTTTTCAGCACAGGGCAGGTCGGCAGGTACAACACCCTCATGCGCTGGTTCACGACCTCCGGCCAGGCGCTTCCCGACGGCCTGCCCGACGCGGCGCGCGACTACCTCCGGGCGACCGCGACGCCGCCGGACTGGATCGACTGGGGCGTCATGGAGCAGGCGCGGCGGTTCTTCGTCGACAACGACGTGCACGTCTCCACCGCCCTGTCGTTCGCGGCGATGCCGGCCTGCTACGTCGTCCCGCACGTGGCGAAGCTGCTGTCCGCCACGCATTCGCTGGCCTACCCCTCGCGCCGGATGGCCGAGACCGGGCAGTTCACCGTCTACCTCATGCAGCCCGACGCGTTCCAGGCCGGGGGGCGGTTCCTCCCTGCGGCGCAGAAGGTCCGCCTGCTGCACGCCTCCATCCGCCGGCACCTCAAGGAGGAGGGCCGCTGGCCCGAGCCCGTCGCGATCTGCCAGGAGGACATGCTCGGCGGGCTGATGATGTTCAGCATCCAGGTCCTGGACGCCCTGCACCGCATGGGCATCCACATCACCGCCGAAGGCGCGGACGCCTACTACTACGCCTGGCGCGTCGTCGGCGCCATCCTCGGCATCGAGCCCGACACCATCCCCCCGGACCTGGAGGCGGCCAGGGAGTTCTCCGACCGGTACATGGTGCGCCACATGGGCCCCTCCCCCGAGGGGGCGCACCTGACCCGGCAGCTGATCGACCTGTACGAGGAGGTCGTGCCCGGGACGCTGCTCGACCCGATCGTGCCCGCGCTCATCCGCTACCTCATCGGCGACACGTCCGCGGACTGGCTCGAGGTCCCCCGCACGCGGTTCGACTCGCTCATCAGGATCGCCCCGGCCCTGCTGGGCGCCCTGGAATGGGTCGAGGACCGCGGGCCGTGGGCCGAGCAGATCTCCGACCGGCTCGGCCGCCTGGTCACCATGCTGGAGCTGTCCTCGCTGACGCGGGGCCGCGTCATGCACTACGCCATCCCCCAGGAACTCAAGCCCGACTTCGGAGTCCCCTCGAAGACCGCCCGCTGGACCCCGCCCCCGCCCACCTCCGTCTCGCGGAGTTGAGGCTCCCGCACGGAGAGGCCCCGGGTCAGGGTTCGAAGCGGTAGCCCATGCCCGGCTCGGTGATCAGGTGGCGGGGGCGGGCCGGGTCGGGTTCCAGCTTGCGGCGCAGGTGGGCGAGGTAGACGCGCAGGTAGTTCGTCTCCTTGTCGTAGGCGGGGCCCCACACCTCGTGGAGGAGCCGCCGCTGGCCGACGAGGGCGCCGGGACTGCGGACCAGCACCTCCAGGATGTTCCACTCGGTGGGCGTCAGGCGGATCTCCCGGCCCGCCCGGGTCACCCGCTTGGCCCCGAGGTCGATCGTGAAGGCCTCGGTCTCCACCACGGCGGCCGCCTGCTCGGCCGGGGCGGCCCGCCGGACCGCCGCGCGCAACCGGGCCAGGAGCTCGTCCATGCCGAACGGCTTGGTGACGTAGTCGTCGGCTCCCGTGTCCAGGGCCCGGACCTTCTCCTCGGAGGCGTGCCTCGCGGAGAGCACGATGATGGGGACGTTCAGCCGGCCGCGCAGCGCCTGGATCACCTCGACGCCGTCCATGTCCGGCAGCCCGAGGTCGAGCACCACCACGTCCGGCCTGCGCTGTGCGGCCAGGTCCAGGGCGGTGCGGCCGTCTGGCGCGGTGTCCACCTCGTAGCCGCGCGTCCTCAGGTTGATGCGCAGCGCCCGGACGAGCTGCCGCTCGTCCTCGACGAGGAGTATCCGCGTCACCGTGCTCCCCCGCTCTCGTCGCCGGATGCGGGCCCGTCCCCGCGCGCGCCGGCGGCCGGCAGCGCGAAGAGCATGGTGAGGCCGCCCCCCGGGGTGTCCTCGGCCCGCAGGGTGCCGCCCATCGCCTCGGTGAAGCCCCGGGCCACGGCCAGGCCCAGCCCCACCCCGGTGCCGCGGGGTGAGTCCCCGAGGCGCTGGAACGGCGCGAAGATCTGCTCCTTGTCGGCCTCCGGTACTCCGGGGCCCCGGTCCGCGACCCTGATCTCGACCCGTTCGAGCCGCCGGTCCGCGCGCAGCTCGCCGGCCGACAGGGTGACGGGGCCGGTGCTGTGCCGGACGGCGTTCTCGACCACGTTGGCCAGCGCGCGTTCCAGCAGCCCGGGGTCGGCCAGCACCGGCGGGAGCGTCTCGGGGACGTCCACGTCCACGCGGTCGCGCGGCACGCCCCGCAGGACGGGCGGCACCACCTGTTCCAGCGAGACGGGCTGGGTCAGCGGGGAGACGACGCCCGTCTGCAGCCGGCTCATGTCGAGCAGGTTGCCGATGAGGCCGTCGAGCCTGTCGGCCGACTCCTCGACGGTGGCCAGCAGTTCGGCCTCGTCCTCGGGGTCCCAGTCGACGTCGGTCTGGCGCAGGCTGCTCACGCCGGCCTTGATCGAGGCGAGCGGGGTGCGCAGGTCGTGGGACACCGCGGCGAGCAGGGCGGTACGGATCTTGTTGCCCTCGGCGAGCCGCCGCGCCCGCCCCGCCTCCTCGGCCAGCCGCCGCCACTCCAGCGCGGCGGCGGCCTGGGACGCGAACGCCGACAGCACCCGGCGGTCCGCGGCGGGCAGAACGCGTCCGCGCAGGGCCAGCACCGTCTCGCCGCCCCGGTCCGCGCCCTCGCCCGCGCCGACCCTGGCCTGCGCGTCGGCACGGTCGGGGTCGAGGCACGGATCGGAGCCGGTCGCCCCCAGCACCGTCCAGCCGTCGCCCGTCCTCTCCAGCAGCGCGACCGAGGCCACGCCGAAGGTCTCGCGGATCCGTTCCAGCAGGGCGGGCAGCGCCTTCTCGCCGCGCAGCACGCTGGTCGCCAGCATGCTCAGGGTCTCGGCCTCCGCGCTGCTCTGCGCCGCCTGCCGCGAGCGGCGCGCGGCCAGGTCGACCACCGAGGCGACCGCCACCGCAACCCCGACGAAGATCACCAGCGCGAGGGCGTTGTCGCGGTCGCCGATGGTCAGGGTGCGGAAGGGCGGCGTGAAGAACCAATTGGCCAGCAGGCTGCCCAGTACCGCGGCGGCCACGGCCGGCCACAGCCCGCCCGCGAGGGCGACCCCGACGGTCAGCACCAGGTAGAACAGGATGTCGGTGACCAGGCCGAACTCCAGGCCCGTCCCGGCCAGCAGGCCGGTCAGCGCCGGGGGCCCGGCGACGGCGAGCGCCCATCCCGTCCCTCTGCGCCGGCGGCTCAGCGCCGGACCGCCCGCGCGGGTGATGCCGGGGCGCCTCCCGGCGCGCTCGTGGCCGACGATGTGGACGTCGAAGTCACCGGACTCCCTGACCAGGGCGGTCCCGACGCCGGTCGCGAACATCCGCCGCCGGCCGGGGCGGCGCCCGGCCCCCACGACGAGCTGCGTGGCGTCGACGCCGCGGGCGAACTCCAGCAGGGCCGTCGCCACGTCGTCGCCCACCACCTGGTGGAACGTCCCGTTCAAGCTCTCCACCAGGGCGCGCTGGCCCGCGAGTGCGGCCGCGGAGCCCTCGTCGAGGCCGCCGCTGCGCACCACCCGGACGGCGAGGAGGTCCGCGCGCCCGGCCCGGGCGCCCATGCGGGCCGCGCGGCGGATCAGCGCGTCGCCCTCCGGGCCGCCGCCCAGCGCCACCACGATGCGCTCGCGCGCCTCCCAGGGCTCGGTGATGCCGTGCCGGCCGCGGTAGCGGGCCAGGCCCTCGTCGACGCGGTCGGCCACCCACAGCAGCGCCAGCTCGCGGAGGGCGCTGAGGGTGCCCGTCCTGAAGTAGCCGGCCGGCGCGGCGCCGGTCTCGTCCGGCGCGTGGACGTTCCCGTGCGCGAGCCTCCGCCGCAGCGCCTCGGCGGTCATGTCGACCAGCTCGATCTGGTCGGCCCGCCGGACGACCGCGTCCGGGACGGTCTCGCTCTGCCGGACCCCGGTGATGCCCTCCACCACGTCGCTGAGCGACTCCAGGTGCTGGATGTTGAGGGTGGAGATCACGTCGATGCCCGCCCGCAGGAGTTCCTCGATGTCCTGCCACCGCCGGGCGTTGCGGCTTCCCGGGGCGTTGGCGTGGGCGGGCTCGTCGACCAGCGCGACCTCGGGACGGCGGGCCAGCAGGGCGTCCACGTCCATCTCGGTGAACCGCGATCCCCGGTGGAGCGTCCGGCGGGCCGGGACGACCTCCAGGTCGCCGATCTGCTCGGCCGTCCGGGAGCGGCCGTGGGTCTCCACGAGGCCGACGACCACGTCCGTGCCGCGCCCGGCGCGCCGCCGCCCCTCGTTCAGCATGGCGTAGGTCTTGCCGACCCCGGGCGCCGCGCCCAGATAGATCCGCCATGTGCCCCGCCTGCCCATGCCGAGCGCCGCCTCCCCCTCGCCTGAATCGTCCCTTTATGGGGCGTGGCGAAATCTAGCAAAGCCTGGTGAGCGCCCCTGCGCGGTCCGCGGCCGCGGATCAGGAATTGACGTTTTCTTAACGGCCGCCGGGCTCTTCGTATTCTCCGAGACCGCTGCGATGCGGTCCCGGCACGAGCGACCGGGCGGTCCGCAGGGTGACCACCATGGTCAGCCCGCCGCCCGGGGTCTCCTCGGGCAGGAGGGTGCCGCCCATCGCCTCGGTCAGCCCCCGTGACAGCGCCAGCCCCAGGCCGACGCCGGTGCTGTTGTCGCGGTCGCCCAGCCGCTGGAAGGGCGTGAAGACCGCGCCCCTCTCGGACACGGGGATGCCGGGGCCGCGGTCGATCACGCGCAGCTCGACCCGGTCCGCATGAGCGCTCGCGGTGACCGTGACGGGCTCCCCGGGCGGGTTGTGGCGGACGGCGTTGGCGACGAGGTTCGCCAGCACCCGTTCGAGCAGGGCCGGATCCGCCGACACGACGGGCAGCCCCCCGGAGATCCGGACGCGCACGCCGCTCGCGTCGAGGTGTTCGAGTGAGGACACGGCGCGCGGCACGACGTCCTCGACCGCCAGGAGGCGCGGGTGGACGCCGAGCACGCCGGCCTGCAGGCGGCTCATGTCGAGAAGGTTGGCCACCAGCCGGTCGAGCCGGGCCAGGGACTCGGCGGCGGTGTCGACCAGTTCGTCCCGGTCCTCCTCGATCCAGGTGACGTCGGGGCTGCGCAGGCTGTCCACCGCCGCCTTCGCCGAGGACAGCGGCGTCCGCAGGTCGTGGCTGACGGCGTTCAGCAGGGCGGTGCGGATCCGGTCGGCCTCGGCCAGCGGCCGCGCCTGCTCGGCCTCGGCGGCCAGCCGCTGCTGCCGCAGCGCGACCGCGGCGTGCGCCGCGAAGGCCTCCAGGACCCGCCGGTCCTCGGCGCGCAGCGTCCGGCCGCGTAGCACCAGGACGAGGCCGTCGTCGATCGGGATCTCGGTCTCGCCCGCCTTCGGGGCGGTGCAGGGCGGGCCCCCGGCCGTCGACGCGACGCGCCAGCGGTCCGGGTCGCTGTGCATTCCCAGCGCCCCGGCGTCCCCCGGCCCGCGCTCCAGCAGGGTCACCGCCGTGAGGCCGAAGGTGCGCCGCAGGTCCTCCAGGATGTCGCGCGGCGTGCTCTGGCCGCGCAGCACCCCGCCCGCGAGCGCGGACAGGACCTCGGCCTCGGTCCGGGTCCGGGACGCCTCCCTGCTGCGCCGGTAGTTCAGGTCGACCACGGCGCTGACGGCCGCGGCCACGACGACGTACACCACCAGGGCCAGCAGGTTCTCCTGCTCGGAGATCGTGAACCGGTCGAGCGGCGGCGTGAAGTAGTAGTTCAGCAGGAGGGACCCGGACACCGCTGTGAAGAGCGCGGGGTACAGGCCGCCGACCAGCGCGACCCCGATGACCGCGACGAGGAACAACAGGATGTCGCTGGGCAGGGAGAACTCCCCCCGCAGATGGTGGAGCACCAGGGTGAGCAGCGGGAGGAGCACGGCGGCGAGCACGAAGCCCGCCGTGCGCCGCCGCCGGGTGAGGCCGCCGCGCGACGGCCGGGCCCGGCGCCCCTTGCTGACCTCCTCGTGCGTGACGAGATGGACGTCGATGGGGCCCGAGTGGGCGGTCGTCGTCACGCCGACGCCCCGGGAGAACAGCTGCGCGATCCGGCCCCGGCGGGAGGCGCCCAGCACCAGCTGGGTCGCGTTGACTCCCCGGGCGAAGTCCAGCAGGCCGGTCGGGATGTCGTCGCCGACGACCTGGTGGTAGGTGCCGCCCAGGTTCTCCACGAGGGCCCTCTGCCGCACGAGGTGCGCGGGGTCGGTGCCGGTGAGGCCGTCGCCGGGGAGGACGTGGACGGCCAGCAGGTCGGCGCCCTTGGTGCGGTCGGCGATGCGGGCGGCCCTGCGGACGAGCGTGTCGCCTTCGGGGCCGCCGGTGAGCGCGACCACGACGCGTTCCCGCGCCTCCCAGGTGCCGTGGATCTCGTGGTCGGCGCGGTAGCGGTCGAGCTGGTCGTCGACCTTGCCGGCCAGCCACAGCAGCGCCAGCTCCCGCAGCGCGGTCAGGTTGCCGACGCGGAAGTAGTTGCCGAGCGCGGCGTCGACCTTCTCGGGGGCGTACACGTTGCCGTGCGCCATCCTGCGCCGCAGCGCCTCGGGCGTCATGTCGACGAGTTCGACCTGGTCGGCGCGGCGGACCACCTCGTCCGGGACGGTCTCGCGCTGCGGCACGCCGGTGATCTGCTCGACGACGTCGTTCACCGACTCCAGATGCTGGACGTTGACGGTGGAGATGACGTCGATCCCCGCCTCCAGGATCTCCTCGACGTCCTGCCAGCGCTTGGCGTGGCGGGAGCCGGGCACGTTGGTGTGGGCCAGCTCGTCGACCAGCACGACCCGCGGGCGCCGGGCGATCACCGCCCCGGTGTCGAGCTCGGTGAACGCCGTCCCGCGGTACTCCATCGCCTTGCGGGGCAGCGACTCCAGCCCGGCGAGCCGCTCCACGGTCAGCGGCCGGCCGTGCGTCTCCACGTACCCCACGACGACGTCGGTTCCGCGGGCCCGCCGCCGGTGCGCCTCGGCGAGCATCGCGTACGTCTTACCCACCCCCGGGGCGGCCCCCAGGTAGACGCGGAGCCGCCCGCGCGTCATGGTCGGCCCCTCCCGGCGCCGGACGGGTGGTCGCGGTCCAGTTCGAGGTTGAGGCGGACGACGTTGACCACCGGCTCCCCCATGAACCCGAGCGCGCGGCCGGTCTCGTTGTGCCGGACGGCCGCCAGCACGCGCGCCTCGGAGACGCCGCGCGCCCGCGCGACCCGCGCCGCCTGGAGCCTCGCGTACGCGGGCGTGATGTGCGGGTCCAGGCCGCTGCCGCTCGCGGTGACGGCGTCGGCCGGCACCTCCGGTTTCGCGGGCGCGTTCCCCCTGACCGGGACGGTCAGGCCCGCGGCGAGGTCCTCGCCCGGCCTGGCGCACTCGACCCGGACCCCCTTGTAGACGGTGACGAAGGGGGCGGCGGGGCAGGCCTGGTTGGCGCTGACCACCCTGGAGGGCTTCGGGACGGTGCCGTCGGGCGCCCGCGTCCCGAACACCTTGAGCACCGCTCCCACCCCGTCGGGGGTGCAGTAGGGCCGCGCGCCGTCCACGCCTTCCAGGTCGCCGACGGCCTTGCTCCGGGAGCAGACCCGGGTGAGGAGGCTCTGCTCGGCCTCGGCTCCGGCCGCCGGGTCGGCGAGGGTGTCGAGGACGTCCTCGGGCCCGAGGTTGCTCGCGGCCGTCGAGGTCGGGTCGTAGCCGTTCCCGGCCTCGGAGGGACGGCTCTGGAAGTACTGCCTGAGCGGGTTCCCGTCCTTGCCGGTGAAGGACTGGCCGATGAGCGCGCTGCCCGCCGCCCTGCCGTCGGCGGTCTTCACGATGCTCCCGTCGGCCCGGCCCTTCAGCCCTGGGAGCTGGGCGACCGCGAAGACGGCGAGCGGGTAGGCGACGCCGAGCACGACGGTGAGAACCAGCAGCGCTCGGACCGCGGCCACGTGCTGGCGGATCCAGGTGGGCATACGCATGTCAGGACATCCCCGGAAGGAACTGGACGATGAGGTCGATGATCTTGATGCCGACGAACGGCGCGGCGATCCCGCCGAGGCCGTAGACGCCGAGGTTGCGCGACAGCAGCCGGGAGGCGCTGCTCGGCCGGTACTTGACACCGCGCAGCGCCAGCGG
>NZ_JBEZJI010000087.1:0-29154 GCF_040649435.1 Actinomadura sp. NPDC048955
GACCTGGCCTGGGCGAACGCGGCATCGCTTCGCGATCTGCCCGGTTCCGCTCGCCTCCGGCTTCGCTCCACCGGGCAGGTCACGCGTTCGCGCGCGTGGCCGGGCACTTCGAGACAGGTACTGCTAGGCCCGCCCCCGCCGGGTCCGGCATTTCGGTGGAGTGCTCCAATTGGGGCATGTGCACGGCGATCATCAGTGTCGACCCGTCCTCCCCGGTCCCGGTGCTCCTCGCGGGCGTCCGCGACGAGTTCGTCGCCCGCGCGTGGGAGCCCCCCGGCCCGCACTGGCCCGACCGCCCCGGCCTCGTCGGCGGCCGCGACCTGCGCGCGGGCGGCACCTGGCTCGCGGTCGACCCCGGCGCGCCGCGCGCCGCCGTCGTGCTGAACGGCCGCGGCGTGATGGCGCCCGAGGCCGGCCGGGCCTCGCGCGGCGAACTGCCGCTGCGGGTCGCCGCCGACGGCAAGCTCGGGCGGCCCGACCTCGCCGCGTTCGACCCCTTCCACCTCGTCGGCGCCGAACCGGACCGGGTGCGGCTGTGGAGCTGGGACGGCACGGCCCTCACCGAGCGCGCGCTCGGTGAGGGCCTGCACATGATCGTCAACAGCGGGCTGGAGGGGGAGGGCCAGCTGGAGGGCGAGACCGAGGACGCCTACATGGCGGCGCGGCTCGCGCACTTCCGGCCGCTTCTGGCCGCCGCGCCGCGGCCCGAGCCGCGCCTGGAGGACCCGCTGGAGCGGGCCTGGGGCGCGTGGCTGCCGCTGGTGGACGGCGACGGGCTGCCCCGCGCCGACCACCGCGCCCTGCTTCCCCTGCTCGACCTGGGCGACGGCCGCGTGTGGGGCACCACCTCCGTCAGCCTCGTCGCCCTCGGCCGGACCGGCCTCCGGTACGACTTCTCCGCTGTCCCCGGGGACCCGCGCGCCTGGACCCGCGTGCGCTGAGAGACGGCGTCCCGCCCACTTGCCGGCTCCGGCTGCGGAACATGACGCTCGGTGCTAGTTTGACTACCTAATGCGATCTTCGTCGGGGCTGGGCCGCCCGCGGAGGGTCATCGGCAGACGGGGAGTGCGGATGGCAGCGGTGGCACGCGCGGCGGCGCGATGAGCAGCTACACCGAGGTCGAGACCCGCAGGCCGAGCACGGCGCCGGACGAGGCCCTGCCGGTGGACGGCCGCACCCCCTGCCAGCTCGCCTGGACCCGGTTCCGCCGCGATCGGCTCGCCGTCGCGGCGCTCGCCGTCCTCGCGCTGATCCTCGCGTTCGCGGCGCTGGCGCCGCTGTGGGCGCACCTGACCGGCCACCCCTACGACGCGACGTTCCCCGGCACCGGCCTGGACGCCGGAGGGCGGCCGCGCGGGCCGGGCGCTCGGTTCCCGCTCGGCGCCGACCAGCTCGGCCGCGACGTCCTGGTCCGCGCCGCCTACGGCGCGCGGATCTCCCTGGCCGTCGGGGTCCTCGCGGCCCTGATCGCCTCCGCCGCCGGGACCGCGGTCGGGACGCTCGCCGGGTTCGCGGGCGGCGCCCTGGACACCGTGCTCGCCCGGCTCATGGACATGCTGCTCGCCCTGCCGTACCTGCTGGTGGCCATCGTGCTGGCCACCACCTTCCAGATCTCCTCGGTCGCCGCCGGCCTGACCATGACGATCCTCATCGTCGCGTTCTTCTCGTTCGCCGCGGTCGCCCGCGTCATCCGCGGGCAGGTGATCATGCTGAGGCGGCGGGAGTTCATCGAGGCGGCCCGGGCGCTCGGCGCCTCCGACCTGCGGATCATGTTCGGCGAGGTCCTGCCGAACCTGTCCGCGCACGTCACCGTGCTGACCTCGCTGCTGGTCCCGGCCTCGATCGTGTTCGAGGCGACGCTGTCGTTCCTCGGCGTCGGGGTGCGCCCGCCGACGCCGAGCTGGGGGTCGATGCTCGGCGAGGGCGGCGACGTGTTCCAGACCGCCTGGTGGCTGCTGGCCGTCCCGGGCGTCCTGCTGCTGGCGACCACGCTGGCGTTCAACCTGCTCGGCGAGGGCATCCGCGACGCCTTCGACCCGCGCGGCGACCGCGCGCCCGGGGGGCGGTGAGGGGCGTGGCGCGGTTCGTCCTCCGCCGCCTGCTGTACGCGGTCGTGGTGCTGTGGCTGACGGCCACGCTGGTCTTCGTGTTCCTGCACGTCTCGCCCGTCCCGGTGGAGCGCGTCATCGGCGGCCCGCGAGCCACCGCCGACACCCTCGACCAGATCCGTGGCAACCTCGGGCTGGACCGCCCCGTCCTCGTCCAGTACTGGCGGTTCGCCGGACGGCTGCTGCGCGGCGACCTCGGCGACTCCTACATCAACGGCATGCCGGTCACCGCCCTGATCGGCCAGCGCCTCCCCACGACGCTGTGCCTGGTGGCGGGCGCCGCCGTCCTGTGGTTCGCCGGCGGCGTGCTCCTCGGCGTCCTCTGCGCGACGAGGGCGCGCGGCCTGGGGGACAGGGCCGCGACCGTGTTCGTGCTGATCGGTCTGTCCACCCCGCCCTTCGTGATGGCCCTCGCGCTGCTGCACGTGTTCTCCGCGGGGTTCGGCGGGGGCGCCGTCCACCTGTTCGAGGCGGGGCCCCCGCTGCAGGAGCACTTCCTGCGCCGGATCGTCCTGCCGTGGATCGCGCTGGCGTTCCTCATGATCGCCACCTACACGCGCCTCACCCGCGGGGCGATGCTGGACGCGCTCGGCGAGGACTACGTGCGGACGGCGCGGGCCAAGGGGCTGCCGGAGCGTCGCGTCATCGCCAGGCACGGGCTGCGGACGGCGCTGGCCCCCGTCGTCACCCAGCTCGGCATCGACCTCGGCGCGCTGGTCGGCTCCACCATCGTCACCGAGAAGGTGTTCGGGCTACAGGGCGTGGGGCAGCTCGTCTACCAGTCCATCGCGCTCGGCGACACCCCGGTCATCATCGGGGTGACGCTGCTGGTGACGTCGTTCGTCGTCGCCGCGAACCTGCTGGTCGACATCGGCTACTCGGTGCTGGACCCGCGCGTCCGGCTCCGCTGAGGCGGCGGGGCGGGCCCGTCCGGCGGAAGCCGCGATCTCGGATTCATGCCGCGAAGTACGCATGGATAAGCTTTCCGTATGCGATCGTGGCCCGCCTCCGAAGTCCCCAGCCTGTCCGACGCGGGGCTCCCCGCCGCGACCCGGCCCCTCAGCCTGCACGACACCGGCACCGGGACGACGCGCCCCACGTCCCCGGGCGACACCGCCAGGATGTACGTGTGCGGGATCACCCCCTACGACGCGACGCACCTCGGCCACGCCAACACCTACCTGGCCTTCGACCTCGTCAACCGCGTGTGGCGCGACCTCGGCCACCGGGTCCACTACGTCCAGAACACCACCGACGTCGACGACCCGCTCCTGGAACGTGCCCGGCAGACCGGTGAGGACTGGCGCGCGCTCGCCGACCGGGAGATCCAGCTCTTCCGCGACGACATGACCGCGCTGCGCGTGCTGCCGCCCGACCGCTACGTCGGCGCGGTCGAGTCGATCCCGCTGATCATCGAGATGATCGAGAAGCTGCGCGGCCGGGACGCCGCCTACGAGGTGGACGGCGACGTCTACTTCCCCATCGCCTCCGATCCGGCGTTCGGCCAGGTCAGCCGGCTCACGCGGGAGGAGATGGCGCCGCTGTTCGCCGAGCGCGGGGGCGACCCGGACCGGTCCGGCAAGCGCGACCCCCTCGACGCGCTGCTGTGGATGGCGCGGCGGCCCGGCGAGCCCGGCTGGGACTCGCCGTTCGGCGAGGGGCGCCCCGGCTGGCACGTGGAGTGCTCGGCGATCTCCATCGAGTACCTGGGCATGGCGTTCGACGTCGAGGGCGGCGGCTCGGACCTGGCGTTCCCGCACCACGAGATGGGCGCCTCGCACGCGCAGGTCGCCACGGGGGAGCGGCCGCACGCCCGCGCCTACGTGCACACCGGCATGGTGGGCCTGGACGGCGAGAAGATGTCGAAGTCGCGCGGCAACCTCGTGTTCGTGTCGAGGCTGCGGGAGTCGGGCGCCGATCCGATGGCGATCCGGACGGCGCTGCTGGCCCACCACTACCGCTCCGACTGGGAGTGGACCCCGGACGCCCTCGACGAGGCGGCCGCGCGGCTCGGCCGCTGGCGCGCCGCCGCGGCCCGCCCGTCCGGACCGCCCGCCGCCCCGCTGGCCGCCGCGGTCCGCGAGGCGCTGGCCGACGATCTGGGCACCCCGGCCGCGCTGGCGGCCGTGGACGCCTGGGCCTCCGCCGACGGCGCCGACGAGGCCGCGCCGGCGCAGGCCGCCGCCATCGTCGACGCCCTCCTCGGCGTCGCGCTCCGGCCCTAGCTCCGCCTGAAAAAGCGCCGGCGGGCCCGTCTCGGCGGGCCCGCCGGCGCTCGCATGTTCAGCGGGGGTGGAGGCCGTCCCAGCGGGGGGCGGCGGCGTGACGCTCAGCCCGGGTCGCGGCGGCGCAGGTAGCGCTCGAACTCGCGGGCGATGGCGTCGCCGCTCGCCTCGGGCAGCTCCGTGGCGTCCTTCTGCTCCTCCAGGGTGCGGACGTACTCGGCGACCTCCGAGTCCTCCTCGGCGAGCTCGTTGACGCCGTGCTCCCAGGCGCGGGCCTCCTCGGGCAGCTCGCCGAGCGGGACGGTGACGTCGAGGAGGTCCTCGACGCGGCGCAGCAGCGCGAGGGTGGCCTTGGGGGAGGGGGGCTGGGCGACGTAGTGCGGGACGGCCGCCCACAGCGACACGGTGTCGAGGTCGGCCTTGGCGCAGGCGTCCTGGAGCACCCCGAGGATGCCGGTCGGCCCCTCGTAGCGGGCCGGCTCCAGGTTCAGGGTGTTGACCAGGCCCGCCTCGGACGCGGCGCCGGTGACCGGGACCGGCCGGGTGTGGGGGGCGTCGGCGAGCAGCGCGCCGAGCAGCACGACGTTGCGGATCTCGAGCTCCAGCATCAGCCCGACCAGCTCGCGGCAGAACGACCGCCACCGCATGTTGGGTTCGATCCCGTGCAGGAGCACGACGTCCTTGCCGTTCGGGAGCCGCGCCCACGACACGCGGGTCGTCGGCCAGGTGATGCCGCGGGTCTCGCCGTCGCTCATCTCCACGATGGGGCGGGTGACCTGGAAGTCGTAGTAGTCGTCCGGATCGAGCTCGGCGATGGGCACCGCCTCCCAGGTCGACTCCAGATGCGCGATCACCCCGCTGGCGGCCTCCCCGGCGTCGTTCCACCCCTCAAAGGCGGCCACGAGCACCGGATCGACGAGTTCCGGCACGCTTTCGAGCTCGACCACGCGCTGCCTCCTTTCGACGCCCAGGTACAGCGTCACCGACGGGGGCCGTCATTCCCGGGGGTCGGGGGCCCCGCTCATGATCGGTGGCTGTCAGCCTACGTCCTGACGATGACGTACCCCACCCCTCCGGAAGCCAGACCCCGCCCTGTACGCCCGCGGCGGAACCCGGGTCACGATCGGGTCACCGGCCGCGGGAGACCGGCGTCACTTGCCGCGCGGAGTGGTGTGCACGATGAGCACGTCGCAGGAGGCGCGGTGCGACAGGTTCGCCGGGACGGAGCCGAGGATGCGGCCCGCGAGGCTGTTGAGCCCCCGGTTGCCGATCACCATGAGGTCGACGGGGCGCTCCTTCGCCAGCTTCGACAGCACGTCCACGGCGTCGCCCTCGACGGCCTCCTGCTCGATGTCGGTGGCGCCGGCGGCGACCGCCCGCTCCCGCGCGGCCCGCAGCGCGTCGTCGGCGGGGGTGGACCCCTGCACCTTGTAGGCCAGGTCGCCGAGCCGGTCGGAGGCGCTGGCGCGCTCGCGCTCGGGCATGGGGCTGTAGGCGGAGGCGAGCAGGAGGGTGGCGCCCGTGGCGGCGGCCAGCTGCGCGGCCTTGTCGACCGCGCGGAACGAGGAGTCGGAGCCGTCGGTGCCGACGAGGATGGTGCGGTACGCGCTCATGCCGTTCCTTACCCGTTGGTAGTCACTGCCGGAACGCTATCGGTCCGGTGTCCCATCCGTCACCGTCTCTTGCACACCCCGTCCAAGAGGCGCCGCCCGTCCGGCGGGGCACCGGCCGGAGTGTCCCTTGATCGCATGGATAGGGTGGTTTCCCTGCTCGTGCGACCTGTGAGGAAAGTTGTGACTGGTGCCGGCCCCCACGCCGTGCTGTTCGACATGGACGGCCTTCTCATCGACTCCGAGCGCGTCTGGCTGGAGGTGGAGTCGGAGGTCATGGCGTGGCTCGGCGGCGAGTGGAGCCCCGCCCACCAGGAGCGGCTGGTCGGCGGCTCCCTCTACCTCGCCGTCGACTACATGCTGGAGCTGACCGGGGCGGACGCGCCCCGCGAGGAGGTCGGCCGGCGGATGCTGGACGGCATGGTCGAGCGGCTCGGCACCTGCGTCCCGATGATGCCCGGCGCCAAGGAGCTGCTCGCCGAGGTCCGCGCCGCCGGGGTGACGGCGGCCCTGGTGTCCTCCAGCCACCGGCGGCTGATCGAGCCGGTGCTGGAGGCGGTCGGCCGCGAGCACTTCGCGCTCAGCGTCGCCGGGGACGAGGTGGCCCGGACCAAGCCCCACCCCGAGCCGTACCTGACCGCCGCCGCCCGGCTCGGCGCCGACCCCGCCCGCTGCGTGGTCCTGGAGGACTCCCCGAACGGCGTCGCGGCCGCGGAGGCGGCGGGGTGCGTCACCGTCGCCGTCCCCGGCCTCCTGCCGATCCCTCCCGCGCCGGGACGGACGGTGGTCGCCTCGCTGCGCGAGGTTGACCTGGAGCGGCTGCGTTCGCTGGTCGCCTGAGATCGGGGGCGCCCGTCCCGCCGCCTGCTCGTTGCCCGGCCGTGACCTGATACCTGGGAGCCGGTACCCGCGGGGGCGGCCCCTAGGGGGCGGATCCCGCCGCAGGAGGAGATCGTCCCGGACGGGAACCGTCCGCCAGAAGGAGCAGGTCCGGCGGTTCGCGTGTGACGATGGAGAGAGCACCGCCGCACGGAATGAGGGGCCGGCATGAGCGACGCAGCCATATTCGCGATCAGTCTCGGGGTGACCCTGGTCGGTCTGGTGATCAGCTGGGGCGCCTACCGCCGCCGGGGCGCGGGCACCGGCCTGCGCGGCGCGGCCCTGTCGCTGGTGCCGCTGGCGGCGGCGATGACGGGCGTGACCGAGTTCTTCGTCGACCTGGCGTTCAGCCCGGTGAAGTGGGCGGGCGTCGCGGTGGCGGGCCTGGCCGTGATGCTCTACCTGGCGTCGGGAGCGATGCTGAGCCGCCGCGCCGGCGCCGGCGGTGGCGGCAAGGCCGCCGAGGGCGGCGAGGGGCGCCGTTCCGCGGGCCGCGCCGCCAAGCCGAAGCGGGGGGTCGAGGGGCCCGCGCCCGGGGGCGGCGACCCGGAGATGGCGGAGATCGAGAAGATCCTCCGCGACCGCGGCATCTCCTGACGCCGCGCGGCCGCCGCACGCGTCACACGGCGGGCCGGGACGTCCCGAAGCGGACGTCCCGGCCCGCCGTTTCTGCGCGTCCCGGCCCTGACCTGCGGACGATCAGTCTCAGATCGGACTCAGTACGGTAAAGCTTGCTGTTCCGGACCCCCCCGGAGGTGCCGGGCAGGTCTCCACCGAACGTACTATTCGGGCGATTTGTCCGAAGTGGTGCGCGGACGCGTGTTGCCCAGATGACGACGAGATCACAAGTCAGATACGGGTACTTCCGAAGGACGCTTCACGGATGGACAGTCGTGCCCGAAGGACTACGTTTCCCTTCAGCAAACGCGGCGTAACGGGCGCGGGGGCAGCGGATGATCTCCGCGACCGCCGGTCACTCGCCGGCGGCATGGCCGAACCAGTGGCCGGACGGTAGGAGGTATCGAGCGTGGCCGCACCCATAGAGGTGACCGGGTCCGACAGCGAGGCGCAGCCGGAGGCTGTTCTCGTCGGCGTCGACCGGAAGAAGATCCAGGGACGCTCACTCGGGCAGATCGCCTGGATGCGGCTGAAGCGGGACAAGGTCGCTCTGACCGGCGCGGTCATCGTGCTCGTGCTCATCCTGATCGCGATCTTCGGTCCGTACTTCGTGCAGAACCCGCTGACGTACCACCAGAACCTGATCGACCCGACCTACAACCGGCCGAAGTCCGGGATCTGGCACACGGGCATCAGCGGCGAGCACCTGCTGGGCGTGGAGCCCGGCACCGGCCGCGACCTGCTGGCCCGCATCGTGCACGGAGCCCGGATCTCGCTCCTGGTGTCGTTCCTGGCCACCCTGCTCTCGGTGGTCATCGGGACGGTCATGGGCATCGTGGCCGGCTACTTCGGCGGCTGGGTCGACTACCTGATCAGCCGGGCCATGGACGCCTTCCTGGCCTTCCCGCTGCTGCTGTTCGCGATCGCGCTGGTCGGCGTCGTCTCCGACGGCGCGTTCGGCATGAACGGCAACGGCCTGCGGATCTCGGTGCTGGTCGTGGTCATCGGCTTCTTCAACTGGCCCTACATCGGCCGCATCATCCGCGGCCAGACGCTCTCGCTGCGCGAACGCGAGTTCGTCGACGCCGCGCGCAGCCTGGGCGCCCGCAACTCCTACGTGCTCTTCAAGGAGATCCTGCCGAACCTGGTCGCCCCGATCCTGGTCTACTCGACCCTGCTGATCCCGACCAACATCCTGTTCGAGGCGGCGCTGTCGTTCCTCGGCGTCGGAGTGATCCCGCCGACGCCCTCGTGGGGCGCCATGCTGACGCTCGCGGTTCCGATCTACTCCTCGGACCCCGCGTACATGATCATCCCCGGTATGGCCATCTTCATCACCGTCCTCGCCTTCAACCTCTTCGGTGACGGGCTGCGGGACGCTCTCGACCCTCGGGCCAAGTGACTCGGGTTCAACCGACCCGTCTAATTGAAGGGGTGCGCCTGCACATGAACAAGATGAGACCAATTGCGGTCTTCGCGGCCGGTGTGGTCGCGGCCGCAGGGCTCGCCGCCTGCGGCGGCGGTGAATCCGGAGGCTCGGGGAGCGGCCCCGGGTACAACGCCGGCGTGAACGAGGTCGTCAACAAGTCGGACAAGAAGGGCGGCACGCTCAAGCTGGCCGACTCCGACGACTGGGACTCGCCGGACCCGGGCAACACCTACTACGCGTTCTCCCAGAACTTCGCCCGTCTCTACGGCCGCGGTCTGACCACGGCCAAGGCGGCCGCGGGCAAGGAGAGCCTCGAGATCGTTCCTGACCTGGCCACCGACATGGGCCAGTCCACCGACGGCGGCAAGACCTGGACGTACAAGCTGCGGACCGGCGTCAAGTACGACGACGGCACCACGGTCACGTCCAAGGACGTCAAGTACGCGATCGAGCGCAGCAACTACACCAAGGAACTGCAGCTCGGGCCGAAGTACTTCAAGCAGTACCTCGTCGACAACAAGCCCGCCTACAAGGGCCCGTACGACGACAAGAGCGACGAGGGTCTGAAGTCCATCGAGACCCCCGACGACCAGACGATCATCTTCCACCTGAACGAGCCGTTCCAGGAATTCGACTACCTGGTCTCGATGTCGCAGTCCATCCCTGTGCCCAAGGCCAAGGACACCGGCACGAAGTACGAGTCCGCGATCGTCTCCAGCGGTCCGTACAAGATCGACAACTACACGCGCGGCAAGTCGATGTCGCTGTCGCGCAACCCGAACTGGAACCAGAGCACCGACCCGCTCCGCAAGGCGCTGCCGGACAAGATCGAGGTCCAGGTCAAGCAGAACGCGGACGACATCGACCAGCGGCAGCTGGCCGGCGCGCTGGACATGGACATCACCGGCGTCGGCGTCCAGGCCGGGACCCAGCCGAAGGTGCTGACCCCCGAGCAGAAGCCGTACGTCGACAACCCCGTCCAGGGCTTCCTGCGGTTCATGTCGCTGAACGTGAACGTCAAGCCGCTCGACAACATCCACTGCCGGACGGCCGTGCAGTACGCGACCGACAAGGTCGCCGCGCAGACCGCCTACGGAGGCCCCCTGGCCGGTGGTGACATCGCCACCACCGTGCTGCCGCCGTCGGTGGACGGGTACACCAAGTTCGACCTGTTCCCCCAGAAGCAGGCCGAGGGCGGTGGCCTCGACCAGGCCACGCTCGCCAAGGCCAAGTCGGAGCTGCAGGCCTGCGGCCAGCCGAACGGCTTCAGCACCAAGATCTCGGCCCGGTCCGACCGGCCGAAGGAAGTCGCGATGGCCGAGGCGATCCAGCAGAGCCTCGCCAAGGTCGGCATCAAGGTCAGCATCGTGCAGTTCCCGGCCGGCGACTACTTCAACAAGTACGTCGGCGTGCCGAAGTACGTCCACGACCACGGCGTCGGCATGATGATCATGGCGTGGGCGGCCGACTGGCCCACCGGCTACGGCTTCCTCTCGCAGATCGTGCACGGTGCGGCGATCAAGCCGTCCGGCGGCAACAACCTCGCCGAGCTCAACGACCCGAAGGTCAACAAGGGGCTCGACGACGCGATCTCCAACGGTGACAAGGCCGCTCGCCTGAAGGCCTACGGTGAGGTCGACAAGGCGGTCATGGCGACCGCCGCCGAGGTCCCGCTGATCTACGCCAAGGCCCTGATGTACCGGCCGAAGCGCGTGACCAACGCGGGCATCACTTACTACTACGGCGGAATGTACGACTACCTCAACATGGGCGTGGAGTGACACTCCGCTTCGTCCGTGCGTCCAGCTGAAGGCAGGTGAAGGCGACGCCCGCCGGCCGGTCCGGGACCCACAGGTCCCGCCGGCCGGCGGGTCGGGCCGAGCATTGTGTTCGCATACATCATCCGGCGCCTCATCGGTGCCGTCGTCATGTTGCTGCTGGTCAGCATGGTGACCTTCGGCATCTTCTTCTGGCTGCCCAAGATCGCCGGACAGACGACCGACCAGATCGCGGCGTCCTACGTGGGCAAGGCGCCGACCGCCGAGGCCATCCAGGACACCAAGGAGCGGCTCGGCCTCGACAAGCCCGTCGTGGTCCAGTACGGCAACTACGTCAAGGCCATCGCCGTCGGCAAGGACTACAAGGCCGGTCCCGTGACCGACCACTGCCCGGCGCCGTGCCTCGGCTACTCGTTCCGTAGCAGCCAGCCCGTGCTGGAGACGCTGGTCGACCGCGCCCCGGCGACCCTGTCGCTGGCCCTCGGGGCCGCCCTGGTCTGGCTCGTGGGAGGCATCGCCACCGGAGTGCTGTCGGCGCTGCGCAGAGGCTCGGTCTGGGACCGGGCGGCGATGATCATCGCGCTGAGCGGCGTGTCGCTGCCCATCTACTTCACCGGCCTGGTCTCGCTCGCGCTGTTCTCCTACACACTCAAGATCTTCCCGGGCGGCGGCAGCTACACCCCGTTCACCTCCAATCCGGTGAGCTGGTTCCAGGCGCTGGTCCTGCCCTGGGTGACGCTCGCGTTCCTGTACGCCGCGATGTACGCGCGGCTCACCAGAGCGGGCATGCTGGAGACGATGAACGAGGACTACATCCGCACCGCCCGCGCCAAGGGCCTGTCGGAGAAGACCGTCGTCACCAAGCACGCGCTGCGCGCCTCGCTGACGCCGATCCTCACCATCTTCGGCCTGGACCTCGGCCTGCTGCTCGGCGGCGCCGTCCTGACGGAGAACACCTTCGGCATCCCGGGGCTGGGCCAGCTGGCGATCAGCTCGATCCGGGGCGGCGACCTGCCCATGGTGCTCGGCGTGACGCTGCTCACGGCGACCTCCATCATCGTGATCAACCTGATCGTCGACATGCTGTACGCGATCGTCGACCCGAGAGTGAGGCTTGGCTGATGACCGGCACCGCGCCCGCCGCGGACACCGCGGGCACCGGCGAGGCCCCGAGCGCGTTCCTCGAGGTCCGCGACCTGAAGATCCACTTCCCGACGGACGACGGCCTGGTCAAGTCCGTCGACGGGCTGTCGTTCCAGCTGGAGCGCGGCCGCACGCTCGGGATCGTGGGCGAGTCGGGCTCCGGCAAGAGCGTGACCAGCCTCGGCATCCTCGGCCTGCACAACCGGCGCAACGCCGACGTGTCCGGGGAGATCTGGCTGGACGGCAAGGAGATCGTCGGCGCCTCGCAGACCGAGGTGCGCCGGCTCCGCGGCCGCGACATGGCGATGATCTTCCAGGACCCGCTGTCGTCGATGCACCCCTTCTACACGGTCGGCCAGCAGATCGTCGAGGCCTACCGGGTGCACAACGACGTGTCCAAGTCGGTGGCCCGCAAGCACGCCGTCGACATGCTCGGCAAGGTCGGCATCCCGAAGCCGGACAAGCGGGTGGACGACTACCCGCACCAGTTCTCCGGCGGCATGCGGCAGCGCGCGATGATCGCGATGGCGCTGTCCTGCGACCCCGAGCTGCTGATCGCCGACGAGCCGACCACGGCGCTGGACGTGACCGTCCAGGCGCAGATCCTGGACCTGATCCGGGACCTGCAGCAGGAGTTCAACTCCGCGGTCATCATGATCACCCACGACCTCGGGGTGGTCGCCGAGCTGTCCGACGACATCCTGGTGATGTACGCGGGACGCGCGGTGGAGTACGCGTCGGTCGACGACGCCTTCCACCAGCCGCTGCACCCCTACACCTGGGGCCTGCTCGGCTCGATGCCGAGGCTGGACCGGGAGCGCTCGGAGCGGCTGATGCCGATCGAGGGTTCGCCGCCGAGCCTGATCAACGTGCCGTCGGGCTGCGCGTTCCATCCGCGCTGCCCCTACAGTGACCTCAACGGGGACAAGAGCACGACCGAGCGGCCCGAGCTGGTCGAGGCCGAGCCGGGCCACAAGGCGGCGTGCCATCTCCCACTGGAGAAGAAGCGGCAGATCTGGAACGACGAGATCCGGGCGAAGCTGTGACGAGCACGGGTGGGAACGAGACTGTGAACACTACGAAGACCCCGGCCGACGAGACCCGTCCGGCCGCGGAGACCCGCCCCGCGCGGGACGGCGAGCCGCTGCTGGAGGTGGAGAACCTCGGCAAGCACTTCCCCGTCACCGCGGGGCTGCTGCGCCGGCAGGTCGCGGCGGTCAAGGCCGTCGACGGCGTGTCGTTCTCCGTCCGCAAGGGCGAGACGCTCGGGCTGGTGGGCGAGTCGGGCTGCGGCAAGTCCACCACCGGCCGGATGATCATGCGGCTGCTGGACCCGAGCTTCGGCAAGATCACTTTTGAGGGCCAGGACATCACCACGATGTCGCAGGGGCGGCTCCGGCCGCTCCGCCGGGACCTTCAGATGATCTTCCAGGACCCGTACTCGTCGCTGAACCCGCGCAAGACGGTCGGCGCGATCGTCGGGGCGCCCTTCCGGCTGCAGAACCTCGAGGCCAAGCAGGGCGTCAAGAAGGCCGTCCAGGAGATCCTGGAGCTGGTCGGGCTCAACCCCGAGCACTACAACCGCTATCCGCACGAGTTCTCCGGCGGTCAGCGGCAGCGCATCGGCATCGCCCGCACCCTGGCCCTCAAGCCGAAGCTGATCGTCGCGGACGAGCCGGTGTCGGCGCTGGACGTGTCGGTGCAGGCGCAGGTCGTCAACCTGCTGGAGGACCTGCAGAACGAGCTCGACCTCACCTACGTGGTGATCGCGCACGACCTGTCGGTCGTCCGGCACATCTCCGACCGCGTCGCCGTCATGTACCTCGGCAAGATCGTCGAGGTGGCGGACCGGGCGGACCTGTACGAGCGGCCGATGCACCCCTACACCAACGCGCTGCTGTCGGCGGTGCCGATCCCCGACCCGAGCGAGCGCGGGGACCGCAAGCGCATCCGGCTGCAGGGCGACGTGCCGAGCCCGCTCGACCCGCCGCCCGCCTGCCGCTTCCACACCCGCTGCTGGAAGGCGCAGGACATCTGCAAGCAGGTCGAGCCGCCGCTGGTCGAGCTCAGCCCGGGTCACCAGGCGGCCTGCCACTTCCCGGAGAACACCACGGTCAGCGCGACCGACGCGGTCGCCAAGGCCGCGGTGACGCCCGCCGCGCCGGCCGCCGACCCGGTCCCGGCCGACGACGCGGAGCCCGTGGAGTAGCGCAGCCAGGCGCGCCTCGCGCATCTCGCGCATGAGGAAAGGCCCGGCCCCCGCGAGGGGGACCGGGCCTTTCCTCATGGCCGTACGGTCGGGGCTACTCTGTGGAGATGGCCTTGAGGACGTCCATCCGGCCCGCGCGCCACGCCGGCCAGAGGGCCGCCAGCACACCGATGACCGCGGCGACCACCAGGTAGATCCCCAGGGTCGCGTACGGGACGGCGAGGACCCCGAGGCCCTTGTCGGCGAGGGCGTTCTGCAGCGCCGCGCCGAACGCCACCCCGATGCCCATGCCGAGCACGGCGCCGAAGACCGCGATCATGATGGACTCCAGCCGGATCATGCGGCGCAGCTGCCGCCGGGAGATCCCGATCGCGCGCAGCAGCCCGATCTCCCGGGTCCGCTCGATCACCGACAGCGCCAGGGTGTTGATCACCCCGACGGCCGCGATGATGACGGACATCACCAGCAGGATCGTCAGGAACGTCACGAGCCCGTCGACCTGCTTGCGGGCGTCGGCCTTCAGCGACGCCTGGTCGGACACCTTCAGGTTCGGGTAGTCCTTCAGCGCCGACTCCAGCGCGCCCTTCGTCGCCGCCGACGGCGCGGAGGCGTCCACCACGACCGAGGTCACGGCCGGCTTCAGCGTGTGCCGCAGGTGCGCCTGCTGGGAGATGAGGCGGGGACCGATCAGATCGCTCTTGGCGTACACGCCCGCCAGCGTCAGCCGCTCGGTCCGCCCGTCGGTGAACTGCACCGGGACCACGGCCCCGACCTTCCATCCGCGGGCCTTCGCGGTGCCCTCGTCCACCATGATCCCGGCGTCGCCGATGTCGCTGCCACCGGAGGTGATCTTCAGCTTGGCGGCCTTGGCGATCACCGCCGCGTCGCCGGACATGTACCAGGCCTTCTTGCCGTTGATCCTGGCGTCGCCCTCGTAGGTGGGGGACGCGGCGGCGACCCCGGGGGTCGCCCGGACCTTCTGCGCGGCGTCGGCGCTGACGGCGCCCGCGCCCTGCACCTCGACGAGGTAGTCGGCGCCGAACTGCGCGTCGACCTGCTCGTCGATCGAGGCCCGCATGGTCGCGCCCAGCACGTTGACCGTGGTGATCAGCGCCAGCCCGATCATCAGCGCGGCGGCCGTCGCGGCGGTGCGGCGCGGGTTGCGCAGCGCGTTCTGCCGCGCGAGGCGCCCGGGGGAGCCCATCAGCCGCGCGAACGGCGCCCCGAGCACCTTCATCACCGGCACGCTGATCACCGGGGCGAGCATGGCGACGCCGATGAAGACCGCGAACGCGCCCACGCCCACCGGGACCGCCGGGTTGCCGCCGGCCCCGGCGAGGCCGGCGCCGATGAGGCCCGCGCCCACGAGGGTGAGCAGGGAGCCGAGCGCGATCCGGATCCGCAGCGACCGCTGCGGCAGCGCGACGTCGTCGCGCATCGCCGCCACCGGCGGGATCTTCGCGGCGCGGCGGGCCGGGAAGTAGGCCGACACGACCGTCACCACGATGCCCACCGCGTACGACCAGATCACCGGGGTCGCGGTGAAGGTCAGCCCGCCCTGCCCGGCGTCGCCCATCTGGCTCTGCAGCAGGGACGCCAGGCCCGCGCCGGCCGCGAGGCCGAGGGTGGAGCCGACCACGCCGACCGCGACGGCCTCGCCGATCACCGCCCGCGTCACCTGGCCGCGGGCGGCGCCGATGGCGCGCAGCAGCGCCAGCTCGCGGGTGCGCTGCGCGACCAGCATCGAGAACGTGTTGAAGATGATGAACGACCCGACGAAGATCGAGATGAGCGCGAACACGAGGAGGAACGTGCGGAAGAAGCTCATCATCGTCGCGATGTCGCTCTTGGACTCCTCGCGGAGCTTCTCGCCGGTGACGGCCTCCAGGTTCTGCGGCAGCGCCTTGGCGACCCGGTCGCGCAGCTCCGCCTGGGACGGGCCGGTGGAGCCCATCTCGATGTCGCTGAAGTAACCGGGCTTCAGCATCAGCCGCTGCGCGGTCGGGGTGTCGAACCCGGTGAGGGTCGCGCCCATCAGGTTCCCGGCGTCGACCAGCCCGACGATCCGCATGCGGACGGGCGGGCCGGCGGTGATGACCCGGGTGGTGTCGCCGACCGCGAGCTTGCCCTTCTCCGCGGTCTTGGCGTCGATGACGACCTCGTCCGGCCCCCGCGGAGCGCGGCCCGACGCCAGGTCGTAGGTCCCGCCCGTCGACCAGTTCGTTCCGAACTGCGGCGGGCCGTCCTGAGCCGTCCCGACGATCTTCCCGTCCTTGCCGACGACGGCGGCGTACCCGCTGACGTTGCCCTTGGGGTCCTTGACGCCGTCGATGCCCCGCAGGGTCTTCAGCACGGTCGCCGGCACCGGCTGCGCCGCCATCCCGTCGTCGTCGCCCTCGACGACCTTCTTGGCCCGCACGTCGACGGCCACGTTCGTGCCGATCCGGCTGAACAGCTCGTCGAACTGCTTGTTCATGCTGTCGGTGAAGATCAGCGTGCCGGCCACGAACGCGACGCCGAGGATCACCGCGACGGCCGTCAGCACCAGCCTGATCTTGTGCGCCGCGAGGTTGCGGAGCGTGACCTTGCCCATCATCGCGCCGACACCCCGGATCCGGCCGCGTCCGCGGGACGGGTGTCGTGGCCGCCGGCGTCGAAGCCCTTCATGCGCTCCAGCACCCGCTCGGCGGTCGGCTCGGTCATGGTGTCGACGATCTGCCCGTCGGACAGGAACAGCACCTGGTCGGCGTACGCGGCCGCGGACGGGTCGTGGGTGACCATCACGATGGTCTGGCCCATCCGCCGCACCGAGTCGCGCAGGAAGCCGAGGACCTCGGCGCCCGAGCGCGAGTCCAGGTTCCCGGTCGGCTCGTCCGCGAAGATGATCTCCGGGCGGGACGCCAGGGCGCGGGCGCACGCCACCCGCTGCTGCTGCCCGCCCGACAGCTCGGTGGGACGGTGCTTGAGCCGCGGCCGCAGCCCCACCGTGTCGATCACCGAGTCCAGCCACTCCCGGTCGGGCCTGCGGCCCGCGATGTCCATCGGCAGCGTGATGTTCTCCAGCGCGGTCAGGGTCGGCACCAGGTTGAACGCCTGGAAGATGAAGCCGATCTTGTCGCGGCGCAGCCGGGTGAGCTGCTTGTCCTTGAGCCGGGTCAGATCGGTGTCCCCGATGAAGACCGCCCCGGAGTCCACCGAGTCCAGCCCCGCCATGCAGTGCATCAGGGTGGACTTGCCGGATCCGGAGGGGCCCATGATCGCGGTGAACCGGCCGCGGGGAATGCCGACGGTGACCGTGTCGAGCGCGACGACCTGGGCGTCGCCGCGCCCGTACACCTTCGCGATCTGCTGGGTTCGAGCGGCGAAGTCGCCCGCCCCGGGCGCGGGCGCGCCGGCGGTCGATGGGGCGGTGTTCGTCACGTGTACTCCCGTGGGTGAGTGAGCAGGAATGCGTCCGGACCGCGTCGTGCCCCCGGCGATCCGACTCCCAAAACCCTAGAAGTCGAACAAACCGGTTTCCTGGACCCCAGGAACGGACTTGCCCGTCCACCCACGGCAGGAGAAGCCCGCCCTCCGTCGTCCTACCGGAGTAGGCCTCCGATGCCGAAAGCCAGGGGCGCCTCAGGGACCGCCCCTGAGGTCGGCCCCCCGGCCCCGCGCGTCAGCTCTGCCCGGGCCTGCTCAGCCCCGTCTCGTACGCGTACACCACGGCCTGCACGCGGTCCCGCAGGCCGAGCTTGGCCAGGACGTTGCCCACGTGCGTCTTCACCGTCGTCTCGCTCACCACGAGCTCCGCCGCGATCTCGGCGTTGGACTGGCCGCGGGCCACGTGCGACAGCACCTCGCGCTCCCGCTGGGTCAGGGTGTCCAGCCCCGGCGGGGGCGCCGCGTCCCGCACGGCGGGGAGCCGGTTGGCGAACTTGTCCAGCAGGCGCCGCGTCACCGACGGCGCCACGATCGCGTCGCCCTCCGCCACGATCCGGATCGCCTGCACCAGGTCCTCGGGCGGGGAGTCCTTGAGCAGGAACCCGCTGGCGCCCGCCCGGACCGCCTCGATGACGTACTCGTCCAGGTCGAACGTCGTCAGGATCAGCACCCTGGGGTCGTGCGAGGCCGCGCCCTCCCGGATGATCCGGCGGGTCGCCTCGATGCCGTCCACCCCCGGCATCCGGATGTCCATCAGCACCACGTCCGGCAGCAGCGACCGGGTCAGCTCCACCGCCGCCGCGCCGTCCCCGGCCTCCCCGACGACGGCGATGTCGGCCTCCGCCTCCAGGATGAGCCGGAACCCCGTCCGCAGCAGCGGCTGGTCGTCGACGAGCAGCACCCGCACCGTGGTCATCGGGCCGCCACCGCCGGCCGCCGTCCCGGACCGTTCATCGTCGCGCTCCTCGCCTCACCGTGACCGCCGCGTCCGCGGCGCTCCTGCCCAACCTACGGCCTCGCGCGGCTCACGGCTCCAGCGGGAACCGGGCCCGCACGCCGAACCCGCCGCCGACCCTCGGCCCGATCTTCAACTCGCCACCGTACAGCGCGACCCGCTCGTACATGCCGACCAGACCGTGCCCGGGATTGTCCCCGTTGTCGGCCATGAACGTCGCCGTCCCGCGCCCGTCGTCCTCGATCTCCACCGTCAGGTCGCTGTCGCCGTAGTACAGCCGCACCCAGGCGCGCGCCTGCGGCCCCGCGTGCTTCAGCGTGTTCGTCAGCGCCTCCTGGATCAGCCGGAACGCCGCCACGTCCACGCCCGGGGACGGCGGCCGCGCCTCGCCCTCCATCCACAGCTGCACCGACAGGCCCGTCTCCCGGACGTGCTCCAGCAGCTCGCCGAGGTCGCCGAGGCCCGGCTGCGGCGCCAGCTCCCGGCCCGCCCGCTCGGGATCGCGGTCCGTGCGCAGCACGCCGACGATCCGCCGCATCTCGCTCAGCGCGGTCCGCCCGACCTCCTCGATCGTCGACATCGCCTCGCGCGCGCTGCCGGGGTCCCGGTCGATGATCCGCCGCGCGGCGCCCGCCTGCACGGTCATGACGCTCACGTGGTGCGCCACGACGTCGTGCAGCTCCCGCGCGATCCTGGACCGCTCCTCGACCCGCGCGGCCCGCGCGTCGGTGCCGCGGGCACGCTCCAGCCGCGCCGCCCGGTCCTCCAGCTCGGCGAAGTACGCCCGGCGCAGCCGCAGGTTGCGGCCCAGCACCCACACGCCGATCACCAGCGCGCAGTCGGTGATCAGCACCTCCGGTGCCAGCGATATCGGCAGCACCAGCAGGTAGGTGAGGAAGTAGACGAACGCCGTCGCTCCGCCGAGCGCGCTCTGCGCGAGCCCCCGGTGCGCCGCCACGCTGTAGACGGCCACGAGGAACGCCACGACGTCCGGTACCGACGGCGGATACTGCGCCACCGCCATGACCAGCTCGCCACCGATGATGAACAGCAGCACCGGCATCGGATGGCGGCGGCGCCACATCAGCGCCATCGTCACCGCGGCGACCAACAGCCCGGCCCAGATGTCCGGCGGCCGGAAGTGTTCGAATCCGTCGCCGGTGGGCAGCTCCTCCAGGAAGAGCTGCGGCAGCCCCACCGCCAGTACGCCGAGCGCGAGCAACGCGTCGGCCGCCATCGGGCGCGCGTGCAGCCAGGCGCGGACGGCGTGGAGACCACGGATGCGGGGTGACACGACAATCACCCTAGGAGGCCGCGGCAGGTCCTGAGCCCTCCTGAACGCGGATCCGCGGTCCTCCCCAAGGATGACCCGGCCGCTCCGGGGGCACTACTAGAGATCGTCGTGCTCCCGGGCCGCGACCCCCGCGCGCGCGTCCGCGCGCCGTGCCTCCTCCAGATCGGCGGGGGAGGGGCGGTTCACCGGCGCCGCGGGCAGCGGCGGGGGAGTGCCGCCGAACTCCGGGCAGCGCTCCTTGTGGTCGCACCAGTCGCACAGCCGCCCCGCGCGCGCCCGCCACTCGCCGGTCTCCATCGCCCGCCGGATCGCCTGCCACAGCGCCTCCACCTTGCGCTGCGTGGCGCGCAGGTCGGCCTCGTCCGGCTCGTAGCGCAGGATCTCGCCGTTGCCCAGGTACATCAGCTGCAGCAGCCGCGGCACCCGGCCGCGCAGCCGCCACAGCACCAGCGCGTAGAACTTCATCTGGAACAGGGCCCGCGCCTCGAAGTCGGCCCGCGGGGCCGTCCCGGTCTTGTAGTCCACGATCCGCACGTCGCCGCTGGGCGCCACGTCGACGCGGTCGATGTACCCGCGCAGCTTCAGCCCGGAGTCGAGCACCGTCTCCACGAAGAGCTCGCGCTCGGCCGGCTCCAGCCGGCGCGGGTCCTCGAGGGTGAAGTAGCGCTCGACCATCCGCCGCGCCTGCGCCAGCCACTCGGCGTGCTCGGCCTCGCCGTCGGCGCCGTCCTCGAACAGCTCGGCCAGCTCCGGCTCCTCCTCCAGCAGCCGGTCCCACTCCGGCGCCAGCATCTCCAGCGCCGCCGCCGGCGTGCGCGCCCCGGTCGGCAGGTCGAACAGCCGCTCCAGCACCGCGTGCACCAGCGTTCCCCGCACGGCCGCGGCGCTCGGCCGCTCCGGGATCCGGTCGATCACCCGGAACCGGTACAGCAGCGGGCACGTCATGAAATCGCCCGCCCGCGACGGCGACAACGACCCGACCACCACCGCCGCGTCCCCCGCCTCCGGCATGCGCGCGGGCGGCACGGACGCCCCGCCCGCCGCGTCGGTGCCGCCCGCCTCGATACCACCGGCCTCGGTGCTGCCCGCCTCGGTCGTCGTCATGGCACAGCAGCGTAGGTGACACCCCCGACGGAAATCCCGCACCGCCGCCGCGGGCCCGGCGGAGGACCGGCACCCCCGCCGGGGCCGTAGCATCGGGGGCGTGACACACAGCGCGCCCCCGACCGAGGACAGGACCCCGGCCGGCGGCCGCGGTCCCGACGACGACCGCCCCGCACGCCCCGGCCTGCTCATGGGCCGCCTGTTCGGCGTGCCCGTCTACGTCTCGCCCAGCTGGTTCCTGGTCGCGGTCCTCGTCACCGTCATGTTCGAGGGCCAGGTCGACGGCGTCGTCAGCCGCCCGCTGAGCTACCTCGTCGCCTTCACCTACGCCGTCCTGCTCTACGGCTCGGTGTTCGTCCACGAGCTGAGCCACGCCGTCACCGCGCGCGTCTTCGGCCTACCCGTGCGCTCGGTCACCCTGCACATCCTCGGCGGGGAGACCTCCATCGAGCGCGAGGCCCCCACCCCCGGCCGCGAGTTCCTCATCGCGTTCGCCGGGCCGCTGGTGAACCTCGTCCTCGCCGGGATCGGCCTGCTCGTCCACGCCTTCCTCCCCCTGCCCGACGTCGCGCTGCTGCTCGTCGAGGCCCTGACCTTCGCCAACCTCCTGGTCGGGCTGTTCAACCTGCTGCCCGGCCTCCCGCTGGACGGTGGCCGCCTCGTGCGCGCCGTCGTCTGGAAGGTCACCGGACGCAGCCGCAGCGGCGGCGTCTTCGCCGGCTGGGTGGGCCGCGGCGTCGCCATCGCCTGCCTCGTCGCCGGCGCCTACCTGGCCACCTACAACACCGGCGAGGGCGGCGGCATCGGCTGGCTCGCCCTGCTCTGGTCGGCCCTGGTCGCGTCCTTCATCTGGGTCGGCGCCACCCAGTCCATCCGCGCCGAGCGCGTCCGCGACCGCATCCCGCTGCTGTCGGCGCGCCGCCTCGCCCGCCGCGCCACCCTCGTCACCGCGGACGTCCCGCTCGCCGAGGCCGTCCGCCGCGCCCGCGAGGACCACGCGGGCGCCATCGTCATCGCCGACCACGACGGCAGGCCCCTCGGCCTCGTCAGCGAGAAGGCCGTCACCGCGACCCCCGAGCACCGGCGCCCCTGGGTCAGCGCGGGCGACCTGTCGCGGGGCATCGGCGACGGCCTCACCCTGCCCGCCGACCTGTCCGGCGAGGAGCTCGTCGAGGCGCTGCGGCGCGCCCCCGCCTCGGAGTACCTGCTCGTGGAGCCCGACGGAGGCGTCTACGGCGTCCTCGCGGTCGCCGACGTCGACCGCGCCTTCGCCGGCATCTGACCGCCCCCGCGGGCCGCCGCGGCGGCCCGACCTGCCCGCGCGCGCCGCTAGCCTTGAGTTCCATGAGCGAACCCCGACCCGACGGCCCCGCCCCCTCGCCCGGCCGCATCCCGCACGGCCCGTTCCGCCCCGGCGACCAGGTTCAGCTCACCGACCCCAAGGGCCGGATCAACACCATCACCCTCCAGCCCGGCAAGGTCTACCACTCGCACAAGGGCTCGGTGCCCCACGACGAGATGATCGGCAGCCCCGAGGGCAGCGTCTTCCGCTCCAGCGGCGGCACCGAGTACCTGGCCTTCCGCCCGCTGCTCGCCGACTTCACCCTGCGCATGCCGCGCGGCGCCGCCGTCGTCTACCCCAAGGACGCCGCCCAGATCATCGCGATGGCCGATATCTTCCCGGGCGCCCGCGTGGTCGAGGCCGGCGCCGGGTCCGGGGCCCTCAGCTGCTTCCTGCTGCGCGCCGTCGGCGAGCACGGCCTCGTCTCCTCCTACGAGCGCCGGCCCGACTTCGCCGACATCGCCCGCGCCAACGTCGAGAAGTTCTTCGGCGGGCCCCACCCCGCCTGGCGCCTCACCGTCGGCTCCCTGGAGGACGCCCTCGCCGAGACCGACGTCGACCGCGTCGTCCTCGACATGCTCGCGCCCTGGGAGACCCTCGACGCCGTCGCCAAGGCCCTCGTGCCCGGCGGCATGGTCTGCGCCTACATCGCCACCACCACCCAGATGTCGCGGGTCGTCGAGGACCTGCGCTCGCACGGCCGGTTCGCCGAGCCCTACGCCTTCGAGACGATGCTGCGCTCCTGGCACGTCGACGGGCTCGCCGTCCGCCCCGACCACCGCATGGTCGGCCACACCGGCTTCCTCGTCACCGCGCGCCGCCTCGCCGACGGGGTGACCCCGCCCGCCCGGCGCCGCCGTCCAGCGAAGGGCGCCCACCCCGCGCCCGGCGACGCCGCGCCCCCGCCCAGCGGTGCCGAGGCCTGACCTCTCGAGGCCGGGACGTTGAAACGCAACCTAGATCACATTCTGTCCGAGCCTCTTCACCGGACTCGGCAAACGCCGTGCCACGACACGCCCGGGACCTCGAACCCGCAGGTCCAGGCGTCGTAAGCCCACACCCCGCGTCGCCTCCACGGCACCCCTGCCAACCCTCCCGGAAGACCCCCGCACGACACGAACACCGAATGGGCAGGTTACGGAAGCCCTCCAGATAGGTAGGGTCTCAGTAGGTCGTCGGCTCTCTTCGTGAGGAGGTGGCGGGGCGTGGCCGCTCGTGACGATGCTGGGGCGCGCAGGGCGCAGCACGAAAAGGAGGTCAGGGACCTTCAGACGCAGATCTCCTTCCTGGAGGAAGAGATCTCCGTGCTGCGCCGGAAGCTCGCGGAATCCCCGCGCCAAGTACGTGTGCTGGAAGAACGCCTCCATGAGGCACAGGCCAACCTGGCCGCCGTAACCGGTCAGAACGAGCGTCTCGTAGCGACCCTCAAAGAGGCTCGCGAACAGATCGTGGCGCTCAAGGAGGAGGTCGACAGGCTCGCACAACCACCGTCCGGCTTCGGCGTCTTCCTGGACGCGCGAGACGACGGAACGGTCGACATCTTCACCGGCGGGCGCAAGCTGCGCGTGAACGTCAGCCCGGCCGTCGACGTCGACGAACTGCAGCGCGGCCAGGAGGTCATGCTCAACGAGGCCCTCAACGTCGTCGAGGCGCTGAGGTTCGAGGAGCAGGGCGAGGTCGTCATGCTCAAGGAGCTCTTCGACGACGGCGAGCGCGCCCTGGTCATCGCGCACGCCGACGAGGAGCGCGTCGTCAAGCTCGCCGAGCCGCTGCGCGGCGTCCCGCTGCGGGCGGGCGACTCCCTGATGCTCGAGCCGAGGTCCGGCTACGCCTACGAGAAGATCCACAAGGCGGAGGTCGAGGAGCTCGTCCTCGAAGAGGTCCCCGACATCTCCTACAACGAGATCGGCGGCCTCGGATCGCAGATCGAGATGATCCGCGACGCGGTGGAGCTGCCCTACCTGCACGCCGACCTGTTCCGCGAGCACCAGCTGCGGCCGCCCAAGGGCGTGCTGCTCTACGGTCCGCCCGGCTGCGGCAAGACGCTCATCGCCAAGGCCGTCGCGAACTCGCTCGCCAAGCAGGTCGCGGAGAAGACCGGCCAGGAGGGCAAGAGCTTCTTCCTCAACATCAAGGGCCCCGAACTGCTGAACAAGTACGTCGGCGAGACCGAGCGGCACATCCGCCTGGTCTTCCAGCGGGCCCGCGAGAAGGCGTCCGCCGGGACGCCGGTCATCGTGTTCTTCGACGAGATGGACTCCATCTTCCGCACCCGCGGGTCGGGGGTCTCCTCCGACGTCGAGAACACCATCGTCCCTCAGCTGCTCAGCGAGATCGACGGCGTCGAGGGCCTGGAGAACGTCATCGTGATCGGCGCGTCCAACCGCGAGGACATGATCGACCCCGCGATCCTGCGGCCCGGCCGGCTGGACGTCAAGATCAAGATCGAGCGGCCGGACGCCGAGGCCGCCAAGGACATCTTCTCCAAGTACATCCTGGACGGGCTGCCGCTGCACCCCGACGACGTCAAGGAGCACGGCGGCTCCACCGAGGCGACCGTCGAGGCGATGATCCAGCGCACGGTCGAGCGCATGTACACCGAGAGCGAGGAGAACCGCTTCCTGGAGGTCACCTACGCCAACGGGGACAAGGAAGTCCTGTTCTTCAAGGACTTCAACTCCGGCGCGATGATCCAGAACATCGTCGACCGCGCCAAGAAGATGGCCATCAAGCAGTTCCTCGACACCGGCCAGAAGGGCATGCGGGTCAACCACCTGCTGGCCGCCTGTGTCGACGAGTTCAGCGAGAACGAGGACCTGCCCAACACCACCAACCCCGACGACTGGGCCCGCATCTCCGGCAAGAAGGGCGAGCGGATCGTCTACATCCGCACGCTGGTCTCCGGGACCAAGGGCTCCGAGGCCGGACGCTCCATCGACACCGTCGCCAACACCGGCCAGTACCTGTAGCCCCCGACCCAGACGCACACGCGCGGCGGCCCCTGCACACAGGGGCCGCCGCGCGGCGCGCCACGCCACGGGCGCCGCGAACAGCGGGCCCCATGGCTCCACCCTCCCGGCCCCGATAGGCTCGACGATATGAGTGTTCGGCGGGTGATGGGCATCGAGACCGAGTACGGCATCTCCGTACCCGGACAGCCAGGGGCCAACGCGATGGTGACCTCCTCCCAGGTCGTCAACGCCTACCTGGCGGCGTCGGCGGCACGGGCCCGCAGGGCCCGCTGGGACTTCGAGGAGGAGAATCCGCTCCGCGACGCCCGCGGTTTCGACCTCGCCCGCGAGGTCGCCGACCCCACGCAGCTCACCGACGAGGACCTCGGCCTCGCCAACGTCATCCTCACCAACGGGGCCCGGCTGTACGTCGACCACGCGCACCCGGAGTACTCGGCTCCCGAGTGCACCAACCCGCTCGACGCCGTCATCTGGGACAAGGCGGGCGAGCGCGTGATGGCCGACGCGGCGCGGCGCGCCGCGCTCGTCCCCGGCACCCACCCCATCCAGCTCTACAAGAACAACACCGACAACAAGGGCGCCTCCTACGGCTGTCATGAGAACTACCTCATGCGCCGCGAGACGCCCTTCGCCGACATCGTCCGGCACCTCACCCCGTTCTTCGTCTCCCGCCAGGTCGTCTGCGGCGCCGGCCGCGTCGGCATCGGCGTGGACGGCCGCGGCGACGGCTTCCAGATCAGCCAGCGCGCCGACTTCTTCGAGGTCGAGGTGGGGCTGGAGACCACCCTCAAGCGGCCGATCATCAACACCCGCGACGAGCCGCACGCCGACCCCGAGAAGTACCGGCGGCTGCACGTCATCATCGGCGACGCCAACATGGCCGAGCTGTCCACCTACCTCAAGCTGGGCACCACCTCGCTCGTCCTCGCCATGATCGAGGACGGCTTCCTCACCGTCGACCTCTCGGTCGACATGCCGGTCGCCGCGCTCCGGGCGGTCTCCCACGACCCGTCCTGCAAGCATCTGCTCACGCTGCGCGACGGCCGCAAGATGACCGCGGTCCAGCTCCAGATGGAGTACCTGGAGCAGTCGCGCAAGTACGTCGAGGACCGGTTCGGCGCCGACGTGGACGAGATGACCAGGGACGTCCTGGACCGCTGGGAGTCCGTCCTGCACCGCCTCGGCGACGACCCGATGCAGCTGTCCCGCGAGCTCGACTGGGTCGCCAAGCTGTCCCTGCTGGAGGGCTACCGCAGCCGCGACGGCCTGGACTGGTCCCATTCGCGCCTGCAGCTCGTCGACCTGCAGTACACCGACATCCGGCCCGACAAGGGCCTGTACAACCGCCTGGTGGACCGCGGGCGCATCGACCGGGTCGTCACCGAGGAGCAGGTCCAGGCCGCCGTGGAGGACCCGCCGGAGGACACGCGGGCCTACTTCCGGGGCCGCTGCCTCCGCCAGTACGCCGAATCGGTCGCCGCGGCCTCCTGGGACTCGGTCATCTTCGACGTCCCGGGCCGGGAGTCGCTGCAGCGCGTGCCCACTCTGGAGCCCCTGCGGGGCACCAAGCAGCACGTGGGCGCCCTCCTGGACCGCTGCCGCACCGCCGCGGACCTCGTGGCCACCCTGACCGGCCAGAGCTGAGCCCGCGGGCCGTGCCGGGTAACGGGCCGGTTTCGTGGACGGTTTGCCCGTTTCGCTGGGCGGCGGACCGGCGATAACCCGAGCATGCCCCCGGCCCCCGGGCGGAGACGGGAAACGGACCCGAGAGTTCCGCGCACCGTCGAAGATCGGAGATAGGGTCGGAGGCACCGGCAGAGCGGAGGTACGGAATGGCCACGAAGGACACCGGCGGTCAGAAGCAGACCACCCGGCGCACGGAAGAGGTCGAGGAGACCGAGGCCACGACCACCGAGGACGTGCAGGAGCGCCAGGAGAAGCTCACCGACGACGTGGACTCGATCCTGGACGAAATAGACGAGGTGCTGGAAGAGAACGCCGAGGACTTCGTCCGCGCCTATATCCAAAAGGGCGGACAGTGAACCCCAAAGCGGGCGGATCGGCCGCATAGCGAATCGCCGTTTCTCCGGGGCGGAACTCCAACTTGACACGGTAGTGAGGACATGGGTGGGCCGCGGCGGCCCGCCCATGTTCGTGTGTCCGTGCCCGCGCGCCCGGGGCGCGGGCGGGCCGGGTTCGCCGTGGGCTGACCGGACCGGTGATCGGGCGGCATGCGCGCGGGCGACCTTGAACAGTAGGGTCGTAGAGTCCGCGCCGGTGAGATCACCGAGGCCGGCGCAATGGTGGAGGGGAAGGGAGTCGCGTGGCGTCCCACGATTCGCACACCGGACGTCTGCCGGGGTTGTTCGCGAGCCCGGATACGTCGTCGTTCACGGAGTTCCTCGGGGCGTACTCCCCGGAGCTGCTGCCCGGCAGGCGGACGCCGCCGTCCACGCGGGCGGGCGAGGACATCCCGCACGGGACGACGATCGTCGCGGTCGGCTTCCCCGGCGGGGTGGTGATGGCGGGCGACCGGCGGGCGACGGCGGGCAACGTCATCGCGCAGCGCGACATCGAGAAGGTCTTCCGGGCCGACGAGTTCTCCGCGATCGCGATCGCCGGCACGGCCGGGATCGGGATCGAGATGGTCCGCCTGTTCCAGGTGGAGCTGGAGCACTACGAGAAGCGCGAGGGCCGGACGCTGTCGGTCGAGGGCAAGGCGAACCGCCTGGCGACGATGGTGCGGCAGAACCTCGCGATGGCCATGCAGGGCCTGGCGGTGGTGCCGCTGTTCGCGGGCTACGACGAGGAGCGGAACGAGGGGCGGATCTTCTCCTACGACCCGGCGGGCGGCCGCTACGAGGAGCGCGACTTCCACTCGATCGGCTCGGGTTCGGTCTTCGCGCGCGGCGCCCTGAAGAAGCTCTACCGGCCGGACCTGTCGGCGGAGGACGCGGCGCTCGCGTGCGTCCAGTCGCTCTACGACGCGGCCGACGACGACTCGGCGACGGGCGGCCCCGACCTGACCCGCCGGATCTTCCCCGTGGTGGCGTCGGTGACGGCGGACGGGTATCGCCGGCTCGGCGAGGACGAGGTGGGCGCGCTGGCGCAGGCCGTCGTCGACGCACGTTACGACTCGCCGGGCGGCCCGACCGCCCCGCTGCGATAGAAGGGATCCAGACCGGTGTCCATGCCGTTCTACGTGTCGCCCGAACAGCAGATGAAGGACAAGGCGGACTACGCGCGCAAGGGCATCGCGCGCGGCCGCAGTGTCGTGGTGCTGCAGTACGACGACGGCATCCTGTTCGTGGCGGACAACCCGTCGCGGGCGCTGCACAAGATCAGTGAGATCTACGACCGGATCGCGTTCGCGGCGGTGGGGAAGTACAACGAGTTCGAGAACCTGCGGCTCGGTGGCGTCCGCTACGCCGACATCAACGGCTACCAGTACGACCGCCGCGACGTGACGGCGCGGGGCCTGGCGAACGTGTACGCGCAGTCGCTCGGGACGATCTTCACCGAGACCAACAAGCCCTACGAGGTCGAGCTGGTCGTCGCGGAGGTGGGCGACGACGCCGAGACCGACCAGATCTACCGGCTGACGTTCGACGGCTCGGTCGCCGACGAGCACGGCTACGTCGCCATGGGCGGCCAGGCCGAGGCGGTGGCGCAGTCGCTGAAGGACGGCTACCGGGAGGGCTCCGCGCTGGAGGACGCGCTGCGCACGGCGGTGCGGGCGCTGGAGGCCCAGGACTCCGACCGGCATCTGGAGGCGACCTCGCTCGAGGTCGCGGTGCTGGACCGCAATCGTGAGCACCGCCTGTTCAAGCGGCTGTCGGCGGCACGGATCGGGGATCTGCTCTCGGCGGACGACTCCGGGTCCGCCACCTCCGGCGGCGAGGACGCCGGAGATTCCGCCGGCGGGGGCACGGCCTCCTCGTCCGGCGCCGACGAGGACTGACGCGCGGGCGGGCGGGGCGCCGGCCGGCCTCCCGCCCGTTTGGAAGAGCGGCGTGGAGGGGACGAGGGTGCAAAACGGCGTGTAGATGTCGGGGGGCGCCG
>NZ_JBEZJI010000088.1:0-27387 GCF_040649435.1 Actinomadura sp. NPDC048955
ATGGTACTGCATGGGAGACCGTGTGGGAGAGTAGGACACCGCCGGACACATATTGTAGAAAGGCCCCGCCGTTACCGGCGGGGCCTTTCTCATTTGGCGTGGTTATCGGTCAGATGGGCCGCTGGGCGATCTGGACCAGGTTGCCGCAGGTGTCGTCCAGGACGGCCGTGACCACCGGGCCCATCTCGACGGGCTCCTGGGTGAACCGCACGCCGAGGCCGCGCAGCCGGTCGTACTCGGCCTTGACGTCGTCGACGTCGAACGATGCGAAGGGGATGCCGTCGGCGACCAGGGCCTCCTTGAACGGCTTCACCGCGGGGTGGCTGCTGGGTTCCAGAAGCAGGTTGGTGCCTTCCGGGTCTTTGGGGGACACGACCGTCAGCCACCGGTCCTCGCCCAGCGGGACGTCGTGCTTCTTCTCGAATCCCAGTATGTCGGTGTAGAACCTGAGCGCTCTTTCCTGGTCGTCCACGAACACGCTCGTCAGGTTGATTCTCATCCGGGTTCCCTTTCCGCCTTCTCGGTGCCGCCCTCAGGGACGCTTGGGGCCTGCGGGCCTGTGAGGCCACCGTTCGACGATGTATTGGAGCGGGCTGGTGTTGATGTAGTGGAACTTGTACCGGCCCTCGCGCCGGGTCTCGACCAGGCCGGCGGCCTCCAGGACGTCGAGATGCTGCGAGATCGCCTGCCGTGACGAACCGAGGCCGTGCGTGGTCGTCAGGCGGCCGCAGATCTCGAAGAGCGTCTGGCCGTTCTGGCGGGTCAGCTCGTCGAGGATGGTGCGCCGGGTGGGGTCGGCCAGCGCCTTGAACATGTCTCCCACTCACCCAACGTTAGGCAAGTCGCCGCTTGCCTGTCAAGGGGTCCTGTGGCCCGGCGCGGCGGTCGCCCCCTGGCACTTGACCTGGTGGCCCGCCGCGCCGGCCCATATCCCAGTGGGGGCCGTTGATGTCGGTGTTACCGGGATGCCAGGTTCGTCCCGGTCCTGCTCGCTTCGCTGGGCGGGCCGAGGGGCGTCGTGCGGATGAGCAGCGGCAGGGCGGTGGCGGCCAGGCAGAGAAGACCGGCCGCGAGCGTGGCCGCGTGCAGGCCGCCCAGGGTGGCGTGGGCTGGATCCATCGTCGACGAGAGTGCGCCGGCACGGGCCGTGACGATGGCCGCCAGGGCGGCTGTGCCGATGCCGCCGAGGAACTGCGGTAGTTGTGAAAGCCCCCCAGCGGTGCCCTGCTCCTCGTCCTGCAACCCGGACGTCATGGTGGCGATGAAGGAGACGACCGTCAGGACGTGGCCGAAGCCCATGGCGCCTGACGTGGCGAGCACGAGGGGGAGTCCGCCCTTCACCGGCAGGAAGACCATCGCGCCGGTGCCGAGGCCCTGCACGGCGAGGCCGAGGCTCATGGCGCGGGCCGTGCCCAGCGCTGCGATCAGGCGGGCGGCCAGTACTCCCGCGATGAGGGCCGCGATGCCCTCCGCCAGGAAGCCGGTGCCTGTGGCCAGCGCCGAATAGCCGAGTACGTCCTGCATGTAGAGGCTGAGGAGGACGGTCGTGCCGCCGCACATGCCGAGGGTGACGAGGCCGACGAGTCCGCTCCACTTCACCGTCGGCCTGTTCAGCAGGCCCAGCGGGATCAGGGGAGCCGGGTGCAGCCGCTCCGCCAGGAAGAACGCGCTCAAGGAGAGCAGCGCCGCGGAGAGGGACCCCAGCGTCGGAAGGCTCGCCCACCCCGCGTCCGCGCCCGTCGAGATTCCATAGACCAGAGCGAACAGGCCGACGCTCGCCAGCACCGCGCCGGGGACGTCCAGGCGTGCCGGCGCCCGTGTGCCTGCACCGCGCGGCAGCGTGGTCGTCCCGAGTAGCACCAGGACGCTTATGGCGGCCAAGAGCAGCATGGTCCAGCGCCAATTCAGGCCGCTCGTGATGACCCCGCCGCCCAACGTGCCGAGGACGAATCCCAGCGAGAGCACCGCGCCGTTGACGCCCAGCGCGCGCGTTCGGCGGGGACCTTCCGGGAACGCCGCCGTCATCAGTGCGATGGCGGTCGGGGTGATCATCGCGGCGGACGCGCCCTGGCCCGCGCGGGCGGCGATCAGTGGCGCCGGCCCGGTCGCCAGTGCCGCCGCCAGGGAGGAGCCGCCGAACAGGACGACTCCGAGGGTGAACAGCCGGCGGCGGCCGACGATGTCGGAGACGCGGCCGAAGAGGGGCAGCAAGCCCGCGGTCGGCAGGAGGCAGGCCGTGGCGACCCACTGCAGCGAACCGGCGCTCGCGAAGCCCAGGTCGCGTCCTATCTCAGGCAGCGCGACGGTGACGACGGAATAGTCCAGCCCTGTCATGAACGTGGCGCCGCACAAGGTGATCAGAACCAGCCATCCGCGATGGCCGAGTGCGCCGGAACGCGCGTGCGGAATCGAGTCGACCGTCATGTTCGCCTTTCCCGTGGGCCGTGCCGGGACGTGTGACGGCTTCCCGGCACGGCCCACCCTGCGGCGAACCGCGAGCATTACCCAGCCCCCTGCTGAGGGCACCCCTGCGGTGCCTACACCTGACAGGTACAGGCACAGAAGGGCGAGGGAGAGGCATGCTGGACGGCATGGAGCAGCGGTCCGAACTCGGCGAGTTCCTGCGCAGCCGTCGCGCCCGGCTCCGCCCCGGGGACGTCGGCCTGCCCGACTACGGCGGGCGGCGGCGCGTGCCCGGGCTGCGCCGCGAGGAGCTGGCGCAGCTCGCCGGCGTCAGCGCCGGGTACTACACGCGCCTGGAGCAGGGGCAGAGCACCAACGCCTCGGAGGCCGTCCTCGACGCGATCGCCCGCGTGCTGCGGCTGGACGAGACGGAGCACGCCTACCTGCGGAGCCTCGCCCGCCAGAAGGCGGAACCACGCCGGCGCCTGCGGCCGGAGCGGTTGCGTCCCGCGGTCCGGCTCATGGTGGACGCGTTCGGCGACACCCCTGCCCTTGTCATGGGCCGCCATTACGACGTGCTCGCCTGGAACCGAGCCGCGCACGCGCTACTCGCCGGGCACCTCCCGTTCGAGGCGCCCGAGGAGCCTCGCGGGCGTCCCAACATCGCCCGCCTCGTCTTCCTGGACCCGCACACGCGCGAGCTGTACGCGGACTGGCGGGCCAAGGCCCGGGACACGGTCGCCGACATCCGCATGACCGCCGCCCGCTACCCCCACGACCCGGAGCTGACGGGCCTTGTCGGCGAGCTCGTCGTGCACAGCTCCGAGTTCGCGTCCATGTGGGCGGCGCATCCGGTCCAGGACTGCGCCGCCCGCTACACGCGCGACTTCCGGCATCCGCTGGTGGGGGCGATGACGCTGAACAACGAGATCATGGAACTGTCCAACGACGAGGGCCAGCGCATGGCCGTGTTCACCGCCGACCCGGGCACCCCTTCGGCTGCGGCCCTGAGCCTGCTAACGGGCATCGCCGGCGAGACGGCCGACCCTCACGCCGGCGCGCTCGACTCCATTTCGGAGCGGTCACGCCCGGCGTAGCGGGGGCGCTGGCCGGGGTGGCGGCTCTTCGGGGTCATGCCATCGGCCGTTCCCGATCCGGCCGGCCCGCCGGCCGGATGCTCGCACACGGGGAACGCCTGGCCGGAACGGTCGAAGAGCGAGCCGCGTCCCATGGTCGGCCAAGGACAGATGAGGAGATCGCACATGCAGCACGCGTGGGACCAGCCCCCCGCCATCGTCCGTGTGGCGGGGGACTTCGACGTCTACACGGCCCCTGGCGTGCGAGAGGAACTGCTCGCCGCGATGGGGTGGCAGGGCGAGAAGGGCCCCCGCCATGTGATCGTCGACCTTGACGATGCCGACCACGTCGACGCGCCGGGTCTGGGCGTGCTGATGGGGGCTCATTACCGCCTGCTCGAACGAGGCGGGGGCGTTCTGCTCGTCTCCACTCACGAACGGCACCGCAGGCTTCACCGGCTTACCGGCATCGCGGAGCCGGTGCCGCCGGTCACCAAGGGCATTCCGCTCTACGACTCGGTGGAGCAGGCGCTCACCGCGGCCCAGCAGGACCGGCCGACCTGATGGGACCGGTTCAGGCCAGCGCGTTGAAGACCGCTTCTGCGCGGTCGCGCTTGGCGTAGAGGTCCCACGCGGTGTCGGCGATGGTATCTGGATCGAGGGTGGGGATGCTGAGCCCGTCCAGACCGTCCAGGCCATCCCGCTGGGACGTCACCATCCGGTGGATGTCGCCGCGTTCGATCAGGCCGCCGATCGTCAGCGTCCCGGCGTAGATCCCTTTTTCGGTCAGGGCCGCGTTGAGCGTCAGGGCGTAGTTCCGCAGGGCCGCCGAGGAGAGCGCGAGACCGCCGAGCATGGGCATCGGGACGATCGCGCTGAGGCCGCCCGCGAACAGCAGCCCGCCGTCGCCGCGCTCCAGCATGCCGGACAGGACGGCGCCCACCACGTCGATCGCGGGATACACCGAGCGCATCGCCTCCTGGGCGGCCGGCACGTCCGCCGAGGTGATGGGAACGGGCCGGGCGTTCAGATCCGACGCGCCGGGGCCGTAGTAGACGACGTCGACGTGGCCGATCCCGCGGAGCGCGGCGAGCAGCGCGTCGCGGTCGCGGACGTCCGCCGCGACGGCCGTGGCCTCGATGCCCTCGGCCTCCAGCGCCGCGAGGTAGCCGGGGTGGCGCGCCGGGTTCCTGGACACGAGAACGATCTTGTGGCCTTCGCGGCCGAAGCGGTGGGCGACGGACATGCCGAGACCCGGCCCGGCCCCGATGACGACGGTCGTGGAAGACATGCGCAACTCCCGTAAGTTGAGGTTGGCCTCAATTTAGCACGAAACTTGAGGGTTTCCTCAACTTCGTAGGATGGAGGCATGGCCGGAAAGAGCAGGCCGCTTCGGGCGGACGCCGTGCGCAATCGGGACAAGCTGGTGGCCGCTGCCGCGGCCGTGTTCGGGGAACGCGGCCTCGACGCGCCGCTGGAAGAGGTGGCGCGGCGGGCGGGCGTGAGCATCGGCACGCTCTACAACCACTTTCCCTCGCGCGAGAACCTCTTCGACGCCATCTTCCCCGCCCGCCTGGCCGCCCTCGACGAGATCGTCGAGCGGTCCCTGGCCGATCCCGATCCCTGGAGCGGGTTCGTCGTCTACATCGAGGGGCTGTTCGCGCTTCAGGCCGAGGACCGGGGGCTCAACGACGCGCTCGCCCGGCGCTTCCCGCTCGCCTCCGAGTTGAACACCGCCTGCGATCGGGGATTCGGGCACCTGGTGACGATCATGGCTCGGGCCAAGGAGGCCGGCGCCCTGCGTCCCGACTTCGAGCCGCAGGACGTCGTGACGCTGATGTGGGCGATGTCGCAGGTGATCCGGGAGTCGGCGGACGTCGCGCCCGACGCCTGGCGGCGCTGCCTCGGGTTCTTCCTCGACGGACTGCGTGCGGACGCCGCGCGCCCGCTGCCCGTCCCGGCGCTGACCCCCGAGCAGGTCGCCCGTTTCATGGCGTGATGCCGGTGCGCTGGTGAGGCTTCCGCGCTCAGGCTTCCAGGTCGCTCAGGAGGGCTTGCAGCGCGTCCAGCTCGTCCTCGGTGAAGACGTGAATGCCCGAGCGGCGCAGAAGGGCGGTCGTCACGCCGGATCCGGGGACCGGCGTGCCGGTGAAGGTGCCGTCGTAGACGCGGTGGCCGCCGCAGGACGGGCTGCCCTCCTTGAGCAGGGCGAGGCGGACCCCGGCGCGCCGCGCGGCCTCCAGGGCCAGGCGTGCGCCGCGCAGGAACTCGCCGGTGACGTCGGCGCCGCCGCCGGTGAGGATGCGGGCCCTGCCGTCCAGGACGTCGCCGCCGTCACCGCCGACGATCTCGGCGGGCGGGCGGGGCACGGGCAGGCCGCCCGACACCTCGGGGCAGAACGGGACGAGGCGGCCCTCGGCGCGCCAGCGTTCGAAGGGGCCGCGGGCCACCGGCTTGGCCGCGCCGTCGTAGCGGACGGGCCGTCCGGCGAGGCACGAGCTGACCAGGATGCGTTCCACGCCGTCCAGCCTATGCGCGCCCCGGGCGGCCGGAGCGGTCCGCCTTCGACCCGCGACGCCCGAAGCCGCCGCGGGACGAAGGGGGGCGTGCTACTGGCCGGCGCGGATGCGGTTGACGGCGATCTGGGCGACGCGGACGGCCGCGCCCGGGTTGAGGCGGACGCCGCGCCAGGCGAGGCGGCCGTGGGCGGGGGCGACGATGAGGGCCTGGTTCTTGGCGACGCCGCGCATGATGTCGCGGGCGAGCTTCTCGGCCGTGTAGAGGCGCGGGGCGGCCTTCGCGATGTCGCCGGTGGCGTCGCCGCTCAGCGGGGTCTCGGGCAGGTCGGGGTTGACGTTGTGCAGCAGCGGGGTGTCCACGAAGCTCGGGCACACCACGCTGACCTTGACGCCGCGCCCGGCGGCTTCGGCGCGCAGGCCGAGGGAGAGGCCGACGACGGCGTGCTTGGTGGCGGTGTAGGGGATGCCGATCGGCATCGGGACGAGCCCGGCGAGCGAAGCGGTGTTGACGATGTGGCCGCGGCCCTGCTCCAGCATGATCGGGTAGGCGGCGTGGACGCCGTGCACGACGCCCTTGAGGTTGATGTCGATGGCGCGGTTCCAGTGGTCGAGGGTGAGTTCCTCGGCCAGCCCGCCGACCGCGATGCCGGCGTTGTTGAACACCAGGTCGAGCCGCCCGTGGTCGGCCTTGACGCCCTGGTAGAGGTCGGCGACGGCGCCGGCGTCGGTGACGTCGAGGGCGGCGGAGACGGCCTTGCCCTTGCCGAGGGTGTTCAGTTTGTCGGCGACCTGCGCGGCGCCCTCGGCGTTGATGTCGGTGACCACGACGGTGTCGCCGCGCGCCACCAGGGACGTGGCGATCGCACGGCCGATGCCGGACGCTCCTCCGGTCACGATCGCGATGCTCATTGCGCGCTCCGCTCGGGTGAACAGCGGGCCCGGGCTCGGGGGTGGAGCGAGCCCGGACCGCACTGGCTAATTGGATACTCAGTTCAATTGCGTGGATTCTAGGCGGCGGTGCGGGCCGCCGGTACTCAGCGGGCCGACAAACTCGCCGCCGCCGGCTCGTCCCGCCGCTCGATGTGGAAGTCGCCGGGGTCGAGGCGGCGGGTCCGCAGCCAGAAGGCGAGGGTGGACGCCGGCCACGCCGCCCGGTTGACGCCGTCGCGGTCGAGGTACCAGCTGTCGCAGCCTCCGGCGACCCACACGGCGCCCTCCGACCTGCGCCGCACCCAGCGGTTGAACCGGTCCTGCGCGGACGGCTTCACCGAGATCGCGGTGCCGCCCGCGCCGTCCAGCATCGCCAGGCACTGCAGGACGTAGCGGACCTGCGCCTCGATGATGAAGATCATCGAGTTGTGGCCGAGGCCGGAGTTCGGGCCGAGCAGCAGGAACAGGTTCGGGAAGCCCTTCACGGCGACGCCGAGGTGCGCCTCGACGCCGTCCCGCCACGCGTCCTGGATCTTCAGGCCGTTCCGGCCGACGATGCGGGCCCCGTCGAAGGCGTCGGTGACGTGGAACCCGGTGCCGAAGACGATGGCGTCCACCTCGTGCTCGCGGCCGTCGCGCGTGACGATCGAACGGGGGCGGACCTCGGCGATGCCCTCGGTCGTCAGCTCCACGTTGGGGCGCGTCAGGGCCGGGTAGTAGTCGCTGGACACCAGCGTCCGCTTGCAGCCCATCGTGTAGTCGGGGGTGAGCTTGCGGCGCAGGCTTCGGTCCGGCACCTGCCGGGCCAGGTGGCCGCGCGCCAGGGAACTCGCGGCCTTGAGCAGCCTCGGGTTCTTGAACCCGAGGACGAAGCTCTCCTGCATCAGGTAGATGCCGTTGCGGTAGCCGCGCTGGACGAGCGGGAAGCGGCGGAACAGCGCCCGCTCCACCCCGGTGACCCGGCGGTCGGGCTTCGGCAGGATCCATGGCGGCGTCCGCTGGAACACCGTCAGATGCCGGACCTTCGCCGCGATCCGCGGGACGAACTGGATCGCGGACGCGCCCGTCCCGATCACCGCGACCCGCTTGCCCTCCAGGTCGTAGGAGTGGTCCCACTCGGCGGAGTGGAACGCCGTCCCCTCGAACGAGGCGAGACCGGGCAGGTCGGGGATGCTCGGACGGTGCAGCGGCCCCATCCCCGCGACCAGCGCCCGCCCGCGGACGGTCTCGCCGCCGTTGACGGTGACATGCCAGGTGCCGGTGGCGTCGTCGTACTCCGTCGCGGTCACCTCGGCGTTGAACCGGATGTGCTGCGCGAGCTCGTACTTGTCGACGACGTCCTTGATGTACGCCAGCAGCTCGTGCTGCTCCGGGAACATCCGCGACCAGTCGGTCTTCGGCTCGAACGAGTAGGAGTACAGCAGCGACATGATGTCGCACGCGCATCCGGGATAGGTGTTCTCCCGCCACGTCCCGCCGACCTCGTCCGCCTTCTCAAGGATGACGAAGTCGTGCACGCCGGCCTTCTTCAGCCCGATCGCCATCCCGAGGCCGGAGAAGCCCGCCCCGATGACGACGACCTTGTACGGGCCGCCCGGCCCCGCCGCGGGTGTGACGACGTAGGGGCCGCCCTCGGCCTGTCCCATGCTCACGCGGCCTTGGCCGGCCCGGCGGCGCGGCGCCGCTTGGGCTCGTCCCAGATGCCGAAGGCCTTCCAGACCTGCTTGTTCACCGGCGTGACCACGCCGAGCTCGGCCATCAGGTCGCGGATCTTGCCGACCGAGTTGGAGATCTCCGCCTGCGCCGCGTCGTTCTTGTAGGCGGCGCGGACGACGTCCTTCGGGATGTTGAAGTGCCGCACCATCGGCCCGGGCGGGGACAGCATGATCCGCGCCATCACGCCGAGGACGACGGGCGTCGCGATGCCGAGGATCCGGCGGCGTGCCGGGTGCATGTTCGGGACCCGGTGCTTGAGGTAGTGCCGGGCGAAGGAGATGTGCCGGGCCTCCTCCGCGATGTGGATCTTCATGATGGTCTCCTCCAGGGGGTGCTTGATGTGCCCGCCCTTGAGGGACTTGCGCTGGACGTAGTCGATGGGGTCCTCGCCGCCGAGCACGAAGACGAAGAACATCTCGGTGCTGACCAGCGGGATCCACGGGGCCGCCTGCGCGATGAGGTTGAGCGCGCGCGGCATGCCGCGGATCGGCATCTTCGTCCGGTTCACGAACTCCTGGAACATCATCCCGTGATGACATTCCTCGGTCGTCTCGTGGTAGACGTAGCGGAACTCGGGCCGGCCGTTCGGCAGCCGGTAGGCGTAGTTGAGCAGCCCGCGCTTCAGCAGGTTCTCGAACTGCAGCCCGATCTTCATCGCGGTGGCGACGCGCCACAGGCCGATCTGCGACTGGATCTCCGGCGGCTGCGACCGGTACCACGCCGTCTCCCCGAGCCGGTCGAACGGCGGCAGCACCCAGCGCGGGTCGTTCTTGTCGACGAGGAACTCGGGGTCGTCCCAGGGGATGTCGGCGTAGGCCTCCCAGTGCTTGTCGACCGAGGCCTTGTTCAGGCGGTCGATGACGCCGAGGTACGACTTCTTGTCCTTGACCTGCTCGCGGACCTCGTCGGCGAGTTCGGTGGGGGCTTTCGGCATGGGGGACGCTCCCTCGGGGTGGTGCGGCCGGCCGGGGCCGGCGCGGGATGGGTCGTGGCTAGGGGCCGGTGCGGGGCCGGGCCTGCGCCGTGCCCTGCTCGGGGACGATCAGCTGCGCGACGTCCTTGACCTGGCGCAGCACCGCGGCCTGGTGGCCGTCGGCGTCGTCGTCGAGCGCGTTCTGGATGGACAGCCCGACGAACATCGCGAACAGGGTCCGCAGCGTCGTCGAGACGAAGTCGGGGGGAAGGGTGTTGTCGGGGAACAGCCGCTCGAAGGTCTCCGTGATGACCTGGAGGATCCGCTCGTTCAGGTCGCGGCACAGCGGCCGCAGCTCGTCGTCGGTGCGGGCCGCCACCGCCAGCTCCATGAGGGCCTTGGCCGGGCGGCCGCGGAACACCTCCCAGAGCAGGTCGAGCGCCCCCGACACGTTGCGCCGCTCCGCCGGCAGTACCGCGAAGGCCGTCTCGTAGGCCAGGCGCTGCGCCTCCAGCAGGTGCTCCAGCGCGGCCGCGACGAGGACCATCTTCGTCGGGTAGTGGTGCTGCTGCGCCCCGCGCGAGACGCCGGCGCGGCGCGCCACCTCCGTGGTGGACGTCCCGGACCAGCCGAGGTCCACCAGGCACTCCGTGGTGGCCTCCAGGAGCCTGGCCTGCGTGCGCGACCGGCGCTCCTCCTGCGTGCGCCGCCCGGAGGAACCGTGGCGGTGACGTCTGCGGCTGCTTACTGACACGCCTCCGAAGGTACGAGCGCGACATACATGCAATCAAGCCTGCATGTATGTTGCCCGCATCACAATTGGACATCGCGTCTTATTGATCTTCGCCGTCCGCCGCGTACCGCGCCCGGCGTACCCGGCGCCCCGCGCGGCCTCCCCGGGGAGCAGGCGCGGTGCATCTCCTGGCCCGACGACGGGCCCCCTGGCGCCAGGCCACGATCCCGGTCATGGGAAACGCAGCGGAAGCAAGGCGATCGATCGGCGAGGGCGCCGTCGCGGGCGGCGCCCGCACGGTCGGCCTCGGCAAGGTGTACGGGGCCGGCGCCATGGCGGTGCGGGCCCTCGACGACGTCAGCGTGGAGTTCCCGGCGGGCCGGTTCACCGCGATCATGGGGCCGTCCGGGGCCGGGAAGTCCACGCTCATGCACTGCGTCGCGGGCCTGGAGGACGCGACGTCCGGCAAGGTCTACGTCGGCGGCCAGGAACTCGGCGCGCTGTCGGACCGCCGCCTGACCCGGCTCAGGCGCGAGCGGATCGGATTCGTGTTCCAGGCGTTCAACCTGCTCCCCACGCTGACCGCCCGCGACAACATCCTCCTGCCCCTGACCCTCGCGGGGGCGGGCCCGGAGCGGGAGTGGCTCGACACGGTCGTCCGCGTCCTGAAACTGGGGGACCGGCTGTCGCACCGCCCGTCCGAGCTGTCGGGCGGGCAGCAGCAGCGGGTGGCGCTGGCACGCGCCCTGGTCACGCGCCCGCAGATCGTGTTCGCGGACGAGCCGACCGGCAACCTCGACTCCCGCACTGGCGCCGAGGTGCTGGCGCTCCTGCGCGACGCCGTGGACCACCTGGGCCAGACCGTGGCGATGGTCACCCACGACCCGGTCGCCGCCGGGCACGCCGACGCGGTGGTGTTCCTCGCCGACGGCCGGATCGTCGACGTCATGGACGCGCCCACGCCCGACCGCGTGCTCGACCGCATGCGCGGACTGGGGGACCCCCGATGACCGGCCTCGTCCTCAAGGAGCTGTGGGGACGCAAGCGCCGCCTGGCGGGCTCCCTGGTGGCGGTCTTCCTCGGCGTGACGTTCCTGACCGGGACGCTCGTCCTCGGCGACACCCTCGCGGCGAGCATCGACGGGTACGTGTCCAGCGCGTACGGCGACACGGACGTGGTCGTGCGGAACGCGACCAAGGTGAGCGACGCGCCGTGGGGCGCGCGCGGGCAGATCGACGCGTCGGTCCTGGACAGGGTGCGCCAGGTGAAGGGCGTCGCCAACGCCGAGCCGACCATCGAGGGGTCCGGGCAGCTGCTCGCCTCGGACGGCACGGTGATCGCGTCGCGCGGCCCCCGGACGGCGGGCAACTGGAAGACCGACCCGAAGCTCAACCCCTACCGGCTCGCCGAGGGGCGGGCGCCCCGCGCGCCGGACGAGGTCGTCATCGACAGGATGTTCGCCGACGAGGGCCGGCTGAAGGTCGGCGACCGGACGGCGGTGCTCACTCCCGAGAAGGTCCCGGTGACCGTCGTCGGCATCAGCATGTTCGGCGACGAGGAGGCCTTCGGCGAGACGTCCTTCACGGCGTTCTCCCTCGAAGGCGCCCGCCTGCACGTCGCGAAGGGCGCCGACCGCATCAGCGGTGTCGCCGTCCGGGCCCGGGACGGCGTCGACCAGGCGGAACTGGCGTCCCGCGTGCGCGCGGCGCTGCCCGCCGGGGTGCAGGCCCTCACGAAGAAGGCGCAGGTCGAGGAGGGCATGAGCCTCGTCCAGGACGGTTTCCTGCGCGTGTTCCGGACCGTGCTGGCCGCGTTCGGCGGGGTGGCGCTGCTGGTCGCCGCGTTCAGCATCCACAACACGTTCGCGATCACGATGGCGCAGCGGACCCGCGAGTCGGCCCTGCTGCGCGCGCTCGGCGCCGGGCGCCGGCAGGTCGTCACCATCGTCGGCTTCGAGGCGCTGGTGATCGGCGCCGCCGCGACCCTCGCCGGGTTCGCCGGCGGGCTCGGGTTCGCCGCCCTGCTGCGCGAGCTGTTCATCCGGTTCCGCATCGGGATCGCGCTGGAGGGCCTCACCGTCGCCGCCACCACGATCATGATCGCGGTTCCGGTCGGGCTGCTGGTCACGCTGGCCGCCGCGCTCGGGCCGGCGCTCAAGGCGTCGCGGGTGCCGCCGCTGGCCGCGCTGCGCGAGGTCGCGGCCGAGGCGTCCCGCCCGACGGAGACCCGGCTCATCGTCGGCGGCGTCTTCGCGGCCGTCGCGGTCGGCACCGTCGCGTTCGGCGCGGTCACCGAGCAGATGGCGATGGCGGCCGCGGGCGCGGTGATGACCGTCGTCTCGATGGTCGTCCTCGGGCCCGTCGCCGCCCGTCCCGTCGCGATGCTGCTCGGCGGGCCCGCGGCGCGGCTGCGCGGCGTGCCCGGGACGCTCGCGCGCGACAACGCCACCCGCAGCCCGGCGCGCACGGCCGGCGCGGCGACCGCCCTGATGATCGGCGTCGGGGTCGTCACGCTGATGACGGTGTTCCTCGGATCGCTGCGCGCCTCCCTGGAGGACGGCGTCGCCGGGTCGTTCCAGGGCCCGATCGTCGTGGACGCGGGCACCAACGAGACCGGCGGGTTCGCCACCTCGCTCGTGCAGGAGGCGGCCAAGCTGCCCCAGGTGGGTGACGTCGCCGGAATGGGCACGGGCAGCATGCGGGTGAACGGCGAGCCGTCCACCGTAAGCGTGGCCGACCCGTCCGGCCTGCGGCGCGTCCTCGACCTGGACGTCACCCAAGGCGGCCTCAACGACGCCGGTACATTCGCCGTCTCGAAGAAGGCCGCGGACGACAACGGCTGGCGCGTGGGTACAGCTGTCGGCGTGACGTTCGCGGACGGCGCCTCACAGCGGCTCACCGTGGGCGCCGTCTACGACAACACCGACTTGACCGGCGACTACCTCGTCCCGCGAACGGTGTGGAACGCGCACACCAGGCAGCCGCTGGACACCAGGGCGTTCGTCGAGCTGAAACCGGGCGCGTCGGTCGCGTCCGCGAAGCAGGCCCTCACCGCCCTGGCCAAGCCGTACGGGGCGCCCGCCGTCGAGTCGCGGGACGAGTTCGTCGCGGCGCAGACCGAGGAGATGGCCGGTTTCATCAGCGTCGTCTACGGGATGCTGATCCTGGCCATCGTCGTCGCGCTGCTCGGCATCGCCAACACGCTGTCGCTCGCCGTCCACGAGCGGACCCGCGAACTCGGCCTGCTCCGCGCGGTCGGCGCGACGCGCCCGCAGATCCGGTCGATGGTGCGCTGGGAGTCGGTCATCGTGGCGCTGTTCGGCACCGGCGGCGGCCTCGTCCTCGGGGTGTTCCTGGGCTGGGGCCTCGGCGCGGCCCTCGGCAACCCGTTCGCGCCGCCCGCCGCGCAGGTCGCGGTCATCGCCGTGGTCGGCGCGGTCGCCGGGGCGCTCGCCGCGATCCGCCCCGCCCGGCGCGCGGCGCGGCTGGCGATCCTGTCGGCCATCGCCGCACCCTGACGCGCCCGACCCTCCCCGTTCCCCGGCGCCACGCCGGGGGACGGGGCGTCCTCCCAGGTCGCGAGGCCGTCCCGGGGCGGGCCGCGTGTCGCGCCCTGCCCGTGGCTAAGGTAAGTCCATGCAGGTCAACCAGTCGGGCAAGCTGATCAACGTCTGTTACGACATCCGCGGGCCGGTCCTCAAGCGCGCCAAGCAGCTGGAGAGCGAGGGAAGCAAGATCCTCAAGCTGCACATCGGCAACCCGGCCCCCTTCGGGTTCGAGGCACCGCCCGAACTCCTCCAGGACATGATCCGCAACCTGCCGGAGGCGCACGGCTACAGCGACTCCAAGGGCATCCTCCCCGCGCGCCGCGCCGTCGTGCAGCGCTTCGAGGACAGCGGGGTCGCCGGCGTCGACGTCGAGGACGTCTACCTCGGCAACGGCGTCTCCGAGCTCATCGTCATGACGCTGCAGGCGCTGCTCAACGACGGCGACGAGGTGCTCATCCCGGCGCCCGACTACCCGCTGTGGACGGCGTCGGCGTCGCTGTGCGGGGGCACGCCCGTCCACTACCTGTGCGACGAGGACGACGGCTGGCAGCCGAGCCTGGACGACATCGAGTCCAAGATCAGCGACCGCACCCGCGCCCTGGTGATCATCAACCCGAACAACCCGACCGGCGCCGTCTACTCGCGCGAGGTGCTCTCGCGCATCGTCGAGATCGCCCGCCGCCGCAACCTGATCATCTTCGCGGACGAGATCTACGACCGGATCCTCTACGACGACACCGAGCACGTCCCGATCGCGTCCCTGGCCCCCGACCTGCTGTGCCTCACCTTCGGCGGCCTGTCCAAGAACTACCGCGTCGCCGGCTTCCGCTCGGGATGGGTTGTGCTGTCCGGCCCGAAGGAGCACGCCGAGTCCTACATCGAGGGCCTCGACATCCTCGCCAACATGCGGCTGTGCCCGAACGTCCCGGGGCAGCACGCCATCCAGGCCGCCCTCGGCGGCTACCAGAGCATCGACGACCTCGTCCTGCCCACCGGGCGCCTCGGCGAGCAGCGCGACCGCGCCTGGAAACTGCTGAACGACCTGCCGGGCGTCAGCTGCGTCAAGCCCACGGGCGCCCTCTACGTCTTCCCGCGCCTCGACCCGGAGATGTACCCGATCGAGGACGACATGCGCTTCGCCCTCGACCTGCTGGAGCAGCAGAAGCTCCTCATCGTCCAGGGGACCGGGTTCAACTGGCCGTCCACCGACCACTTCCGCATCGTCACCCTCCAGTACGCCGACGACCTGGAGGACGCCGTCGGGCGCATCGGCGAGTTCCTGTCGGCCTACCGCCGCTAGGACGGCGCCGCGGCGGCGTCGAGGCGCCGGAGCGCGCCGCGGACGACGGCGGGATCCGTGGTCGCCCAGAACGGCGGCAGCGAGTTCTTGAGGAAGCCGCCGTAGCGGGCCGTGGCGAGCCGCGGGTCGAGGACGGCGACCACGCCGCGGTCGTCCATCGAGCGCAGCAGCCGGCCCGCGCCCTGCGCGAGCAGCAGCGCCGCGTGCGTCGCCGCGACCGCCATGAACCCGTTGCCGCCCCGCGCCGCGACGGCCCGGGACCGCGCCGACGACACCGGGTCGTCCGGGCGCGGGAACGGGATGCGGTCCATGATGACGAGCTGCAGCGACGGGCCGGGGACGTCGACGCCCTGCCACAGCGACAGGGTGCCGAACAGGCAGGTCCGCTCGTCCTCGGCGAACTGCTTCACCAGCAGGGACGTGGAGTCTTCGCCCTGGCAGAGCAGCGGGTGGGACAGGTGGTCCTTCAGCTCGTCGGCGGCCTGGCGGGCGGCGCGCATCGAGGAGAACAGGCCGAGCGTCCGCCCGCCCGCCGCCTCGATCAGCTCGGTGATCTCGGTCAGGTAGGCGTCGGCGAGGCCGTCCCGCCCCGGCTGCGGCAGATGCCGCGCGACGTAGAGGATGCCCGCCTTCGGGTGGTCGAACGGCGAACCGACGTCGAGCCCCGACCAGACGACCTGGGTCTCCTCGCCCTTCTCCGTCGCGGTCTGGGCGAGGCCCTCGGCGGCGGTCTTGGCGTCCCGTGAGCCGCCCTCGTCCAGCGGCGGCAGGCCCCACTGACGGGCGAGCGGCTCGAACGACCCGCCCAGCGTGAGCGTCGCCGACGTGAGGACCGCGGTGCGCTGCTCGAACAGCGTCGCGCGCAGCAGCCCGCCGACGCCGATCGGCGCCACGTGCAGCGCCGGAGGCCGCTTCGGGCGCCCCTCCTGGACGAACGGCTTCTCCAGCCACACCACGTCGAAGCGCTGCGCCATCTCGGGCTGGAACGCCTCCAGGATCCGCACCGCCGTGTCGTGCAGCTCCTCCAGCGAGGACCGCGCCGCCTTGCGCGCGGCCATGTCGCCGGGGTCGGCGTCCTTCTTCTCCGGCCCGAGCGCCGTGACGCAGGCGTGCGCGGCGTCCCGCACGGACGCCAGGGTGTTGCCCAGGCCGCCGGACAGGACGTCCATACGGCCCGCGGGCATCTCCTCCAGCAGAAGGCCGAGCCCTTCGGCGGCCTCCTTGAGCCGGTCGGCGAGGTGCTCCTCGGTCAGGCGCCCGCACCGCCGCGCGGCCGTCTCCACCCCGGCCGCGCTCAGATCCCCGGTCGCGACGGAGGTGACCCGGTCGACCAGCTCGTGCGCCTCGTCCACGATCACCACGTCGTGCTCGGGCAGGACCTGGAACTCCTCCAGGGCGTCGATGGCCAGCAGCGCGTGGTTGGTGACGACGATGTGCGCCTCGCCCGCCTCCGCCCGCGCCAGCTCGGCGAAGCACTCGCTGCCCTGCGGGCACCGCTGCGCGCCCAGGCACTCCTTCGCCGTCACGGCGACCTGCCGCCACGCCTGCTCGCCCACCCCCGGCACCAGCTCGTCGCGGTCGCCGGTCTTCGTCTCCTCGGCCCACTCGTTCAGCCGCTTGACCTGCCGCCCGAGCGAGGACAGCTGCTGCGGGTCGAACAGGCTCGGCCCGCCGTCCTCCTCCTCGGGCACGCCCGTCTGCACCCGGTGCAGGCACAGGTAGTTGCGGCGCCCCTTGAGGATCGCGAACTTCAGCTCCGTCCCGAGCAGCGGCCCGAGGGCCTCCGCGAGCCGCGGCAGGTCGCGGTCGACGAGCTGCCGCTGCAACGCGATCGTCGCCGTGGACACCACCACCGTCGTCTTCTCCTTGACGGCGTGGCGGATCGCGGGGACCAGATAGGCGAGGGACTTGCCCGTCCCCGTGCCCGCCTGAGCGGCGACGTGCTCCCCGGACTCGATGGCCTTCTCCACCGCCTGCGCCATCGCCACCTGCCCGGGGCGCTCGGCGCCCCCGACGGACGCGACGGCCGCGGCGAGAAGGGTCGCCATGTCGGAAATCTGGGTCTCGCTGCCGGTCAGCAGATCAGGGGCGGGCACGTCGGCCAACGCTACCGCCCGCGGCCGACACCCGCGCCCCGTCCCGCGCGACCGCGTCGCGAATCACCCCGGAGTTATCCACAGTTCGGCAAGCCGCGACGGCCCTTACGCCGCCCCTGAAAACCTCGGCACATGACATCACTGGTGATCCGCTCCGCCCAGGACGCCATCGCGGCCGTCCCCTACCTGCTCGGCTTCCACCCCTCGCGCAGCCTCGTCGTCGTCGGCTTCGAGGGGCGGTCCCGCGGCACATGCGCGATCCGGCTCGACTTACCGTCGTCCGGCGAAGCCGAACGCGTCGCCGCCGTCCTGTCGGGCAACGGCTTCGCCCGCTCGCTCCTGCTCGGGTACGGCCCGCCCGGCGAGGTGGCGGAGGCCGCCCGGCCCATGCGCACCGCCCTGGCCGCCGCGGGCGTCCCCGTCGCCGAGGCCATCCGCGTCGCCGACGGCCGCTGGTGGTCGCTCACCTGCGACGACGTCTGCTGCCCGCCCGAAGGCACCCCGTATGACATCTCCGCCAGCGCCGTCGCGGCCCAGGCGACGTTCGGAGGCCACGTGGCCCTGGCCGACCGCGCGGAGCTCGTCGCCTCCGTCCAGCCGCTCGACGGCCCCGCCCGCGCCGCCATGCACCACGCCACCGAACGCGCCGAGCGGCGCTACCTGGCCCGCCCGCCCTCGTCCGCCGAGAACGACCTCGCCTTCGTCCTCACCCTGCTCGCCCGCGCCCGCGACGGCTCCCGCCCGACCGACGACGAGGTCGCCTGGCTCGGCCTCCTCCTCACCGACCTGCGCGTCCGCGACGAGACCTGGAGCCACACCGACGAAGATCCCACGGCCGCCGACATCGCCTTCTGGCGCGACATCGTCCGCCGCGTCGACCCCGCTCGCGTCCCGGCCCCCGCGTCCCTGCTGGCGTTCGCCGCCTACTCCGCGGGCGACGGCGGCCTGGCCAACGTCGCCCTGCGACGCGCCCTCGACGCCGACCCCGCCTACTCCATGGCCGTCATCCTTCGCGAAGTGGTCAACGCAGGCATCCCACCCTCCAGACTGCGCACGGGCACGTCCCGTCCGCAGCACCTGGGCCGTGCGGCCGACGGCGGATCGCGATCAGCATGCGGATAGACCACCGAGAGGGATGCCGTGGCGCAGACGGGGGAAGGTCAGCCGGCGTCGTCGAGGACCTCGCGGAGCTTGCGCGCGAAGGCTTCGGGCTGCCCGGCGTAGCCGGACTCGCCGCCGACGAAGCCGCCGTGGTGACTCGGGAAGACGGCCGGTCGCTGACCGAGCAGCTCGGCCATCGCCACCGAGGTGCGTGCGGTGAAGGTGTCCCCGGACTCTTCGCCCACCGCGATCACGATCCTGGTCGGTGCCGCGGTCAGCGCGCCGACGTCGGGCCGGTAGTCACTGACCGCCCACGACCGGTCGGACAGCAGCGGATCGTCACGGGACCCGTCGTCCTCGGCCGGCATCCCGAACGCGGCGGGGTCCGGGGCGGGCTGGGCGAAGTAGGCGTCGGTGAACTCGCCCTGCCACGACGTCATCACGATGAAGGCCGCCATGCCGGCGCCCGAGCCCGCGTCCTCGTAGACGTCCCGGACGCCGGCCCGGGCGCGCTCGGCGGCCCGGGCGTCGGGGAGCACCGCGATGAGCGGCGGCTCGTGCGCCACCAGGGTGGTCACGCAGTGGGGGTGGGCGGTCACGAGCGCGAGCGCGGTCACCGCGCCGCCGCTGCTCGCGAACATCTCGACCGGCCCCGCGCCGAGCGCCTCGATGACCGCGTGCACGTCGCCGGCCTGGATCTCGGGCGCCTGGTCGACGCGGCCGTCCCTGCGGACGCTGCGCCCGAGCCCGCGCGGGTCATAGGTGATCACGCTGCGCTCAGGGAAGTGCGACGCCAGCGCACTGAAGCCACCGGCGTCCATGGGCTGCCCGATCATGAACAGCGGCGGACGTCCACCGCTGCCCGGCAGCGGCCCGTGAACGTCATAGACGAGGTCGACCTCGGGAGTCTTGAGCACCTGCGTGGTCATGACCACATTGACTCCGGCCACCTCGAAAACTCATCGCCCCCAACACCACCGACCACCCCCGCTAACGCCATCGACGTGCTCGAGCGTGTTCCTGCCATGGTCGCCATCCTCCGCCCCGCGCCACCTGCGCACAAGATCCGCCACTTGCGCACAAGATCCGCCACCAGTGCACAAGATCCGCCACCTGTGCACAAGATCCGCCGCATCCGCCGTGACCCTTGCTGCTTGGTCGGGGGGATCGCGCCATGCCGGAGGGTGCCGTGTGGGGGTGGGGGCTTTGGGTGCTCCTTGGCTGGGGGAGGGTCAGGGCCCGGTTGGGGTGGGGAGGGTGAACAGTCCGGAGAGTCGGGTCAGGCGTTCGGGGACGGCTCGGTAGTAGACCCACGTGCCGCGCCGTTCGCCGTCGATCAGTCCGGCCTGGCGCAGCACCTTCAGGTGGTGGGAGATGGTCGGCGCGGTCAGGGCGAAGGGGTCCGTCAGGTCGCACACGCACGCCTCGCCGCCGTCCGCGGAGGCGATCATGTTCAGCAACCGCAGCCGGACCGGGTCCGACAGCGCCTTGAACACCCCGGCCAGCTCGGCCGCCTCGTCCTCGCTCAGGGTGGGGCCGCTGAGCGGCGCGCAGCACGCCGTATCGGAGACATCGTCCAGCCTCAGGAACTTGGCCATGCGCCTAATTTGACATCCATCTAAGCAACAAAGCAAACTGGGCTCTACTTAGAAGGATCTCTAAGTAGTGAGGTGAGGTTGTGGTCTTGACCTGGATGGTCGGCTCGCGCGTGGCGTTGCGATCGACCGGCCTGCTTTCGGGACCGCTGTGTCCGCGACCTCGCTAGTCAGCACCCGGCCCCACCACGGCCACGCCGCCCGAACTGCGAGTTCGCGCGAAGGCGGGGCAGGGCGTCACATCGGCCTGCGCGCAACGGGCGCGCGACCTGGTGACCGTCGGATGTGAGGTGGGCGTGGTGCTGCGCTTGGGCGTGAGAGGTACTCGAACGACGTGCGAGGAGAAGCATGAGTGAGGACGTAGGGGAGGCGGCTCTGGGTGGATGTTGCGGGGGCGGCGGTTGCTGCACCGACACCGAGCAGTCCGTGGATCCGGCGCTTTCTGTGAGTGAGGCCAAGGACCGTCTCGATGGGCTGCCGGTGGTGGTCATCGGGGCGGGGCCGGTCGGGTTGGCCGCGGCCGCTCACCTGGCCGAGCGCGGGATGGACTTCGTCGTCCTGGAGGCCGGGGACGTTGGCGCCGCGGTGTCCGAGTGGGGGCATGTCCGGCTGTTCTCGCCCTGGCGGTACGACACCGACGCCGCCGCGCGCCGGCTGCTGGAGCCCACCGGCTGGACCCTGCCCGACCCCGACGCTCTGCCCACCGGCGCCGACCTCGTCCGCGACTACCTGGTCCCGCTTTCCCAGGTGCCTGGAATCGCCGGGCGGATCCAGACCGGCACACGGGTGACCGCTGTCGCCCGGAACGGGGTGGACGTCACCCGCACTCTCGGCCGAGACGAGCTCGCGCTGCTGGTCAGGGCCGTCGGGCCGGACGGCGCGGTCACCGACCTGACCGCCCGCGCCGTCATCGACGCCTCGGGCACCTGGGGGCGCGGCAACCCGCTCGGCCACTCCGGGCTCCCCGCTCCCGGGGAGGACCGGGCAGCCCCCTACCTGACCGGGCCGCTGCCCGACGTGCTGGGACGTGACCGCGACCGCTTCGCCGGGCGTCACACCCTGGTCGTCGGCATGGGCCACTCGGCCGCCAACACCCTGCTCGCCCTGGCCGAACTCGCCAAGGCCGCACCCGGCACCCGCATCACCTGGGCGGTACGGGCCTCGTCGGTCGCCCGCCTGTACGGCGGCGGCGACGCCGACGGGCTGCCCGCACGCGGCGCGCTGGGCACCCGTTTGAAGACGGCCGTGGAGGGTGGAGAGATCTCACTGGTGCGGGCCTTCACCGTCACGGGCTTCGAGGCTCCCGAAGGCGGCCCCACCGCCGGGCCCGTCCGCGTTGTCGGGGCCGCGCCGGACGGGGAGCGCGTCATCGAGGCCGACACCGTGGTCGCGGCCACCGGGTTCCGGCCCGACCTGGACATGCTGCGGGAGGTGCGCGTCGAGCTCGATCCCGCCACCGAGGCGCCCGTGCGTCTCGCCCCGATGATCGACCCGAACTTCCATTCCTGCGGCACCGTCCCGCCGCACGGCGAACGCGTCCTCGCCCACCCCGAAACCGGCTTCTACCTGGCCGGCATGAAGAGCTACGGCCGGGCCCCGACGTTCCTGATGGCCACCGGGTACGAGCAGGTCCGCTCCGTGGTCGCCGCGCTGGCCGGAGATCGCGCCGCCGCCGACGCCGTGGAACTCGATCTGCCCGAGACCGGTGTCTGCTCCACCAGCCTGGTCACCGAGGACCAGCTGCCCGGAGCGGCCGGCGGCGGCTGCGGCGATTCCTGCGGCACCGAACCCGTCCAGGTCGCGCTCCAGACCGTCCCGGCCGAGACCGGGGGCGCTTCCTGCTGCGGTGGTCCGGAGCCCCAGACGGTGACCATCGGCGTAGCCGCACCCACAGGTCAGGGCTTCGCGACCGGACGCGTCCACGGCCGTGTCGGCGACGCCGAACGAGCCGGCGACTGACAGGGCGCGCCATGAACAGGCGAGCCCAGATCCGCAGGCTCGCCCGCCCGCGGCCGCGCCCTGGAGCGCTGTGGGCCCCGCATTTCCACCCCCGACCCGTGAGGTGTCTGATGTCCGAGAAACCCAGCGTGTTGTTCGTCTGCGTGCACAATGCCGGACGGTCTCAGATGGCCGCCGCCTACCTCACCCACCTCGCCGGTGACCGGGTGGAGGTCCGCTCCGCCGGATCCGAGCCCGCCGGGCAGGTGAACCCTGCCGTCGTCCGGGCCATGGCAGAGGAGGGCATCGACATCTCCGCCGAAATGCCCAAGGTCCTCACCGTCGACGCCGTCCAGGCCTCGGACGTCGTCATCACCATGGGCTGCGGCGACACGTGCCCCGTGTTCCCCGGCAAGCGCTACCTCGACTGGCGGCTCGACGACCCGGCGGGTCAGGGCGTCGACGCCGTCCGTCCCATCCGCGATGAGATCCGCGCACGCGTCGAGGCGCTCGCCGCGGAGCTCACGGCCTGAGAGTCCGGCGGGTTCCCGCCCGGTCAGGAGGAGACGGCCTCGCCGGGGGCGCCGGGGTCGATGCGGCGGTCGCGGTTGCGGTCGTTCCAGGCGCGCATGCGGGGCGGGTATCCGACGATCTGGACGTCGTACACGGGCAGGCCGAGGTCGCGGGCCACCTTGCCGATGACCTTGGGAGAGCCGACGCGGCGGCGAGTCCACTCGCCGTCGTGGGCGACGGCGACGGCCGTGGTGTCGGTGGCGTACGTCTCGGGCTCGACGAAGAACTCGACGCCGCGGCGGGCGCGGGCGAAGGCGATCAGCGCCTCGATGTCGGAGTCCGTCGCCTCCCGGTCGAGCTTGGTGACCGTGGAACCGCGGTGCCTGCGGATCCCGAACCGATCCCGGAACCTCATCGTCAACCCCGTCGTCTGGTCCCGCCCGGAACCGCTCCGGAGCGGGCTTGCAGGTGTACGACGGTAACGAGGCCGGCGGCGCGCCGGTTCCCGACACAGCGGCGGCGACCCCGGCGGGCCGGGGGGCCGCGCCCTAGACTGGCGCCTTCGGGGGATCATCACGCGGGGGTGTCGATGAACGGGCCGAACCTTGTTCGGCGGGTGGCCGGGGCCGTGCTCGCGGTCGCGGTGTTCGGGTTCCTGAGCACCCTCACCCCGGCCCAGGGCAAGGTGAGGCCCGTCGCGCGGACCGAACGCCCCAAGGCCGGACCCGAGCCGAGACCGGCGGCGCCTCCCAAGCCGCCGCCGCCCGACTGCGCGCGGGCCAAGTGCCTGGCGCTGACGTTCGACGACGGGCCCGCGGAGAGCACCGCGGAGCTGCTGGACATCCTCGCCGCCCGCAAGGTCAGGGCGACGTTCTTCATCGTGGGCGAGAACGCCGCGAGGCACCCGGAGCTGGTGCGGCGCGAGCTGGAGGCCGGGCACGAGATCGCCGACCACAGCTACACGCACGCCGACCTCGGAAGGGCGTCCAAGAAGAAGATCATGGCGGAGCTGACGCGGACGCAGGACGCGATCCGGCGGGCGTCGGGGGTCACGCCCGTGCTGCTCAGGCCGCCCTACGGGTCGACCTCCGAGCGGCTGACGAAGATCACGCGGGAGCTGGGGATGGCGCAGGTGCTGTGGACGGTCGACCCCCTCGACTGGGAGCACCGCGACACCGCCTACGTCGAGAAGCGGGTCTTGAAGGCGGCGCGGCCCGGCTACATCGTCCTGATGCACGACATCCATCCGACGAGCGTGCGGGCCGTCCCGAAGATCATCGACCGGCTGGCGGCCGAGGGGTACGTGTTCGTCACGGTGCCCGAGCTGTTCGGCGGGCGCCTGACCCCGGGGAAGGAGTACGTCCAGCGGAATTCAGGGGATCCTCAGGGTCTTCCCTGATGGCCCCGCGGCGGGGCCGCGCGGAGCATGGGCGTATGAACAGCAGCTACGCGGTGGGGGATCTGCGGGTCTCGGACGCCGAGCGTGAACCGGTCATCCAGCGGCTTCAGGACGCCTACGCCGAGGGACAGCTCGACGAGGACGAGTTCGACCTGCGCGTGCAACTGGCGATGACGGCCAAGACGCGCAACGACCTCGGCGCCGTCCTCCTCGATCTGGTGCCCGCCCCCGCGGGGCCCGTGGCGGTCGAGGGCGAGGCGGCGACCGGCGAGGACCGGATGCTGGCCGCCGTCGCGCACGCCGTCGCCGTACCCACCCTGTTCGTCGGCCCGCTCGTGCTGATGCTGCTGAGCGGCAAGCGGTCGCCCTACGTCCGGCGGCAGGCGGCGGAGGCCGTGAACTTCCAGGTGACGCTGCTGCTGCTCACGATCGTCACCTTCGGCGTCGGCGGGGTCGTGTACGCGGTGGCGTGGGTGCTGTCGGCGATCGCGGCGGTCTTCGCGCTGACCGGCCAGACGTTCCGCTATCCGTGGATCCTGCGCCTGGTGAAGTGAGGCGGGGCGCACGGGCCCGGCGTTGAACGCGGCTCGGGTTTGTCGGAGTACCCCTCCGGGGAGGGTTGACGTGGTCGCGTCGAGCGCGACCGGCCGCCTCCAGGAGATGGAACGACGCCTATGCGCACGCCCGTGGGTTTATTCCCCTCTCTACCTGTGACTCCTTTAACGTCCGAGTTATGTGGACCATGCATGGGATGATCGATTAACTATGCGAGGGAGGGGTAGATGACGGAGCTTGCGATCAAGGGCGATCACCAGCGGGCGGTGGAGGCGCTCCGGAGGTCCTACCAGGCCATCCCGGCGGGCACGCCGGTGCGGTTGGCCAAGCGGACCTCCAACCTGTTCCGGTGGCGCGACCCCTCGGAGGCGCCCGGCCTGGACGTCTCCGGGTTCGACAAGGTGCTGAGCGTCGACCCGGACGAGCGGACCGCGCAGGTCCAGGGCATGACGACCTACGAGGACCTGGTCGACGCGACGCTGCCGCACGGTCTGATGCCGACGGTCGTCCCCCAGCTGAAGACGATCACGCTGGGCGGGGCGGTGACCGGGCTCGGCATCGAGTCGACGTCGTTCCGGGACGGGCTGCCGCACGAGGGCGTCCTGGAGCTGGAGGTCCTCACCGGCGACGGGCAGATCGTCACGGCCACGCGCGACAACGAGCACAAGGACCTGTTCTACGGCTTCCCGAACTCCTACGGGACGCTCGGCTACAGCCTCCGGTTGAAGATCGAGCTGCGGGCCGTCCGGCCCTACGTCCGGCTGCGGCACCTGCGGTTCACCGACGCGGCGGAGCTCGCCCGCGTCCTCGGGGAGATCACCGAGTCCGGGACGTTCGAGGACGAGACCGTCGACTTCATGGACGGTACGGTCTTCGGCGCGGACGAGCAGTACATCACGCTGGGCTTCTTCGCCGACTCCGCGCCCTACACCTCCGACTACACCGGCCAGAAGATCTACTACAGGTCGATCCAGCAGCGGTCCGTCGACTTCCTCACGATCCGCGACTACATCTGGCGCTGGGACACCGACTGGTTCTGGTGCTCGGGCGCGTTCGGCGTGCAGAACCCGACCGTCCGGAAGCTGTGGCCCGACAAGTTCAAGCGCTCCGACGTGTACCGCAAGCTGGTCGCCTACGACCGCCGGTACCACATCGTCGCGCGTGCGGAGCGCTGGCGGGGGCTGCGGCCGCGCGAGGACGTCATCCAGGACATCGAGGTCCCGGTCGAGCGGCTTCCGGAGTTCCTGGAGTTCTTCCACGACAAGGTGGGCATGGCCCCGATCTGGCTGTGCCCGCTGCGCGCGAAGGAGCGGTGGCCGCTGTACCCGCTGGACGTGGGACGCCCCTACGTGAACGCCGGTTTCTGGGGCACGGTGCGGATCCCGCCAGGGCAGATCCCTGAGTACCACAACCGGCTCATCGAACGTAAGGTCGCCGCCCTCGACGGCCACAAGTCCCTGTACTCGACCGCCTTCTACGGCCGGGACGAGTTCTGGCGGTACTACGACGGGGAGACCTACCGGCGGCTCAAGGGGTCCTACGATCCCGACGGGCGGCTGCTGGATCTCTACGACAAGTGCGTGCGCGGGCGCTGACCAGGCGCCCGCAGTTCGGGGGAGCCCCGCGCGGGAGGCGGCCGATCCGCCGCCGCCCGGGCCGGGGCGAAGAGACAGGAGGAACCAAGATGACGCTGGCCAGGGTCTTCGAGCAGCTCGCCGGGGCTGAGGCGCCAGTGGAGTTCACGGCCTACGACGGATCTCGGGCGGGGGTGCCCGGCGCCGACATCCGTTTCGACGTGCGCTCACCGTACGCGGTCTCGTACCTGCTGCACTCGCCGGGCGCGCTGGGGCTCGCCCGCGCCTACGTCACCGGCATGATCGACGTAGACGGCGACATGATCGCGGCGTTGACGACGATGCAGCAGGTGCTCAGCGATGTGACGCCGCGCGACAAGGCGAGGATCGTCGGCGGGGTGCTGGGCGATCCGCTGCTGCGCGCCGCGGCGTCGCGCCGGCTGGACCCGCCTCCGCAGGAGGCGCCGTTCAGCCGGATCCCGTCGTGGCTCCGGCACTCCAAGAGGCGGGACGCGCGGGCCATCTCCCACCACTACGACGTGTCCAACACCTTCTACGAGTGGGTTCTCGGCCCGTCCATGGCCTACACCTGCGCGTGCTACCCGCATGAGGGCGCCACGCTGGAGGAGGCGCAGTTCGCCAAGCACGACCTGGTGGCCAAGAAGATCGGCCTGAGGCCGGGGATGCGGCTGCTGGACGTGGGCTGCGGCTGGGGCGGCATGGTGATGCACGCCGCGAAGGAGTACGGCGTCAAGGCGCTCGGGGTGACGCTGTCCAAGCAGCAGGCCGAGTGGGCGCAGAAGGCGATCGCCGACCGGGGCCTGTCGGACCTCGCGGAGGTCCGGCACATGGACTACCGCGACGTCACCGAGACCGGCTTCGACGCGGTCAGCTCCATCGGCCTCACCGAGCACATCGGGAAGAAGAACCTTCCGGCCTACTTCTCCTTCCTCCACGGGAAGCTGAAGAAGGGCGGGCGGATGCTGAACCACACGATCACGCGTCCGGACAACACGTCCCCGTCCCGCAAGGAGAACGGGTTCATCAACCGGTACGTGTTCCCGGACGGCGAGCTCGAGGGCCCGGGCTACGTCCAGTGCCAGATGAACGACGCGGGGTTCGAGATCCGGCATCAGGAGAACCTGCGCGAGCACTACGCGCGCACGCTCACCGGCTGGTGCGAGAACCTCGACGCGCACTGGGACGAGGCCGTCGCCGAGGTCGGTGAGGGCACCGCCCGCGTGTGGCGCGTCTACATGGCGGGCTGCGTGCTCGGCTTCAACCAGAACTGGATCCAGCTGCACCAGACGCTCGGCGTGAAGGTGGAGGACGACGGCACGAGCCACATGCCGCTGCGGCCCGACTGGGGATCGTGACGGCGTCACCGCTTCGACCGCCGACGAGCTCGCGGGCATCCTCGTGACGCTGCTCGGCATCGCCGGGACGGTCGCGCTGGCGTTCACCACCGAGTGGGCGCTG
>NZ_JBEZJI010000089.1:0-25563 GCF_040649435.1 Actinomadura sp. NPDC048955
CGATGGTACTGCATGGGAGACCGTGTGGGAGAGTAGGACACCGCCGGACACATATTGTAGAAAGGCCCCGCCGTTACCGGCGGGGCCTTTCTCATGTCCGGGCGTCGTGGGTGATGAGTGTCCGGCGTGCCGCCATTGAGGATTTTGTGCTCTGTGCCGGCGGGGAGCCCTTCGACCTCGTCTTCGCCGTCCGGGTTGGGGCGCTCGACGGTCGCCTTCCGGAGGCCGACCGCCGCGCCTTGCGGAGAGTCGCCGTGGTTCTCGCCCCCGGCGGCCGCCTCTTCGTCGACGGAGGCGACCCCCTTCGGGAGATCACCCCCTGACGTCCGGGCGGGTCAGCGGCCGAGCGCCCGGTCGAGCGTGGCGGCCCACTGGCCGAGCAGGCGGGTGCGGCGTGCCGAGTCGTCGGTGAGGAGATCGGCCAGGCCGAGGCCGCGGACCAGGTCGAGGGTCGCCTGGACCGTCTCCCGGACGCCGGGAACCGACTCGTCCGCGCCGAGGGCCTCGACGGTGAGGCGGTGCGCCTCACGTCCGACCCGCGCCTCCAGCGGGACGACCTGCGCGCGGAGCTGCTCGTCCGAACTGGCCGCGACCCAGAGCTGAAGCGCGGCGCGGAAGAGCGGGGTCGTGTACATCTCGCCGAGGAGCGTGACGACGTCCAGCGTGGAGGGGCGGCGGTCGGCGAGCGCGTCCAGGCGTTCGCGCATCTGCGCCATCCGCACGTCCGAGCCGTATTCGACGGCCGCCGTCACGAGCTCCTCACGTGTGCGGAAGTGGTGCTGGGCGGCGCCCCGGGAGACTCCCGCGCGTTCGGCGACCACCGCCACCGTCGTGCCCGCCCAGCCCACGGAGGCGAGGCAGCCGATGGCGGCCTCCAGGAGGCGCTGCCGCGTGGCGCGGCTGCGGTCCTGCTGCGGTTCGCGGGGGAGTGCCTGCGCGGTCATGGAGTCCTCGGGTCGGTGGCCTCCAGTCAACCAAACGATCAGCCGAAGAAACAATCATGCACGATTGATTTTTTAGAGGGGGGCTGGCAGGGTTCTGGCCATGAGCCAACCGCTGCGGGTCGGTAACGCCTCGGGCTTCTACGGCGACCGCTTCTCCGCGGTGCGGGAGATGCTGGAGGGTGGGCCGCTGGACGTCCTCACCGGCGACTACCTCGCCGAGTTGACCATGCTGATCCTCGGGCGCGGGAAGATGAAGGACCCGGACGCGGGGTACGCCGCGACGTTCCTGCGGCAGATGGAGGAGTCCCTCGGCCTGGCCGTGGAGCGCGGCACCGCGATCGTCGCCAACGCCGGCGGGCTCAACCCGCGGGGGCTGGCGGAACGGTTGCGCGAGCTGGCCGCGCGGTTCGGGATCGACGTGCGGGTCGCCCATGTGGAGGGCGACGACCTGCTGCCCCGGGCGATGGAGCTCGGCCTGGCGGACGCCCGCCACGGGCAGCCGCTCACCGCCAACGCGTACCTGGGCGCCTGGGGGATAGCCGAGTGCCTGCGGGCCGGCGCCGACGTGGTGGTGACCGGGCGCGTCACCGACGCGTCGCTGGTCGTGGGCCCTGCCGCCGCGCACTTCGGCTGGGCGCGGGACGACTGGGACGCGCTCGCCGGCGCGACGGTCGCCGGGCACGTCCTGGAGTGCGGCGCGCAGGCGACCGGCGGCAACTACGCCTTCTTCCAAGAAATCTACAATGTAAAGGCGCCGGGCTTCCCGATCGCCGAGATCCATCCCGACGGCTCCAGCGTGATCACCAAGCACGACGGGACGGGCGGCGCCGTGACGGTCGGGACGGTCACGGCCCAGCTGCTGTACGAGATCGGCGCGCCGTCCTACGCAGGCCCGGACGTGACGACGAGGTTCGACACGATCGCGCTGGAGCAGGACGGGCCCGACCGGGTGCGGATCAGCGGCGTCCGGGGCGTCCCGCCGCCGCCGTCCACCAAGGTGTGCCTGAACCATCTGGGCGGCCACCGCAACGAGATGACCTTCGTCCTCACCGGCCTGGACATCGAGGCCAAGGCCGAGCTCGCGAAGGCGCAGCTGGAGGCCGCGTTCGCGGAGGCCCGGCCGGCCCGCGTCGAATGGACGCTCATCGGGGCCCCCGGCCCGGACCCGGCCACGCAGGGGGAGGCCGCCGCCCTGCTCCGCTGCGCCGTCCTCGACCCGGACCCGGAGAAGGTCGGCCGCGCGTTCAGCGGCGCCGTCGTGGAACTGGCCCTCGCCGGCTACCCGGGCTTCACGATGACCTCCCCGCCCGGCAAGGGCGGCCCCTACGGCGTCTACACGCCCGCCTACGTCCCGAACGAGGCCGTCGAGCAGGTCGCGGTGACCCACGAGGGCGAGCGCATCACCGTCCCGCCCGCCCCTCTCGTGCGCGACCTCGAAATCTCCGCCGAGTCTCCGCCCACGGGGGACGTCCCGCCGGGCGTCACCGTCCGCGCACCGCTCGGCCGTGTCGCCGGGGCGCGGAGCGGGGACAAGGGCGGGGACGCCAGTATCGGCGTCTGGGCCCGGACGGACGCGCAGTGGCGCTGGCTGGAGCCGTTCCTGACCACCGAAAGGCTCCGCGTGCTGCTGCCGGAGACACGCGAGCACACCGTCCACCGGCACGTGCTGCCCAACCTTCGCGCGGTGAACTTCGTCGTCGAAGGGCTGCTGCAGGAGGGCGTGTCCGCCTCGACCCGGTTCGACCCGCAGGGCAAGGCCCTGGGGGAGTGGCTGCGGTCCCGCCTCGTCGACATCCCGGAGGCAGTCCTGTGACCCTCAAGAGCACCCTGGATGCGCGGAGCCCGGAGTACCGGGAGCGCCGCGCGGCCATGCTGGAGAAGCTGGCGGCGCTGCACGCCGAGCACGCCAAGGCGCTGGAGGGCGGCGGTGAGAAGTACGTCGCGCGGCACCGCGGGCGTGGCAAGCTGCTGGCGCGCGAGCGCATCGAGCTGCTGCTCGACCCCGACTCGCCGTTCCTCGAGCTGAGCCCCCTCGCCGCGTGGGGGAGCGACTTCCCGGTCGGCGCGAGCGTCGTCACCGGCATCGGCGTCGTCGAGGGCGTCGAGTGCGTGATCGTGGCGAACGACCCGACGGTGCGGGGCGGGTCCAGCAACCCGTGGACGGTGAAGAAGAGCTTCCGGGCGTCCGACATCGCGCTGGAGAACCGGCTGCCCGTCATCAACCTGGTCGAGTCGGGCGGCGCGGACCTGCCGACGCAGAAGGAGATCTTCATCCCCGGAGGCCGCATGTTCCGCGACCTCACCCGGCTGTCGGCCGCTGGGATCCCCACGATCGCGCTCGTGTTCGGCAACTCCACGGCGGGCGGCGCCTACATCCCGGGGATGTGCGACCACGTCGTCATGGTCAAGGAGCGCGCGAAGGTGTTCCTCGGCGGTCCGCCGCTGGTGAAGATGGCGACCGGCGAGGAGGCCGACGACGAGGAGCTCGGCGGCGCCGAGATGCACGCCCGCGCCTCCGGCCTCGCCGACTACATGGCGGCGGACGAGGCGGACGCGCTGCGGCTCGGGCGCCAGATCGTCGCGAACCTCAACCACCGCAGGCTCGGCCCCGCGCCCGGCCCGGTGGAGGAGCCGCTGTACGACGCCGAGGAGCTGGCCGGGATCGTCCCCGAGGACCTGAAGGTCCCGTTCGACCCGCGCGAGGTCATCGCACGGATCGCCGACGGTTCGCGGTTCGACGAGTTCAAGCCGCTGTACGGCACGAGCCTGGTCACCGGCTGGACGCGCGTCCACGGCTACCCGATCGGGATCCTCGCCAACGCGCAGGGCGTCCTGTTCGGGGACGAGGCGCAGAAGGCGGCGCAGTTCATCCAGCTCGCCAACCAGAGCGACACCCCGCTGCTGTTCCTGCACAACACGACCGGCTACATGGTCGGCAGGGAGTACGAGCAGGCCGGGATCATCAAGCACGGCGCCCTGATGATCAACGCGGTGGCCAACAGCAGGGTCCCGCACATCTCGATCGTCATGGGCGCCTCGTACGGGGCGGGCAACTACGGCATGTGCGGCCGCGCGTACGACCCGAGGTTCCTGTTCGCCTGGCCGAGCGCCAAGTCGGCGGTGATGGGGCCGCAGCAGCTCGCGGGCGTCCTGTCGATCGTGGCGCGGCAGGCGGCGCAGGCGCGCGGGCAGGCCTACGACGAGGACCAGGACCGCGCGATGCGGGAGATGGTCGAGGCGCAGATCGAGGCCGAGTCGCTGCCGTTCTTCCTGTCCGGGCGGCTCTACGACGACGGGGTGATCGACCCCCGCGACACCCGGACCGTCCTCGGCCTGTGCCTGTCCGCCGTCCACAACGCGCCCGTGCGCGGCGCCGAGGGCTTCGGCGTCTTCCGGATGTGAGTGTCGAAATGATCAACAGAGCGCTGGTCGCCAACCGCGGCGAGATCGCCCGCCGCGTCCTGCGGGCCTGCCGGGACCTCGGCGTCGGGACGGTCGCCGTCCACTCCGACCCCGACGCCGGCGCGCCGCACGTGCGGGAGGCGGACGTGGCCGGGCGGCTGCCCGGGGCGTCCCCCGCGGAAACGTACCTGTCGGTGGAGCGGCTCCTCGCCGTGGCGAGGAGCGCCGGGGCCGACGCCGTCCATCCGGGCTACGGGTTCCTTTCGGAGAACGCGGACTTCGCGCGGGCCGTCGTCGGCGCGGGCCTGACCTGGATCGGCCCGCCGCCCGAGGCGATCGCCGCGATGGGCTCCAAGATCGAGGCCAAGAAGCTGATGGCCGCGGCGGACGTCCCGGTACTGCCCGAGCTCGACCCCGCCGGGGCCGGCGCCGCGGACCTGCCGCTGCTGGTCAAGGCGTCCGCGGGCGGCGGGGGGCGCGGCATGCGCGTCGTCCGGGCGCCGGAGGAGCTGGCGGACGCCGTCGCGAGCGCGCGCAGGGAGGCGGGGTCCGCGTTCGGCGACCCGACCGTGTTCTGCGAGCCGCTCCTGGAGGACGCGCGCCACATCGAGGTGCAGATCCTCGCCGACGCGCACGGGACGGTATGGACGCTCGGCGAGCGCGAGTGCTCGATCCAGCGCCGCCACCAGAAGATCGTCGAGGAGTCGCCGTCCCCGGCCGTCGGCGCCGAACTGCGCGCGCGGCTGTGCGGCGCGGCGGAGAGCGCGGCGCGCGCCATCGGGTACACCGGCGCGGGCACGGTCGAGTTCATGCTCGCGCGCGACGGCCGTTTCTACTTCCTTGAGGTCAACACCCGGCTCCAGGTCGAGCACCCGGTCACCGAGTGCGTGTACGGGGTGGACCTGGTCCGGCTGCAGATCGAGGTCGCCGAGGGCGCCCGCCTGCCGCTGTCGCCGCCGGAGCCGCGCGGCCACGCCATCGAGGTGCGCCTGTACGCCGAGGATCCCGCACGGGACTGGCGGCCCGCCGGCGGCACGCTGCACACCTTCGAGGTGCCGGGGGTGGACGCCGAGTTCGCCGTGCCCGCCGGGTACGGGCTGCGGCTCGACAGCGGTGTGGAGAGCGGCGCCGAGGTCGGCGTCCACTACGACCCGATGCTCGCCAAGGCGATCGCCTGGGCGCCGTCCCGCGGCGCCGCTGCGCGCAGGCTGGCGGCCGCGCTGCGCGGCGCCCGCATCCACGGCCTCACCACCAACCGCGACCTGCTCGTCCGGATCCTGGAGGAGCCGGCGTTCCTCGACGGCGACACCGACACCGGCTATCTCGACCGGGTCGGCCTCGGCACCCTCGCCGCGCCGCTGGCGGACGAGGCCGCGGTCCGGGTCGGCGCGCTCGCCGCCGCGCTCGCCCAGGCCGCCGCGAACCGGGCGGGCGCCGCGGTGCTCGGCGGCCTCCCGTCGGGCTGGCGCAACGTGCGGTCCCAGCCGCAGCGCAGGACGTTCCAGGGGCCGGACGGCCCGGTGGACGTCGACTACCGGCTGGACAGGAGCGGCCTGACCTCCGAGCTGTGCCCGGGCACGTCGCTGCTGTCCGCCGCGCCGGATCGCGTCGTCCTCGACCACGACGGCCTCCGCGAGACCTTCACCGTGACCACCGCCGGGGACGCCGTGCACGTCGACTCCCGCCTCGGCCCGGTCACGCTCGTCGCCGTCCCGCGCTTCGCAGACCCGAGCGGCCGGATCGCCCCAGGCTCCCTCCTGGCCCCCATGCCCGGCACCGTCGTCCGCGTCGAGACCGGACCGGGCGCTGAGGTCGCCGAAGGGCAGACCCTCGTCGTCCTGGAGGCGATGAAGATGGAGCACCGCGTCGCCGCGCCGTCGGCCGGAACGGTCACGGAACTGAACGTCACCGCGGGGCAGCAGGTCGAGTCCGGCGCCGTCCTCGCCGTCATCGAAGGGACCCCCGAATGAGCTTCGTCGAGACCGAGGAACGGCGGGCCCTGCGCGACGCCGTCGCCGAACTGGGCGGCAAGTACGGCTCCTCCTACTACGTGGAGAAGGCCAAGTCCGGCCAGAAGACCGACGAGCTGTGGGCCGAGGCGGGACGGCTCGGCTACCTGGGCGTCAACGTGCCGGAGGAGTACGGCGGCGGAGGCGGTGGCATCGGCGACCTCGCCGCCGTGTGCGAGGAGCTGGCCGCCGCGGGCTGCCCGCTGCTGCTCATGGTCGTGTCCCCGGCGATCTGCGCGACGATCATCGCCCGGTCCGGCACGCGGGACCAGCGCGAGCACTGGCTGCCGCGCTTCGCCGACGGCTCGGTGAAGATGGCGTTCGCGATCACCGAGCCCGACGCCGGCTCCAACGCGCACCGCATCACCACCACGGCCCGCCGCGACGGCGACGGGTGGGTGCTGAACGGCCAGAAGACGTTCATCTCCGGCGTGGACGAGGCGGACGCCGTGCTGTTCGTCTCCCGCACGCAGGACCAGAAGGGCAACCTGCGGCCGTCGCTGTTCATCGTCCCGACCGTCGCTCCCGGCTTCACCTTCACCCCCATCGACATGGAGATCGTGTCGCCGGAGAAGCAGTTCGTCTGCCATCTCGACGACGTCCGGCTGCCCTACGACGCGCTCGTCGGCGACGAGGACGGCGGACTGCTGCAGCTGTTCGCCGGCCTCAACCCCGAGCGCATCATGGCCGCGGCGATGGGCGCCGGGATCGGCCGCCTCGCGCTCGGCAAGGCGGTCGGCTACGCCGGGTCCCGGCAGGTGTTCCGGACGCCGATCGGCGCGCACCAGGGCCTCGCGCACCCGCTCGCCGCCGCCAAGATCGAGCTGGAGCTGGCCCGGCTGATGGGGCAGAAGGCCGCCTGGCTCTACGACGAGGGCGACGACACGGGCGCCGGCGAGGCCGCGAACATGGCCAAGTACGCCACCGCCGAGGCCGCGATCCACTGCGTCGACCAGGCCATCCAGACCCACGGCGGCAACGGCCTCACGACCGAGTACGGCGTCGGGATGCTCGCCGGGGTCGTCCGGCTCATGCGCATCGCCCCGGTCAGCCGCGAGATGATCCTCAACTACGTCGCGCAGCACTCGCTGGGGCTGCCGAAGTCCTACTGACGATTACGGTGGCGGCGCGGGTCCGGGCGGCCTAGACTCCTGCCCGTTCCCGCGCTTTGATCAAAAATGAAGATCGCGACCAGAGGGACTCACGTGTACGGTCCGCCACCCGTTCCGCTGCCCGCCGCCGAGCCCGTGCCGCCCGCGCCGCCTCCCGCCGCGGCCCCGCGCGGCCGCCGCCTGGCGGCCTGGGGCATCGACACCGCCCTCCTCGCCGGGGCCGCGATCCTCCTCGGCATGATGACGTGGGGACGGCTGAACGGGCTCCTCGGAGACGGGCTCTGGGGCGACGCCCTGTCGGCGGCGGGCGGGCTCCTGCTGTCCGGCGGCGACGTCCAGCAGGCCGCCGAGAACTTCGGCATGGGCATCTGGAACACGGTCGTCAGCGCCGTCGAGCAGGCGCTGCTCCTGCTCGTCCTGATCGAGTTCCTGCACCAGTTCGCGGGCCAGGCCTTCGCAGGCCGCACCCTCGGCAAGGCCGTACTCGATCTGCGCGTGGAGAACGCCAGGTCCGCCAAGTCCAGGGCGCTGCGCCGTTCGCTGGTGACCACGGCGGGCGGCACCGGCCTGTACTGCACCGCGTGGATCCTCCTCCTGCACGGCCTCTTCTTCCTCTCCCTCGTCATCTGGATGGCGGCCGTCGCGGTGTTCCTCGCCAACAGCGCGCCGACCCTCGTCGGCGCCCGCCGCCGCGCCCTCCCCGACCTGGTGGCGGGCACGGCTCTGGTCCGCGCGGACGGGTACCGGCGCGCCGCCGAGGCCGCGCGGCAGGGCGCCGTCCTCGCCTGGGACGGCACGCAGGCGGCGGGCCAGGTCGCGGGCCAGGCCGTCCGTGAGAACGCCGCCCGCATCGCCCAGGCCGAATCGATGCAGCGCGCCCTGCAGTCGGAGCGCGCCCGGCAGATGCAGGACCTGGGCCGGCGGTCGGCCGCCCGGGTGCAGGGCGCGGTGCAGGGCGAACGGGCGCAGCAGGTCGGCGAGGCGGGCAGGCGCGCCGGCGGCCGGCTCAGGAACGCCTACCAGGAGCGCCGGGCCGCCCGGCGGCAGCCACTGCCCCAGCAGCCCGAGCGGCCGGCTCTCCCTCCGCCCGCACCGCACTACGACCCCTACGCCCAACCCGGCCAGTACATCCAGCCCGGACAGTACGGCCCGCCCGGCCAGCCTGGACCGTACGCCCCGCCCGGCCAGTACGAGCCGCCGCAGCAGTACATGCCGCCGCCGCAGCAGCAGTAGCGGCGCAGAGCTTCCGCGGGGCCGAAGAAGTCCTACCGAATCCCCCCACCTCGCCCTTTGCTCGCTCTTAGTAGTCATTACGTTACATAGAGCATGGGTCGGGGAGGATCGCTACGCAAGTATCGGATGCCGGAGCGAAAGGGATGATCATGAAGAGGTGTCTTGCGGTTCTGGTTCTCGCCGCCGGGACGACGATGGCCGGGATGACCGGCCTGTCCGCCACGGCGTCGGCCGCCACGGCGTCCGGCGAGCCGATGAAGGGCCACGACCACCACTGCTGCTGTGAGCACAACGTCAACAAGAACGTGAACATCAATATCAACGGCTGACGCGACGGCCGTCCCCGCCCGGCGGTCCTTCCGGCGGGCGGCCATCTGGCGGAGACCGCGCGGTCTCCGCCAGATCGTCACTCCGCCAGGGCGTCCAGCTGCGGTTCCAGCGGCACGGGTGCGCCGAGGCGGTTGTCGACCGCCGCGTGGGGCACCGGAGGCGGCGTCCCGGGCAGCATCCGGGCGACGAAGGCGTCGAACGCGGCCAGCTTGGCGGTGTCGCGCGGCGACCCCCGCCGCTCCAGCCGGTGCCGGAGGGTCTCGGCGTCCGTCCGGATCCAGACGAGGCGCACCGGCGGCCCGCCGAGGGACGCGACCCACGCGTTCCAGCGCCCCGCGTCCCGGATGTGGCCGGTGAACGGGCCGCTCAGCAGCACCGGGCAGCCGTGCGACCGGATCTCCCGCGCCGTGGCCGTCATCCCCCCGTACTCGTGCGGCTTGACGTGCTCGTCGTACCAGGGGCCCTCGCGCTCACCCGGATCGCGGGAGGCCGCCGCGAGCGTCGCCTCCACGAACGGCCCGAACATCGTGTCCTTGTCCAGCAGCGCCGGCACGGGACGCAGCCGCCGCAGCAGCAGGTCCGCGACCGTGGTCTTGCCGGATCCCGGCGGGCCCGCCACCACCCAGACCGGGGCGGGCGTCATGTCGACAGGCGCAGGCGGCGGGTCGCCAGCCGCTCGATGCGCGCCTCGTCGATCTCGTGGCCGAGGCCGGGCTGCGTGAGCGGGACGCCGACGACGCCGCCGGACGAGCGCACCGGGGGCGTCACGAACACCGGACCGCCGGCCGGATCGGACACGTCGCTCGGCAGCGTGCACCCCGGCAGGGCCGCGAGCGCGACCGCGGCGGCCTGCCCGATGCCGAACGCGCCGCAGCCGCTGCACCACACGTCCCATCCCGCCGCGTAGGCGAGGTCGTGGGCGCTGCGGGCCGCGGTCAGCCCGCCGAGCCGGTCGAGGCGCAGGTGCAGCGCGCGGCCCGCCTGCAGCGACAGGGCCGCGTCCAGCGTCTCCAGATCGCCCACGTCCGGGGCCACGGCGGTGCCCACCCGCGTCTGGAGCCGGGCGTGCGCGGCGAGGTCGCCGCCGGAAAACGGCCGCTCGATCGCCGCCAGGCCGTAGGCGTCCAGCGCCTCCAGCGCCGCCAGGTGCTCCGGCGACTCGGTGTAGGCGTGGCCCGCGTCGGCGACGAGCGCCAGAGCCGGGTACGCCTGCCGGATCGCGCGGACGGGCTCGACGTCCCAGCCCGGCCGGACGTCCAGCGTGACGCGGGTGTGGCCCGCTCCAACGGCCTTGTTGACGCGGGCCGTGACGGTGTCGATCGCCGGCTCGGGGGAGATCCGCGCGCCCGTCACGATGGAGGTGCGGGTGCCGCCGAGCGCGTGCGCGAGCGGCAGCCCCCGCGTCCGGCACCACAGGTCCCAGCAGGCCGTGTCGACGGCCGCCGCGGCCTCCCGCGCGCCGAGGTCGGCGGCGGCGGACACGTCCTCGGGCCGGTCCCAGTCGAGCCCGATGAGGGCCGGGCCCATGCGCGTCTCGATGTCCGCCCACGCGGCGCCGGGGTCCCCGGCCCCGTCCCGGACGGCCATCTCGCCCCAGCCGACGGCGTCGTCGCCGGCCAGGCGGACGAGGACGCTCTCCGGCCGCCGCCCGCGCGGCATCGTCACGCGGAAGGCGTCGCAGCCGTGGATCCGAGGCACCGCACCAGCCCTTCGAAGTAGGGGTCCTCCCTCAATGATCCCCCCTCCCCGGACCGGGAAGGACAATTCACGCGGGTCAGGACCGCCTAGGCGGGACGGGCACCGGCCGCGGGCCGGTCCGGGCGGTCAGGGGCAGCTGGTCTCCAGCGACACCGGCTTGGAACTGGGCTTGGACGGCTCGCCGCCCTCCTGCGGGTCCGGGGAGGCGGTGGGCGAGGTGGTGGGCGAGGCGGTCGGTGTGCCGCTCGGCTTGGAGCTGACCTGCCGCGGGTCGCTGTTGACCGCGTCGGACGCCAGGGTGCGGATCTTGTCGAAGTCCGGGTTCCCGGTGTAGATCAGCGGCGGGACGAACTGCAGGCTCCTGATCTGCGCGCCGTTCTTGACCCGGTTCGACAGCTTCATCAGCGCGGGCAGCAGTTCCTGCGGAATGTCGGTCGACAGCGTCCGCTTGGCCGCCGCGGCGAGTTTGTCGAAACTGGTGAGCACGGTCTGCGGGTCGGCCTGCTCGGCGATCGCCCGCATCAGGCACTTCTGGCGGCTCATCCGCACGTAGTCGCTGCTGTTGGTGCGCGACCGCCCGTACCAGAGGGCCTCCTTGCCCTTCAGCGTCCGGTAGCCGGGCTGCAGGACGCCGCCCTGCAACCCGTACGGGATCGGCTCGGTGATCTTGAGCTTGACGCCGCCCATGGCGTCGACGATGTCGGCGAAGCCGAACATGTCGACGAGGATGTAGTAGTCCACGCGCAGGCCGAGAACGCCGGCGACGGTGGCCTTCAGGAGTTCGGGGCCGCGGCGCTTCTTGGCGACGCCGGGCACCACGTCGGGGTGGTTCTCGGCGTACTCGTAGACCTCGTTGAGCAGGCCCGGGTTCTGCGGGCCGTCGCCGGTGAAGCCGTAGGGGAAGCGGTCGCGGGCCGGGCCGGGCGGCATCGGGAACCGTTCCAGGTTCCGCGGCAGGCTCAGCAGCACCGTGTCGCCCGTCTTGGTGTCGACGCTCGCGAGCGTCACGCTGTCGGTGCGCACGCCGGTGCGGTCGGCGGCGGAGTCGCCGCCGAGCAGCAGGATGTTGACGCGCGGCTGGCCGTTGAACGGGTCCTTGGTGTCGACGGGCTTGCCGTTCTCGCTGCCGGTGCGGAAGATGCTGGTCAGCGCGTCCCGGTACACGTAGGTGCTGTGCGCGGACCACGCCACCGGCACCGCGACGGCGAAGCACATCACCGCGACGGCGGCGGCGCCGAGCGTCCGGGCGCCCGCGGCGAGGCGAGTCGGACGCAGCAGCAGGTAGGAGCGGACGACGACCAGGATCCACAGCACGCCGAGCGCGACGAGCGCGGCGGAGGCCCGCTGGAGCACCGCGGGCTGGACGGCGTAGTGGACCAGGTCGGAGCGGTAGAGCGTGGCCGCGCCCGCGAGGGCGGCGACGATCGCCACGTACAGCGCGAGCAGCAGCCCGCCGGCGATCCGGCGGCCCGTGACGAAATGCGCGATGCCCCAGACCAGGGCGGACGCGAGCGTCAGCGCCAGCGCGCGAGGAAGGCCCCCGGCTCCGCCGGAGGTACCCTCATCGTCCCTGTTCCGGGCACGCCCACTCGGCGACCGACCCATGTACGCTCCGATTCCCACCCACAGTGAATTAAGCCTCGGCTCACATTATGGACGCGTCGAACCGGGCAAAGGTTGCGTAAGAGTCGATCGCATGCGAGCGGGTGTGGCCTTTGGTGCAGATCGTCAGGATAGTGAATCCACCGCCCTTAGGGGACCCGTACTGATGATCACGTAGTGGGCAGGGAACCAGTGCGTGGGCGGCCGTCAACGGCGGAACGATCACCAGCAGGCAGAAGACCGCGACGGTGGTGCCGCCCGCGAGCCGCCACAGCGGCGAGAGCCCGTCCGGGAGCAGCACGGTGTAGGAGTGGACGATCAGCCCCGCCCACAGGGCCGCGACGAGCACGCAGCCGGCCGTCAGCGCCGCCAGCCACGCGGGCCGCTCCGCCGCCTGCGTCAGGAGCGGGCGGCCGCGCCCGGCCGCCAGGGCCGCCGTGGTCAGCGCCAGCGCCTGGACGGCCAGCAGCGCCGTCCCGAGCCGCACGCGACCGGCCCGCAGGTGCGCGATGCCAGGCAGGGCCGGGGACACCGCGGCGATCAGCAGCGCCTCGGCCAGCCCCCGCAGCGCCGCCTCCCGCGCCCGGCGCTCCCGCTCCCGCTCGCGGTCCCGGACCGCCGGGCCCGGCGCATCCGCCGGCAGCGGCCGCGCCCCGGCCCCGATCGGCCCGCCGTCGACCATGGTGCGCCCCCTTCAGGGACGGAGACCCCTCTCCGTTCCCGACGTAAGAGAGTGCAGGTCAGCGAGCTGATCAGGGGGCGAAGGCGGCGGCGTGTCGCGAAAAGCGGCGGCGTCCGGCGGTGCGGAGGGGGCGCCCTTTACCAGCTGCTGGACAGCGGCTTGCCCTCGGCGTAGCCGGACGGGCTCTGGATCCCGATCACGGCGCGCTCGTGGAACTCCTCCAGGGTCCGCGCGCCCGCGTAGGTGCACGAGCTGCGCAGCCCCGCCACGATCGAGTCGATCAGGTCCTCCACGCCGGGCCGCTGCGGGTCCAGGAACATCCGGGAGGTGGAGATGCCCTCCTCGAACAGGGCCTTGCGGGCCCGGTCGAAGGGGGAGTCCTCGGCGGTGCGCAGCCGCACCGCCCGGGCGGACGCCATGCCGAAGCTCTCCTTGTAGAGCCGCCCGTCCGCGGCCCGCTGCAGGTCGCCCGGCGACTCGTAGGTGCCGGCGAACCACGAGCCCACCATCACGTTCGCGGCGCCCGCCGCGAGCGCCAGCGCGACGTCGCGCGGATGCCGGACGCCGCCGTCCGCCCACACGTGGCGGCCGAGCCGGCGCGCCTCGGCCGCGCACTCCAGCACCGCGGAGAACTGCGGGCGGCCGACGCCCGTCATCATGCGGGTGGTGCACATCGCGCCGGGGCCCACGCCGACCTTGACGATGTCGGCGCCCGCCTCGATCAGGTCGCGGGTGCCCTCGGCGGTCACCACGTTCCCGGCGACGACCGGGACGGCGGGGTCCAGCGCCCGGACCGCGGCGAGCGCGCTGATCATCTTGTCCTGGTGGCCGTGCGCGGTGTCGACGACGAGCAGGTCGGCGCCCGCCTCCAGCAGCGCCTTGGCCTTGCCGGCGACGTCGCCGTTCACGCCGACCGCCGCCGCGACGCGCAGCCGGCCCCCGGCGTCCACGGCCGGCCGGTAGAGCGTGGCGCGCAGCGCGCCGGTGCGGGTGAGGACGCCGGCGAGGCGGCCCTCGGCGTCCACGACGGGGGCGAGCCGGTGGCCGCGCTCGTGCAGCCGGTTGAACGCCTCCCGCGGGTCGACGCCGGCGGGCAGCGTGACCAGGTCGCGGGACATGATGTCGCGGAGCTGGGCGAACCGGTCCACGCCCATGCAGTCGGCTTCGGTGACGACGCCCACCGGACGGTCGTCCTCGACGACGATCACCGCGTTGTGGGCCCGCTTGGGCAGCAGGGCCAGCGCGTCGCCCGCCGTGCTGGACGGATCCAGCCGGATGGCGGTGTCCACGACCAGGTCGCGGCCCTTGACCCACTCGATGACCTCGGCGACGACGTCGACCGGGATGTCCTGCGGGAGCACCGCGACGCCGCCGCGCCGGGCGGCGGTCTCGGCCATCCGGCGGCCGGACACGGCCGTCATGTTGGCGACCACGAGCGGGATCGTGGTCCCGCTGCCGTCCGAGGCGGCCAGATCGACCTCCAGGCGCGACCCCACCGAGGAACGGCGGGGGACCATGAAGACGTCGTTGTAGGTGAGGTCGTGAGCGGAACGCTCACCGTTCAGCAGGTGCACGGCAGTACTACACACCAATCGCGTTCGCAGTGGCTGGGCCACCGTACATTGTCAGTCATACCCGGCCGTGCTCCCGCCAAGGCCGCCGGCCGGACGTTCCGGAACGCCTCCGCCATCGCGGGCAGAGCCCGTGACCAGGGGTGATGACACTGTGTCCCCGGAGGGCGTGGAGTGTCGTCTCCGCCCGTCTTCCCGCCTCCTTGCAGGGATAACGAAAGTGGGCCCGTGCACCTGGTGGAAAACGGTGCAACGTGAGGCTTGGCTCTCTGTAAAGTTACCTCTTGACGTAACTGCGCCCCCGATGCACTTTTCTTACATGTGCCTCGCGCGGACGGCGGATCCGCCGTAGGGGGTGGGTCAGAAGAAACCGGGAGAAGCGCATGCAGGTCACGCACGTGGACCCGGTCGGCCATGCCCGCCCGCGCCGCGGGCCGCCCCGGCCGGGCGGCGACCGCCGGTGCGGCCACGGCCGTCCGGCGCGTCCCCCTCCGGTTCGTGTCGCGCCGCACGCGCGGCGCGGACGCGGACGCGTTGCGCTTTCGGACAGGTTTGTGCGGCATTTGAAACGTCACCGCCCGGAACCGGTCACCGACGCTTCGACGGCCGCCGGGCAGGGCGAACACGAGCAAGATCAATATTTGACGTCATACCGTCCTGAAATGGAATGATCTTGCAGTTGCTGGCAAAACGATTCATCACATGTCGAGGAGGAGAGCCGTGCTGGATGCGGTCGACGCCGTGCTCGTCCGCGAGCTCCAGCGGGATGGCAGGGCGACGTTCCAGGCGCTGGCCGATCGCGTCGGGCTTTCCCGCACGGCGGTGCGGGCACGGGTGCAGCACCTTCTCGAAACCCAGGTCGTCCGCGTCGTCGGCATCGTGCACGCCGCCGTCGTCGGCGCGGAGGCGATCGGGCACGTGTCGGTCACCGTGGCGGGCTCGGCGAGGGAGGTGGCCGAGTCCGTCGCCGAGCGCGCCGCCGTCAGCTTCACCGCGCTGACCGCGGGGCCGTACGACCTGGTCGCCCAGGTGCGCACCCGCGACGACGCCGCGCTCGCCGCCGAGGTGGACCACATCAGGTCCGTCGCGGGAGTCCGCGCGGCCGAGGTGTTCCGGTCGGTGTCCACCGTGCGCGACACGCACGCGGTGGTGCGCGAGCTCGGCGAGGTCACCCTCGACGACATCGACTGGCGGCTGCTGCACGAGCTGCAGCGCGACGGCCGCGCCCCCTACACCCGCCTCGCGCACGTCATCGGCCTCTCGCAGGCCGCCACCCGGGCCCGGGTGGTCAGGCTCATGCGCACGGGCGTCATCCAGGTGACCGGCCTCGCCGACCCCCTGGCGCTCGGCGCCGCGGAGCTCGGCGGGTTCGGGCTGGTGGTGACGGGCGGGCTGCGCAAGGTCGCCGACGCGGTCGCCGCTCAGGACGGCGTCCGCTACCTGGCGACCGGATTCGGCCGCTACGACATCGTCGGGCAGGTCGAGGCGGCCTCCCGCGCCGAGCTGGTGGCCGTGTTCGACGCCATCCGGTCGGTGACCGGGGTGACGGTGAGGGAGTCCTGGCACCACCTCGACGTGGTGAAGGAGTCCTACGCCGTCCAGCTGCCCGAGCAGCCGCTCAACGGGGCGGTCTGAACGCACCCGACGCCCCGGCCACCGCGCGACGTGGCCGGGGCGCGGGTGCGGGCCGCTAGTCGCGGCTGAGGGCGACCTCCTCCAGGTCCAGCTCGTGCATGACGCGGCTCAGGACCTCGTCGTCGATGCGCCGCTCGTCCCGCATCCGCACGAAGACGCGGCGCTCGGCCATCAGCATCTCCCGCCGCAGGCGCCGGTACGTCGCCGTCGGCACCTCCTCGCCCTCCGGGCCCGTCCCGCCCCCGAGCCGCTCCCAGGCGCGCAGCTGCCGGTGCTCGGCGAGCTGCCGGAGCCGCTCCACCACCGACGCGTCGAGCCGCTCCTCGGCGTTCAGCTCCTCCAGGCGCTCAAGCGCGGCCTGCGCGGCGGCGTGCTGAGCGCCCGCCAGGGCGACGGTGTCGGCGTAGCGCTCCCGGTCCCCGCCGATGCGGAGCGCGCGGATCAGCGCGGGGAACGTCAGCCCCTGGACCAGCAGCGTCCCGAGGACGGTGGTGAACGTCAGGAACAGGATCAGGTCGCGGCCCGGGAACGGCCGGTCGCCCGAGGCGACGAACGGGACCGCGAAGGCGGCGGCGAGCGAGACCACCCCGCGCATCCCCGCCCACGACACCACGACCAGGCCGCGCCAGCCGACGTTCGGCAGCGCCCGCTCCCGCCGCGACAGCAGCCGCGGGACCTGGGAGGCGGGGAACACCCACACGAACCGGGCCGCGACCGTCACGGCGAACACCGCGGTCGCCCACCAGGCCAGCTCCTGCCAGCTCCGCCCCGACAGCTCGTCGACGATCGGGGGCAGCTGCAGGCCGATCAGCAGGAAGACCACCGACTCCAGGAGGAAGACCATGACCTTCCAGAAGGAGTGCCCGATCAGCCGGGTCACCGCGGCGGACTGGGTCTCCCGGTTGCCCAGGTAGAGCCCGCTGACCACCACGGCGATCACCCCGGAGGCGTGCACGCTCTCGGCGATGAGGTAGGCGGCGAACGGCGCCACCAGCGCGACGCCGTTCTCCACCAGAGGGTCGTTCAGCCGGGTCCGCAGCCAGTGCAGCGGCGGCCCGAGCAGCAGCCCGACCGCCGCGCCCACGACGGCGGCGAACAGGAAGCGCCCCACGCCGTCCAGGAGGGTGAACCCCGCGCCCGTCGCCGCGATCAGCGCCACCCGGAACGCGGTCAGCGCCGTCGCGTCGTTGAACAGGCTCTCCCCGACCAGGACCGTCACCGTCCGGCGCGGCAGGCCGAGGCGCTGCGCGATGCTCACCGCGGCGACCGCGTCCGGCGGCGCCACGATCGCGCCGAGCACGAACGCCGCGGCCAGCGGCAGATCGGGAACGATCAGGTGCGCGACGTATCCCACGGCGAAGGTCGTGAACAGCACCAGCCCGACCGACAGCAGGCCGATGGACCAGACGTTCTGGCGCAGGTTCGTGAACGAGCTGTTCCACGCCGCGGAGAACAGCAGTGGCGGCAGGAACACGAACAGCACGAACTCGGGGTCGAGTTCGAACTCCGGCATGCCGGGGACGAAGGAGAAGGCGAGCCCCGCGATCACCAGGACCAGCGGAGCCGACAGGCCGATGCGGCGCGCCCCCGCGGCCACCATGAGTGCGCCGACCGGTATGGCCAGCAGCCAGAGTGCGTGCGTCGTTCCCACCGCCGAATCATGCCATGACCGGGCGGGACCGGCGTCGCGAGGGCGGCGGGGCGGCAGCGGTGAGGGGCGGCCGGCGGGGCGCGGTCAGCGGGCGTGGTGGTCGCGGGGCGTCTGCTTGGCGAACGTCAGGAAGTCGCGGGCGGCGGGCGGCAGCCGGCGGTGCGCGTGCACGAGGCCGATCATGCGGGTGAGCGGCGGCATGAACGAGCGGACCGTCACCCCTTCGGTGTCGTCGAGCTGGTTGCGGTACCAGAGTAAGGAGCCCCGGCCCGCGCGGACCCAGCCGAGCCAGGCGCCGCGCTCGTCGGACTCCACCGCGGCGACCGGCCGCGCGCCGATCCGCCGCAGCATCGTGTCGATCTCCGCGCGGCGGGCGCTGCCGCGGGCGGGCAGGACGAGCCGCATCCCGTCCAGCGCGGCCGGCGGCACCGGCTCGCGGACCTTCAGCGCGGGCGGGGAGATCAGCACCACCTCGCGCTGCTCGAACGGGTGCGCGGTCATGTCGCCGGGGACGGGCAGGTCGGTCAGCGCCAGGTCGGCGCGGCCCCCGCGCAGCACCGCCGCGATCTGGTCGCGGTCGGCGCAGCGCACCACCCGGATCCGCACGGCCGGCTGGTCGCGCGCGAAGCGGGGGATGAGCCCGCCGGTCAGCTCCGGTTCCAGCGACGCGGTGACGGCGATGCGCAGCTCCGCGCCGCGCCCGTCGGCCCGCGTGACCGCCAGCCCCTCGATCGCGTCGACAGCGTCCAGCGCCGCCCGGGCCTGCCGGACGACCTGCTCCCCGACGGGGGTGAGGACGACGCCGCGGCCCGACCGGGCGAACAGCTCCAGGCCGAGCTCGCGCTCCAGTTCGCGCACTGCCCGCGACAGCGCGGGCTGGGCCACGTAGAGGGCTTGGGCCGCCGACGTCATCGTGCCGTGGTCGGCGGTCGCCACGACATAGCGCAGCTGCCGCAGATTCATGCACCGACCGTATGTCAACGAACCGCTCCGGTTCTGGACATAGCCGGATTCGGACCGGGAATCAGTGGACCGGTCCGGTGATCAGGCCCCGGTCTCGGGCGAGGCCCTGCCGGCGTGCTCGGCCGGGACGGTCTCCGGCTCGGGCTGCAGCTGCGGCGCGCCGACCCCGCACTGGCGCCGGCATTCCGGCTCGACCGGTTCCCCGGACGGCGTGCGCAGCGCGTCGTCGCCGACGGTGAGGAAGGACAGCACGGCACCGGCCGCCAGGAGCGCGGCACAAGTGATCATCGCCAGCCGGAACCCGTGCGAGAAGACGGCGGGATTGTCGAAGGCGTCGCCCGTCAGCCCCGCCAGCGGCGGGATCGCCGCCACTGCCAGCAGCCCGGCGGCGCGCGCCACCGCGTTGTTGACGCCGCTGGCCACCCCCGCGTGGCGGACGTCCGCGGTGGCGAGGACCGTGGCGGTCAGCGGCGCGACCACCGCCGCCAGCCCCAGCCCGAACACCACCACGGCGGGCAGGACGTCCCGGACGTAGGAGGCGTTCGCGCCGATCCGGCCCACCAGGAGCATCCCGAGGGCCGCCACCACCAGCCCGGCGGTCATCGGCAGCCGCGGGCCGATCTTCTGCGCGAGCGCGCCCGCCCGCGCCGACAGCAGCAGCATCAGCACGGTGACCGGCAGCAGCGCGGTCCCGGCCGCGATGGGCGAGAACCCGGTGACGACCTGGAGGTTCAGGACGAACAGGAAGAACATCACGCCCATCCCGCCGTACATGATGAACGTGACGACGTTGACGGCCGAGAACTGCCGCGAGGCGAACACGTCCAGCGGCAGCATCGGCTGCGTCGCCTTCTCGGCCGCGCGCGCCCGCCGCCCGCGCAGGCGTTCGAGCAGCACGAACGCGACGGCGGCCGCCAGGCCCGCGATCGCGGCGGCGGCGATGACGGGCGCGGGCGCGCCCCCGCCCGGCGCCTCGGTCAGCGCGTACGTCGTCCCCGCCAGGGCCAGCGCCGCCAGGGCCGCGCCGGACACGTCGAAGCGTCCGTGGGCCCGCGGGTCGACGCTCTCCGGGACGTGCCGGACCGCGACCAGCACCACGACGGCGGCGAGCGGCACGTTCAGCAGGAACACCCACCGCCATCCGGCCGCCTCCACCAGCCAGCCGCCCACGAACGGGCCGATCGCGCCGGCGACGCCGCCGAGTCCCGACCAGGCGCCGACCGCGCGCGGGCGGTCGTCGGCCGCGAACGACGCCTGGATGATCGCCAGCGAGCCCGGGGTGAGCAGCGCCCCGCCCACGCCCTGCAGCGCCCGCGCGACGACCAGCGTCCCGACGTTCGGCGCCACGCCGCACAGCACCGAGGCGACCGCGAACCACACCACGCCGACGAGGAAGATCCGGCGGCGCCCGAACCGGTCCCCGAGGGAGCCGCCCAGCAGGATGAACCCCGCGAGCGTGAGCGTGTAGGCGTTCACCGTCCACTGCAGCCCGGCCATGTCGGCGTTCAGGTCACGGGCGAGCCGGGGCAGCGCCACGTTCACGACGGTGGAGTCGAGGAACGCCACGCTCGACCCGAGCACCGTCGCCAGCAGGATCCAGCGTCCGGGCCCGGTGCCCAGTCGGACGTCCGGCATCAGACGATCAGCTGGTCGACGAAGCACCAGCGCCAGTCCTCGCCCGGCTCGAACGACCGGACGATCGGGTGCCCCTCCTTCTCGAAGTGCGCGGTGGCGTGCCGCCTGGGCGAGGAGTCGCAGCACCCGACGTGCCCGCAGCCCAGGCAGAGCCGCAGGTGGACCCAGCGTGTGCCCTCGCGAAGGCAGTCCTCGCACCCCTCAGGGGTGTTCGGGGACGGATCCTCCGCCGGGAGGGACTGCACGTGCTCACATGTGGCCATACCTGAATCGTGCCACGGCCGTGGTAACCGGATTACCAATGATCGGGGCTGAACGGCTCGTCCTCGGGACGAGCGGACCCCGACAGCAGCCGCAGGTCCGACTCGACCATCATGGTCACCAGCCCCTCGAAGGTCACCTCGGGCTCCCACCCCAGCTGCTCGCGGGCCTTCTTCGGGTCGGCGCACAGCAGGTCGACCTCGGCCGGGCGCGTGTACTTGGCGTCCAGGACGACGTGGTCCTGCCAGTCCAGGCCCGCGGTGCGGAACGCGAACTCCACCAGCTCCCGCACCGACTGGGTCTGGCCGGTTCCGATGACGAAGTCCTCCGGGGAGTCCTGCGCCAGCATCATGCGCATCGCGCGGGCGTAGTCGCCCGCGTAGCCCCAGTCGCGGCGGGCGTCCAGGTTGCCGAGACGCAGCTCGGTGGCCAGGCCCAGCTTGATGCGGGCGGCGCCCAGCGACACCTTCCGCGTCACGAACTCGGCGCCCCGGCGCGGCGACTCGTGGTTGAACAGGATCCCGCTCACCGCGAACATCCCGTAGGACTCGCGGTAGTTCTGCGTGATGTAGTGCCCGTAGCTCTTCGCCACCCCGTAGGGGCTGCGCGGATGGAACGGGGTCTTCTCGTTCTGCGGCGTCTCGCGCACCATCCCGAACATCTCCGAGGACGACGCCTGGTAGAAGCGGATCTGCCCGTCGCCCGGCGTGCGGGACGGGCTGATTCCCGACACCACCCGGATCGCCTCCAGCATGCGCAGCACGCCCATCCCGGTGACCTCGGCGGTCAGCTCGGCCTGCTGCCACGACATCGGCACGTAGGAGATCGCGCCCAGGTTGTAGACCTCGTCGGGCCGCACCCGCTCGACCGCCGAGATCAGGCTGCCCTGATCCAGCAGGTCCCCGGTGGTGATCTGCACGTCGCCGATGTGCTTGCGCAGCCGCGACACATGGGGGTTCGCCTGCCCCCGCACCAGGCCCCAGACCTCGTATCCCAGCTCAAGCAGATGCTCGGCCAGATACGAGCCGTCCTGTCCGGTGATGCCGGTGATGAGTGCTCGCCTGGACAGCGGATCCTCCATGGCTGAAATAGGTCCGACGCGGGCCCGTCACGGGCCGAAACCCGCAGCGAGCGTGATTTATGAGGTTACCGACCAGGCCACGTCCATGACGAGGGAGGGCACTGTTTGAACCGAATTCCCTTCTGGTCCTCCCGCCGGCCCACCGGTGGGCCACGCCGATACACGTCATGACCTGACCGGACGCACCACCGCCGCGCCGAACGCGCGCGACACGTCACCGAAGATCACCCGGCGCCCCGACGAGCGGACCGCCAACGACCGGCCGGTACCGGTCGCGACGTCCAGCAAGGCGAGCCGTCCGCACTGACCTTTGGCACTGATCGTTTGCTGGTCCCCGCGACGACCGGAGGCTCGCGATCGCGTCCGAAGGCGGTTTCGAGCCTGCGAGAAACTGATCGCGCAGCGAGCCCCTGGGCGAGCCGGAGCGATGCAGCGATCGCCCGCAGTGTTCTGGTGGTAGGCGCCCCCAAGGCGCCTACCACCAGAACACTGCAATTAACCCGCGCGCTGGCGGGCGCGGTAGGCGGCGACGTGCATGCGGTTGCCGCAGGTGCGGCTGTCGCAGTAGCGGCGGCAGCGGTTGCGGGACAGGTCGACCAGGACGCGTGAGCAGTCCGGCGCTTCGCAGGTGCGCAACCGGTCCAGTTCGCCCGCCGCGACCACGTAGGCCAGCGCCATGCCGCAGTCGGCGGCCAGGTGCTCTCCGAGAGGCGCGCCCGGCGCGAAGAAGTGCACGTGCCAGTGGTAGCCGTCGTGGTCGGTCAGGTGCGGCGTGGTGCGGACCTCGCCGACGATCTCGTTGATCCGCCGCACGGCGGAGGGGACGTCCCCGGAGCGGAACACCGCGTGGAAGCGGCCGCGCAGCTCCCGCACGCGGGAAAGGTCGGCCTCGGTGAGGTCGCCCACGTCGCTGAACGCGTTGCGGTCCACGAAGTCGCGCAGGCCGGGCAGCCCGCCGAGCTCCTCCGCGCCGGACGCCGCCGCGCTCGTGTTGATCAGGTCGACGACGACGGCGAGCGCGTGCTCGGTGTCATGAGTGAAGATCACGATGACTCCAGTCTCGGGGGACCCGGGCGGTCGGGTGCCCGGCTGCGTCGCCGGGGCCGGAACGCGGCCCGTGGCCCCCACCATATGACGGGGACGGTGCACGTCGGCGCCCACCCCGCCAGGACATGCTGGCGCCCACGGCGCCGAGATTCGAGCGGAACGTTCCATCGCGCGGCCGGGTCCCGCGACTACCCCGCCGCTTTCAGGCAAGGACCATCGCCGTGGAGGAGGACCGGCTCTTCATCGTCTTCCTGGCCGTCGCCGTCGTGGTCCTGCTGGCCCGCGGGCTGGCCGGGCGGCTGCGCGTGCCGGACGCCATCGTGCTCGTCCTGCTCGGCATGGCTGCCGGGTTCGTGCCGGCGCTGCCCGCGGTCGTCGTCCCGCCCGAGGTGGTGCTGCTCGGGTTCCTGCCGCCGCTGCTCTACCACGCGGCGTTCTTCACCGCCCCGCGCGAGGCCCGCGCCGACGCCGTGCCCATCTTCGCCCTGGCGTTCGGCCTGACCACCGTCACGACCGTCGCGGTGGCCGCGACGCTGCACGCCCTGGTGCCGGACGTCGGCTGGGCCGCCGCGCTGGCGTTCGGCGCGGCGGTGTCGCCCACCGACCCGGTGGCGGCGACGTCGGTGATGCAGCGGCTGGGCGCGCCGCCGCGGATGGTCACCATCCTGGAGGGCGAGAGCCTGATCAACGACGGCGCCGCGCTGACGATCTTCGGGCTGGCGGTCGAGGCGCTCGGCACCGACTTCACCGTGGCGCACGGCGCGGTCCGGGTGGCCCAGATCGTGCTCGGCGGCGTGGCCTACGGGCTGGTCGTCGGCATCGTGGTCCGCCGCGTCCGGCGCTGGATCAGCGACCCCGTCAGCCAGATCATCGTCTCCCTCATCACGCCCTACGTCGCGTTCGTCCCCGCGGACCGGTTCGGCGCGTCCGGCGTGCTCGCGACGGTCGTCGCGGGGTTCTCCATCGGCACGCACGGGGAGGGCTTCCTGCAGCCCGCCTCGCGGCTCGCCGGCACGACGTTCTGGCGAATCCTCACCTTCCTGCTGGAGTCGGCGCTGTTCGTCCTGCTCGGTCTGGAGATCCGGGAGATCGTGCGCGCGCCGGGCGGCCGCACCTGGGGCACGGTGGTGGCGGTCGCGCTCGCGGTGTCGGCCGTGGCGATCGCCGCCCGGCTGCTCTGGCAGCTCGGCAACGCCCCGCTCGCCCGGCTCGTGCCCGGCGGCCGGCGCAGCCAGGCGGGCCTCGGCCTGCGGGAGCGGCTCGTCATCGGCCTCGGCGGCATGCGCGGCGCGATCTCGCTGGCCATCGCGCTGTCGCTGCCGATCGGCCTGGGGGCCGAGCGCGGGCTGCTGGTCCTGCTCGCCGCCCTCGTCGTGCTGGTCACGCTGGTCGGGCAGGCGCCGCTCCTGCCGTTCCTGCTGCGCCGCCTCGGGCTGATCGAGCCGGAGCGGCGGCGCGCAGAGTCGATGCTCGCCCGCAAGGCGGGGCTCCAGGCGGCCCTGACCCGGCTGGACGAGCTCGTCGAGGAGGAGGACGTCGACGACCAGACGGCGGAGGCGTTCCGGCAGATGCTCGAACTGCGGCTCGAACGCGTCCGTTACTTCCTGGACCGGGAGGGAGCGGAGGGGCCCCGCCCGCCGGACAGCCGGTACGTCCGCACCGAGCTGGTCGGCGCGCAGCGCTCCAGGCTCCAGGTGCTCTACCGCAAGGGAAGGATCGGCGCCGAGACGCTCCGCGAGATCGGGCGGGAGCTGGACTTCGAGGACCCCGTGGTGGTGAAGAGGCCGCCCTCATGAACCCGGAGGCGCCGCTCCGGCGGGGCGTCAGCGCTCGTAGTGGGGGTCGGCGACGACGGGGTAGTAGGCGTCGGTGTGCTGGATGCGCATCGTGACCGCCGACCCGTCCAGCGCGTAGTCCGCCTTCACCTGGCGGAACATCGAGTCGCTCGCCCACGGGTTGTAGAGCCGCCCCACCGTGGCGCCGTACCGCAGGTGCACGACGTCGTAGCCGCCGGACGGCATCGACTCCAGCGCGAGCCCGTCGGCCAGGGAGACCGCGAACCGGAACTCCGTGGGCGCGTCGGGGCCGTGGATCACCGTGAGCAGGCGCACCCCGCCGGCCGTGGTCTGCGCGACGATGTCGGTGTCGACGTCGACGCCGACGAACACCCGCAGGCTCGGGCGCAGCACCTGGGCGACGGTGTCGGCCGCCGCGACGTCGATGCCGAGGTGGATCCGCTGCCCGTCCCTGGTCGGCACCCACACTCCGTCACGGGCGCGCTGCCCCCAGGCGACGTCGGGGTTCTCCATCTCCTGGGGCTCGTTCTTGCCCCGCGCGACCAGAATCCTGGAAGCGGCGCTCATCGCCGCGGCAGCCCCGTCCCGTGCATGCCTCATGGCGGGCCCCCTCGCCTTCTTCCATCACCGCGTGACTTCGCGCTCGTCCTGGATCTACCACGGGCTGGGCGGACAGGACCCCCGATGGCCTGCCGCTGGTCGATTCGCGACGTTCGCCCCGTGCGTCGTTGGACCTTACACCACGCTTATACAGGCCGGTCGGGCCGGGCGCAGATCCTTTTCCCGGCCCGGTCGCGACGCTGTGACGGTGCGCGCCCGGCGCCTCACGCAGCGGTCCGCGGGCCGCCCGGCGACCGGGCGGCCCCGCGCCCGGGGGCCCCCCCCGCGGCCGGCCGACGAGGGCCAGAGAA
>NZ_JBEZJI010000090.1:0-24443 GCF_040649435.1 Actinomadura sp. NPDC048955
AACAAAACTACGCAATAAGATATCTAATTTTTTGTGATTTGTGTTAGGTGGTGTGATCTTCAGTTGTGGGGGTGCCACGTGGGAGTCCCACGTGGCACCCCCTCAGGCAGCCTCCAACCGCGCGAACGCCGCACCGTCCAGCCGCGCCCGCCGATGCGGACCCTTGGACTCAACGCCTCCGGCCCGCCCTGGCACCGGGCCTGCCGCCACTTCTCCACCGGCCGCCGCCCCACCCGCAGGCGACCCCGTCCACTAAACCGCCATGACCCATTAACCCCCTGGCCGGGAAACTTGGTCAATATGCGACGGGAGGCGCCGGCTCAGTCAGGCGGAGTGGCCCCTGGCCAACCCTTGGCTTCTTCCTTACCTGGGAGGCGTTTCACTTGAGGGCTCGGTTACCTATATTAGCAGGATGAAAGATTCTATAACTCACCGGCAGATTACGGATGTCGCGGCCAGGATATTCGGCGAGCTTGGCTATGACGGCGCATCACTGCACATGATCGCTGAAGCCGCCGGGACTGACGCGTCCACCCTCAGTCGAATCGCGGGCGACAAGCGCGCACTGTACTTGGACGTCATGCGCCAGGCGTACGAGATGGAGCAAGCCATGCTCGAGTCGTTGGCCGAGCGCGGCACGCGGGGACGAGCGGCGGTCCACCAGATGGTCGACGGCTACCTGGATTTCTATCTGGCGCACCGGGAGAATCGCACACTGTGGGTGCAGCGCTGGCTCTCGGACGCCGCGGACATCACCGAGCTGGAAGAACTTTACCTGTGTCCCATGTTGCGGGTCGCCGTCAACATGATGACCGAACCGGCTCGCCCCGACGTCGACCCCTACTACGTCGTCGGAACCTTGATCTGGACCATTCTTGGCTACCTGGGTTCGGGCACAGAGAAGTGCCGCCCTGCCGGATCGGACACTCCCAACGCCCCGGAAGCTGTTGAGAGTTTCCGCGTGCACCTGCACACGATGATGGACCGACTGCTCGCGCCATGACGGCCCCTAAGACCGCGTCTTGATTGGTGATTGCTCACGCGGATAGCGGCCCGACCATGGTCGAACGCGATGCCGTGACCGACAAGACCGAAGAAAAGAAGCGACGTTGGCCGTGTTTGCTATTCGCGCACTTCCCCAAGGACGGTCGCCACCTGATCTTCCCTGCCTCGTCCGAGGAGAAAGCCGCACGGGGCCGCTAACGGACGGTTGAAGTGCGACAGCCGCACTCGCATCGTCGAGCGCCTGCCATCACGCTGGCAGGAGAAGGTCTCAGATACCCCGATCAGCGACCCGCCCATCCCTGAAGGCTGTTTCAGCAACCGCCGCCTTGGTGGCCCTCGATGTGCCCCAGATCGGCCCGCACACCGCCCCGGCCCGCAAGGTCTATCGCGTGCGCAACCCGATGACCATCGGACGGTCTTTTTGCCAGCAAAAGTCACTGGAGCAAGCCCCCAGATGAAAGAGGTCATGGTTTTTGGGCTCACTCGGGTTGATTTTCGACAACTCACCCATAGGCCGAACCGGCGAGGGACGCGCACACCGTCGACGAGAGTTACTCCCCGCGCCATGCCGTCGGTGGGCGCCAAAGCTCAATTTCTCTCGCCGACCGGCATGAGGTCTGCGCGTTCCGACGGAACACCGACCGGTGCAGACGAGCCAGGACTTAGGTAGTGTGCAGGCGAACGCGGCCCTGGGTGATCCACATCGTGAAGGCGAACAGGAAGTCTCCACGCTCGGCCGACCGGTCCACCGAGACAAAGAAGCGATCGAGCAATTGTTTCGACACGAACATCTTCATCATATCGCGATTGAAGAAGGGGACTATCACACCCGCGTCCACGGGGGAAGTGAAGCGAAGCGTCACGGGGAGCACGGTGACGTCCCGTAGACCCGTCCGAATCATACGCGCTCGGGCGGTCCGGCCAGCCGACCGATCACGATCGGAGAGACGCCGAACGGCGAACATGTGGTCGACAAGTTCGGCTAGGTGCTCGAACCCATCCCCCACACAAGAGGCCCAGTCCGTGTCTATTACGCACACGCGGCCTCCCTCACGAGTCACCCTGACCAGTTCCCTCACCGCACTATCAGGATCTTGCAGGTGCTGTAGCACTCGTTCGCAACGAACCCCGTCGAAGTGACCTTCGGAAAAGTCTAGGGCGGTAACATCGCCCATCGTGTACGTGACCGGACCGCCATCGTCCCGAGACCGCGCGACAAGGATCGCGTCTTCGGACAGGTCCATGGCAGTGACCGACCCGTGCACCCCCACGCGAGTGGCGAGCTGCCGGGCGACCTCACCAGCACCGCATCCGGCGTCGAGCAGCCGTTCGCCTTGGGTGGGAGCGAAGACCTCGAAGGCCGCCGTTCGGACCCGCTGCATCTCCGGGTGCAGGGAGGCTCCATCGAGGTAGTCGGCAGCGAGGCGCCGCAGGTCTGCGGACGCGCTTTTAGCATTCGCGAAGGGGCTGTTAAAAGTTCCGGCGCTCATGCGAACAGCATCGCAGACGATCGGCGCCGTCATCCGCTGCCACGTCTGAGCGGCCGCAGGCCAGGACGACCCCTTCGTTTTGGGTCAGTGTCAACGGCCAGCAGTTCGTCCCCGCTGACGGCCAAATAGGTGGAGCGCTCGTGGCCGGTTAGCGGTCCCTAACGGCTGCCAGATATCGCCCATTTGTGGATGGTGGACTGGGTCAAATGAAGGGCTTCACCCCTGCCGCCCGGAGGCGGCTAAGGTGATCCGGAAGCTGTCACCCCGGGTGACGCCGATGTGGGCGTGGTGCATGAGCCGGTCGTTCGTGGCGGTGGCCAGGGGTCCTGGGCATGCTCTCCTCGAAGCCCGAGGGGTGAGGTTGGAGTTGACGGCCAGGGCACGGCGTCCGTAGGCGGGGCAATGGAAGCCTTCCGCAGCGTCCCTGGAGACAGGCAGGAGCCCGATGTCGTCGATGATCGTCAGGTCCGAGCGGGATCAACCGTTCGTGTCCCTTGCCGTGGTGAGGGCGTGGGCGGTCACGGCTGCATCGGCGCGGGTGATCGGTCCGGCGGGCCAAGCGGCGACAACGGTGGCCGTGCCGACGACCGCGGCCGCGAACAGAAATGACCACGGTATGCCGCCGGGCTGGTCGACGATGATGCCGGCGATCGCACCGCCGGCCGCGTTGGCGGCGACCGGAACGGTCACCAGCCATGTGCCGGCCTCGTTGCGCATGCCAACCGGCACGATACGGCCGACGATAGCCGTATAGATGGTCAATGTGGGGGCGATGGTGACGCCGCCGATCGCGAGCGCGACGCCGAGTGTTAGCGGGCCCGACACGACCGCCAGGAGCGCCGTGCTCAGCGAGACCGAGCCGAGGAGCCACCTGAACTGCTGTGGAAGCGACGCCCTCGGCCGCACCATGCCGTATCCGAAGCCACCCAGTCCCGAACCCAGTCCCCATACCGCGAGCAGGACACCCGCCAGCCCATCGGCGCCGGCACCCGCGTGCTGGGTCGCAAACGCCGGCACGGTGACGCTGACCGCGCCGAACGCCATGCCGAGGCTACCCACACAGACCAGCACCACGGCAAAGCCGGGCATCAGCAGCGGGCCCAGCCCTCGGGTCCTCGCGTCCGGCAATGCCGGACGCTGGCCGCGAACTGCGGAACCGCGCGTAAGAACCAGCGTCCCGACCAGGGTGGCCACCGCCGACCCGGCGACGGCGACAGCCGGCGAGGCGATCAGTACCAAGACTGCGACCAGGAGCGGGCCGGCCACGAACACCAGCTCGAACAATGAGGTTTCCACGGCCAGCGTGGCGTTGCGCAGGTGATGCCGACCGGTGTCGGCCTCGGTGAGGCCGATCCATGCACTGCGGATCGCCGCAGTCAGCGGCGGATAGGTCGCTCCGGCGAACATCGCCGCTGCCCAGATTAGCGGCATCTCGCCACCACCGGCCCCGAGCAGGAGCGTGGCCAGGCCGATCGGGTGGGCAACAGCGCACGCGAGCAGAATGGGTGCGGATCCGAGCCTATCGGCGAGACGCCCGACGATCGGGCTGACGAGCGCACCCGAAAGCGCGTAGCCACCGGCAGCGATGCCAGCGGAGGTGTATCGCCCGGTGACCTCCTCGACCAGAAGCAACAGGGCGAGAGGCGTCACGCCCATACCTAGGCGAGCGAGCACGCCAGCCACCAGCAGCAGGGGCGCTCCTGGCATCCGCCACACCGCCACGTAGTGCCGCAAGGTGGATCCCTCCGCGCGCTGCCCACTCCCACTTGCCCGTGGTCAACCGCCGCCCCAGAAGTGTTGTTCCGACAGTGACAGCGGGATTCCAGGTCGCGGCTTGTTACCGCCCCGGCAGCCTGCAGGACCTCATCACGATCGTGACCGCGCTGCGCAGGGCGGCAACGGGTTCCGGTCGCTGCACGAGGCGATCGACACCATTACCCCGGACGGCCGCCTGGTCTTCCACGTCTTCGCCGCGCAGGCCTAGTTCATTCGCGAGCTGATCGTGCAGGGCACCAACGAGTGCCTGGCCGACGCTCACCCCTCACGGCCGGTCCGGAGACCCTGGGATCCGGCGAGCCCGTGATCCCGGAGTCTCGGGCCTCCGAGACGGCTGGACGCGACACCGCCTTGATGCCGCCGGACATGCGTCGGGCGACATCACCGGGGCGTGTCACCTGGTGATGTCGCCCGTGGTATCCAGACATCAGGTGTCCCTACCGTTGAGACATCCGAGCTCGTAGGGTTCGGATCCCCCCGGAAGGAGCGGGTGTGGCTTTCAGGTGTCTGCTGCTGGTGTGGCTCACTTCGACTCGCCGCCCGCCCCGCTGCGCAGCCGCGCCCGGATCAAGATGATCCCGGCCACCATACCCAGCAGCGCGGGCTCTGCAACCACGCCGCCGCCGAAGGCGGCCCCGCGCCACCGTCAACGGATCACCGCTACACCTGACCCGGCTACTGAACAAACCTGCTCAGCAACGCCAAACGCCACGCCCGCACCAACATCGACTTCACCGTCACCATCACAACCGATACCCACACCGGCACCGGCACCGTGATCCTGCAGATCGCCGACGACGGCCCCGGCATCCCCACCCCAACGCCGAGCGATCTTCGACCGCTTCTACCGCGTCCCGACGCACGTTGCCTCCAAGATCGCCCGCACCCACGCCCACCACGGCACCCTCCACATCACCGACCACACCCCCAGCACCCAAAACACCCTTCGCCTCCCCCACGCATAACCTTTTCGACATCCGGTCCTTGTGGCACGGCGGTTGGAGGGTGTGGAGACCTGGTTCTTCCGTGGGGGTCTGGGGGATGCGGCCTCGGCACGAGTCCCCCACCCCCACTCCCAACCCGGCGGGCTCATGGCCCTTAGCCAAGTCCCCGAACCCATCGCCTGAAGATGCGCGCGGGGTTTCGCCGCGACCGCCGCCGGTGCCGGCCAGAAGAGAGAAACCTCAATCGCGGCGCCCGCTTGGATCCCATGAGCACAAACCCCCTCCTGCTCGATCTCCGGGATGGACAGCCCGCCCCGGCACTGTCCGTACGCACGGCTCACGCCTCGAGTTGCCACCCCACGCCCATTTCTGCCTCGGCACCTATGACCGAAACGCCAACTGGCAGGTCATGACACGTTGCCGATTCACCCCTGGCCAGCCGCGGTCCGGCAAACAAAACGCTCGGCTGGGCAGGACCCAGCCGAGCGTCATGTCAGGCACCTGGCCACGGCGCGGTGACCAGCAGTGGGCGCGCCCTCATAATCCTCGTTGGTTACGGGCGCGAGCTGCTGCCGCGTGCGGTCGGGTGCGGTGCCCCCTGCGGATTACCGCCAGGGCTGTCGCTGAGGAGAGTTCCACGCTGCCGTGGCGTCTCCCTCACGGAGAGTCTGGACTCGGTGGGCGACTTCGTCCCGGGCCCATGGCTCTGTGGCCGCCCTCCAGATGTAGCTGGACAGGCTGTAGATCTCGCGGAGCAGCATCAGGTGCTCAAAGCCTTCCCAGTCGCGAACGTCCCAGGCGTAGGACTGGGTGAACTGCTCCAGGTCGCTCTCGTCGTACCGTTTGAACCGCCGCGCGAAGTAGTGGATCTGGACGAGGTCCCATTCCCGGGGCCCGAGGGACACGCCATCCCAGTCGCCCAGAACAAGCCCGCCCCCCCACTGGAGGCGGAACAGATTCCCTGGGTGGGCGTCACCGTGGATCAGGCCACGTGTTTGCGCCGGAGCCAGCTCCTCCCAGTGCCTCCGCATCTGCCCGATGCGACCGCTCAGCCACCGCCGGTCGCCCTCAGCCATGCCGGTCGGGCTGTTCACCGCAGCGGCGGCATCGCTGAGCGGGTCGGTCAGCCGCCGCAACTCGAACGGCGGCGGGGCCTGGTCGTGCAACTGGCGCAAGACTTGGCCCAGTTCACTCCCGGACGGTGGACGGTCTGCGTCCAGGTCCAGGAGTTTCCATGCTGACAGCACTTTGTCCTCCCACAGGAAGGGAGAGCCGACCGGTTCTACGCACGGAAACCCGCACGAGCGCAGCCACCGCGTCACCTCCACCGAGGACGAGACGGCGTCCAAGCTCCCGGCACCGGCGACCCTGACCACGAGCCGTGCGGCCGGGAGCGCAACGACCAGGTTGCTCTGCAGATGCACCAAGGAGGCCTCGCTCACGTCCACCTGGAGCCGCCTGCCGACCTCGACGAGCGCAGTCGTCTGCAATCGGTCGAGAACAGCATCCCAATGTGTTCTGCCGGGCATCTCCACTCCCAACTCTAGTTTTTTGCCGAGCGCGAGCTCGGGTGCCGGCCTGAACACCGGCTGTAGTAAACCGTCGGGAACTCAATGTCGTTGGCAACCGCGACTTCGCCCCGGACCTGTCCGTTCCGGTCGAGCTGTCGAGCCGGGGCAGGCCAACCTGCCCGCCAACAGATTGGGCTGAACTTCGCAGGGCGCAGCCGTATCAGTACCAAACTGCAAAGGTTTCGGGCGTTGCATTGCTAATCACCTATGGTTCCTCGTCGTCCGGGTTCACGCTGGCTCGGGATTGCTGTCGGCCTCGCCGCTGCCTTTATCCGGACGAGCTCAGCGCCCGGGTCGAGCCGGGCCAGGTGCGCTGACGGCGCGCCGTCCACCTGGCAGCGTTGTGAGCTCAAAAGCTGATCACCATTCCAGCCCGGGCACGCGCTGGAACCCGGCCCGCGTGGCGTCGTCCTCCTGGCGGCCGCGCGGCCCCCTCGCTGTGGCGCCGCGCGGCTCCTTGGCCGGGAGGTTAGTGCAGGGGGCAGCATCTGCGCGGTTCCGGGGATGCCGCCACCGGACAGGGCGTCGATGACCAGGTCGACCGACCCGCGGAACCTCACCGCAGACGACGATCCGCCCCCGTGACGGGGACGACGATGGAATCCCGGCGTCGAGAGGGATGCCACGTGCTGCTAGCTCCACGACGCCGGTTGGCGACCGGCCCGCCTAACGCCGCGGCGATGCGAGTGCGCGACAGCCTTGCGGCCGCCGGTGCCGTGACTGCCAGGGGCTGCGACGTTTGCAGAAGTAGACGGGCATGGCGGTGTCGGCGGTCAAGCGGGCGTGTTCGGCCATCTCGTGGCCGCGGTCCCATGTCAGCGTTCGCCGCAGGTGGGGGTCGATCCGCAGAGCGGCGCGGGTGAGATGCGGCCGGACTTGGTGGGCTTTGATGCCGTCGGGGAGCGCGACGAGGCGGACCAGGCGGCTGGTGCGTTCGACGAGCGTGGCAATGGCTGAGGGGCGGGTTCCCATGACCAGATCGCCTTCCCAGTTCGCGCTGGCGGCCGGAACGGCTTTGAGCTTGCCGTGCCCGGAGTCGGAGACGGCGCCGAGCCAGTACCAGCACCGGTCCGCTTCGCGCCGATGGACGCGCTTGGTAGCGGCGGCGGGTGTCGGTGTAGTCGAGCAACTGCCGCCAGATCTCGCTCAGCACCGCCCCGCCGCGGCCTGGTCCGCTTGGCGCCGTGAGATCCCGCTTCGATGCTGTGGCGGTCGGTGCGGGAGTGAAGCGAGCGGAGGCGTGGGCCGCTCGGTTCCGTAGCCACGTTAGGGAGAAGGACGCCACGTCGGGCGGTCGTACCGGGCAAAGAGCCGCCCCGTACCACATGGGGTACGGGGCGGCCTGTGATCAGATCACGCGATCATGCGTGTTCTGCTGGCTACTCCGCCAGCCGCATCGGCGGCTGCGGCCCCTTCGGGGCCGGCGGGAGCGTGCGGGGGTCCGTGGGGGGCATGACGTGGACCATTGTCTCTACCTCTTCTTCTCTTGGGATTGCTCCAGCGACTCTCGCTGGCACAAAAGACCGTCCGATGGTGATCCATTCGCGCATGCACAGGGGCCTGGCGGGCCGCCAGGCATGCGGGCTAGCAGCAACGTGTCGCCCCCGCAGGCATGCGGGCTCTCCGAGGCCGGTCCCGGAGAGGCCACTCATGGCCACCAGGAACGCCTCCCGCGCTTTACCCAAACTGCTCTCAGTGTGACTGTTCGACCACGCTCAGACACATTCGGTAAGCGGCAAGGATCCTGTTTCGGTGGCTGCTGCGAGTCACCGAAACGGGGATCTGTTGAGGCTGTCATCGCTGTCGATCAACGGTAACGGCTGGTCGGCGGAGTCAACCCGCTACGAAACCGGGTGACCCGCAGGGCGGTCGCGGAGTTGTTCCAGCGCCGGGGTCTTGAGCCGGTCGGCCTCATCGACGATCAAGAGTTCGGCGTGGCGGCCGCAGGGGTGGGTAAGTCGGTGACGTCGCGGTCGGGATGCAGTGTGCTTTCGATCGTCCAGCTGAGTCGGTCGCGCAGGAACCCGACCTCCTTGTCCAGGATCCGCGGGGTGTTGTGGACTCTGGGTGTGTACACGATCGTGCGGGCCTGGAGGCATTGGCGGGGTGCTTCGCCGTAGTCCACCAACCGGAACTTGTCCAGGTAGGGGCCGTCACCTCCCATGCCGCGTAGCAACGGGCCGACAGCGTCTTGCCGACGCTTGGCGGCCCGAAGCACAGGCCGATGTAGCGGGACCGCTGGACGGCGGCGGCGAACTCGATGAACCGCCGGTGCTCCTTGGTCACCACGACGGTAGACGAGATGCCGGCGGCGCCTGCCCGGGGGATGGCACGGGATTGGCAACGACGGCTGCGGACGGCGATTGCGGGGGGCCGGAGCCCTGATCGCTGTCGTCAGGAGAGCTGGCCTGTTCGTCGGGCTCAACTGCATCATGCGCCGGAACACCCTGCTATGTACTCAGCTCAAAGTGGTCGGCGGCTGCCTGGGCACTCCCGTCCGCCCCTGCCTTAAAGCGAACAAGAAGGGGAGGGCCTGGCTGGTGCCAGGCCCTCCGAGTGAGGGCCTGGCTGGTGCCAGGCCCTCCGAGTGAGGGCCTGGCTGATACCAGCGCCCTGGTTGTAGCAGGTGACGGCGAATCCACCGTCATCTGTAGGTAGATTGACCGCTCGGACTCGAAGCGGACTATCAGAAATTCTGGGCCCCGACGGTCGTAGGCCTCGACATTTCCAGCCGCCTGCTTGCAGACGTCCAGCACGCCGGAGTTGCTTCAAGAGGCCCTTCCAAGGGCCTACTCGACCAGGGTCCCCTGGTCGACGATGACAGCCGGCTCCAGAGGACCTTCAGTGAAGATACGACGGGCGATGCGCACCTCGACCTCGGTGCCATGCGGGACGCGCACGGTGATCGTCTTACCCCAGTGGAGGAGAGCACTCCACCAGCCGCAGGCCACCAGGATCATCTCGTCATAGTCGCCAACGCAATTACGGGGCATACCGAACCCCCAGAAGGGACTGCCGAGGTCGACAGCCACGTCCGTGCGGTCCTCGGCAACGACACGCACGTCGGCGCGCCCACCGAAGATGATGACGGGGCGGCCCTGCTCCTGAAGGGGCTGGTACTTCTTGGTAACTCGCATGTCGAGCTCCCTGAGTGTGAGTGTCTGGATTGCGTGACGCACGCGCCGATGCGTACGAGCGTCAGTTTCTACCGTCCTGACCGTGACCTTGGCCGCAAGCCGATCACCTCTACACGCTTACCTGTACCTGGCTCTGCACTGGAGCCCGTACCGACAACGGGTTTCGGTCCAGGCACAGCGGGATGAGTCGGCGGCGTACACACGACCGGGGCGTTACCTCAACCGGCCGGTCACGCTCCGCGGCTGCAGCGCGATGGTCCCAAGCTCGCGCGCCAAGGCAGCGCTATCGATCTCGGCGTCACCTTAGCGACTCTCCTCGCCCTGCCAGATAGCGCCAAGACCTACCTGCCATCAATTGTCAAAAGTACTCCGGCGCCCGGGTGCAGGAGTGCGCCCGGCTGCGGGTGGAAGACGTCGCGGTGACCGCGCGGACCGGAACCGCCCGCCTGCACGGCAAGCGCGACCAGGTGCGCACCGTCCCGATCCCGGCGCCAGGCCGCGCCGGGATCGGGGACTACCTCGCCGAGCGCGGCCGCGCCAACGGGCTGCGGGCCGGGCAGCGCGAGGTCGCCGACCTGATCGAGCGCGCGTCCCCGTAGGGCCGGTCGCGCTGATGCTGGCGGCCACCATACGATCCAACGAATGGAGCCCGTAGGAAAAGCATCGCAACAACGGTTCCAGACCGCGCCCCACGGCGGGCGTGGGCGCCGGCGACCATAATCACCACTACGACCACAACCCAGGAGGCCGCCGCTCCTGTCCGCAGCGTCGAAGAGCACCCCACCCAGACGACGACCACGCCGAAACGGCGGCCCCGGACACGCCGTACCTGCGCCTGCCGATCGACCCGAATGAACCTACGGCGTCCTGGCTGGCGATCATCTAGCCCGGGCTCCGCCACGGTCGCCATTCAGGAGCCCGCGAGCGCGCCAGTGGAGCAAGACCCCCAGCAGGAGACCCGCCAGGCCGTCTCGGGAGTCGGCTGCACGCTTTGCCCTGGTGGGGGCGGAGATTGATTTCGGGTTGGTGTCCGAGGCCTCGCCTACCGGGGGGGTGGTGTTGTCGCCGGATCCGGTGATCCGGGCGGTGAACCGGACTTTCGAGGAGATGACGGGCTGGACCGGGCCGAGCTGATCGGCCGGGCCGCTTTGGAGGTGCCGCCAGGGGCGTCGGGGCCCTCCGGACAAGGTCAGGGGCGCCGCGACCGCCGCCGGTGCCGGGGCCAGAAGAGACAAACCTCAACCGCCTGGTCACGCTCAGCTCAGCGACCGGTCGGGGGAGGCGTTCCTCAACGAGAAGTACCGCCGTGCCGTCTGGGGCGGTACCCACGTCATACGGGGCCACACGATCCGCGGGGTCGGGTCTCACTGCTCGCGGCCGTCCAACCGGGTGATGGCGGCCGGGTCGATGCCGAGTTCGCGGGGCGATGGTGGCGTGTTCATGCGTTCTCTCCTTGCTGGCGGAACCCACCGGACCCATCGGACCTGTCGGGCGCGGGGTTCAGGTGCCAGAAGACGGTGGCGCGGGTGACGTCGAGGGTGTCGGCGATCTGCTGGAGGGTGTAGGCGCGTTCGCCGTTGGCTCCGCGTTCGTCGTACATCTTGCGGGCCTGGTCGATCTGAAGGTTGCTCAACGCGGTGGGGCGGCCGTCCTTGCGGCCGCGGGCCCGCGCGGCGGCAAGGCCCTCGCGGGTGTCCTCCACGATCAGTTCGCGCTGGAACTCATCGAGCCTGCCGTAGAGGCGGAACATCAGGAGGCCGGTCGGGCTCCCGGTGTCAATGCCCTGCGTGAGCACTTGAAGTTCGATCCCACGCTTGCGCAGGGCGTCGGTCAACTTCAGTAGGTTTTGCACGCTGCGCGCGGCCCGTGACAGACAGGTGATGACTAAGGTGTCGCCCGCGTGAACATACTCCAGCGCCTTCTCCAGCTCCGGGCGCCGATCCAGCTTCCCCGACCCCTCATCGATGAACACCTTGGTACAGCCCGCGGCCTCCAGCGCGTCGCGCTGGGAGTCGGAGCTCTGGTCCCGTGTGGACACGCAGCCGTACCCGATCCGTTCGCTCATTCCCGCCCCGTGGGGAATCCTGCGGAGGCTGCCCCCACCGCGTCGGCCGCATCGCCAAAGCCACCCCCACCCTGAAACTCCGCGAGACACATCACGCTAAAAAGGCTCCCTGCAGTCGCGGGCCCAACCCTGTCGATGCAGACCCCACAACCTTTCGTAACGACTGGTATAAGGCGTCATAACTCGGAATTCCGTAACTCGCACTCCCGAAGGTCGAGATCGTTCTGTAGTTTTCGGTCCCGTGGTCCAAGACCGGCTGTCGACAGGCGGCGGATGTGGGGTGTGCGACCAACCCGCCTGAGGTGAACGACGGGCAGGTCACAGAGTGACGGCTCCTCGGATGTAGATGGTGGCGGCGCCACTGACCCAGACCGTTCCGTCGGTGTCGGCGATGATCTCGATGGAACCGGCCCGTCCAAGACGCGCGCCCTGGGAGACGCGGTAGGTCGACGGCGCGCCGCCGGTGGCGGTGAGCCACTGCCCAACGGAGGCATTCATGCTTCCGCACACGGGGTCTTCGGCCACGCCGCAGCGAGGGGCGAAGCTGCGCATCTCGAAATGGTGATCGGATCCATCGGGGTAGGCTCCGATCGCGCCGATCATCTCATCCGGGATGAGAGACAGGTCGGGTTCGAGGCCGAGAACCTCCTCGGCCGTGGGCAACTGGAGAACCGCCCATCCAGGCCCGTTGTCGACCCACTGATGAGCGAGGATACGGTCGGGCTTCACCCCGAGCGCGGCGGTTAGCCGGGCCAGATACTCATCGTCAAGCGTGCCGGTTCGGATCAGTGGGGGCGCGGCGAAGGCCAGGCTGTTCTCGGTTCGGCGCACGTTGATGAGGCCCGCGGCGCACTCCTGCACGATGTGCTCGGCCTGCCGTGGTATGCCGCCGTTGTCTAGCCAGGCGCGAGCGGAACCGAGGGTAGGGTGTCCGGCGAACGGCAGCTCTTCATGCGGGGTGAAGATGCGCAGCCGATAGTCCGCTTCCGGTGTAGTGGGCGAAAGTACGAACGTGGTCTCGGACAGATTCGTCCAGCGCGCCAACCGCTGCATCTCCCCGTCGGTCAGGCCCGCCCCGTCCAGGACGACCGCGACCGGATTGCCGCACAACGGTTGGGTGGAGAACACATCGACTTGCGCGAACGAGCGCGCGTGGGGCATCGTTACGGCTCCCTTCTGAGATGCTGCGCGGGCACTAGGCGTCCCACGCGTCGGTTGCGTCTTCATTCCAGCCGATGCCGGCTCGGCCTGAACAGGGCCAATTGGGATCTGTGGAGTGCTCGAGCGGGCGACGCCACGTGCGGCGGGCTTGGCGCAATACTTGGGTGCTCCATCAGCACGGCGCCCGGCGAGGCGGACGATCGTGGCCCCCGCCCGTCCGGAGGCAGGTTTCCGTGGTGTCAGCCGAAAGCCGCTGCCCGCTACATACCGACAGTGAGGCTGGCCACCGCCGAGAGGACAGGTAGCGGCACCGTACCGCAGCCGTTGCCGGTAGCGGGACAGCAGATAGCTGGTGGCCACCACCCGAGACGAGTGGCTGCTGGATCGGCGCGGCAACGCCCGATCCAGCAGCCACTCGGGGAAGTGGGACCCGACCGCAGCTTGGGGATCGCCAGCCGACGGTCGGCGCGGGTGTCCCAGTTCCGGACCCGAGCCGTCACGCCGGTTGACCCGCTCGGCCCAACGGATCCACTAACCGGCCCCGCAGACCGTGTTTGCCTCGGCGACACGAGCGCCTCGGCCAGCGTCTGACCATCGACCGCAACACATCGGGCTCTCACACCCCGATCTGCTCGGCCAGCCAGCCCGCACCTTCCAGCTCCGCGATAACCCACAGCTCCCGGGCTTACCGCCGGTGGGTGTCGCCGCGGAGGCGGTCGAGCTCGTCTTCGATCGACAGGGAGTTGACGTGTTGTTGGAGGGTGGGCAGGAGCAGCCGGGCAAGGTCAGCCGAGGGCCACGCCTGGTAGGGGACGGGGCCCAGCAGCCGGCCTGCCGACCACAGCCGGGCCAGCATGACCGCCGCTGCTGCCTGCACCCGCTCGTCGTCGGCGGGGCTAGGGGTGGACCCGGACGGGGCCACGGTGCCGGGCTCGGCGGGGTCGAGTTCGAGTACGACGTTCTCGGCCTGGTTCAGCAGGTCGTCGCCGGATAGGCCGTCGTCGGCGTAGAGCCGAGTCAGATCGTCGGCTACCGTACTGGCCAGCAACCCGGCGCCCTGAACGAACTTGCCCAGCGCATCCGCCGTGGCGGGCACCGGGCGACGTCCGGCGGCGTTCAGCACCCGCCGATACGCGCCCAGCGCATCGATCGCCTCTTCGACCGCAAGGCTCGCCTCAGCCAGCTTGGCCCGAAGGTCATCCTCCAACTCACTCACCCCTCCAGCATGAACCCTCGCCCTCCGGGACCAACACCCCGCACCCTTACTGAGCAGCACCGATCAGTTGCCTAAGACGGGCGCATGTGTTGCGGCTTCACGAAACTCCCGCTTATGACGCTGGCGGTTCCTCATCGCCTTCGCCAGCAGCGGCGGCCTTCGACTTCGTCCAGGAGCGCGCAGCTCAGCGACGACGGCGCGGGCTTCCGCTGGCCTGGCCCTGGCAGCTGTCGAACTTGTCACAGATCCGCTGGACGACGTCGGCCAGAACGGTAGTGGTCAGGGGAGTCCGTCCACCTCGGCGACGGTGCCGTACCCGACGACGGCGGCATCCTGACCGTGCTGCGCGGCCAGGGGTAGCAGCGCCCGGACCTGGGCCTCGTTGAGCGTCGTGTCTCCAATTGGAGACAAAGCCTCGGCCAGCGGCCATGCCTGGATCAGCCGGTAAGCGTGTGCGCGGCCCATCTGCCAGCGCTGTTCGACGTACTCCTCGAACGTGGCGTGTGTCGTGCCGTACAGGCGGGCGTCCCGGATCGTCTGCAGTGCCTTGCCGGCGGCCCAGAACGCCAGGCGCAACCCGTGGATGGCCTTCTCGCACGCGGCCAGGTCCTGGCGTTCGGTGTCGACGAGGTTCGGGCTGTCGCTGAACGCCTCGTAGGGGGCCCGCTTTCGGGGGACACCACGAGCAACTCCTGGCGAGCGCGGGCGGCGGCCCCGACTTCACGGCTGCGGCCCGTCAGCCCCGGACCTTCAGGCCGTCGACGGCGATCGCGAGCTTGTAGAAGTCTTCGCGGGTGCGCAGCGCGGTGCCGCTGGAGGCGTACTGCGTGAACATGAGGCCCTTCTCGGCGGCGTTGGTGTGAATCTTGTATTTGCGGATCGGCTTGGGCGGCCGGGGGTAGCCGCGTTCGTCGATCCAGTTTTCGACCTTCTTCAGGTCGTCCTCGCCGTCGCGGGGGTCCCACCGGTTGATCACCACCAGGAACGGGATGCCGCGCGGCCGCAGGACGCGCTCGATGGTGTACTCGGTCGGGTCGAAGGACAGCCATTCGGGGTTGATGGGCACGATGGCCCGGTCGGCGACGTCCAGGACGGCGCCCAGCGCGTCGGCGGCGGCGCCGTGGTCGAGGGGACGCGGGAGCGTTCGGCTTCGGGGGCGACGTCCGTGAACCCGGGACAGTGGGGTCGCGCTTGAGTTGAGGGATCAGGGTGTTGTCGCCCTTGGTGGACAGTAGTCGAAGGGCAGGATGTCCTCGGCGACGGCGTCGGCCCACTTCTCCATCGAGCCTTGGGGGTCGATGCCGGGCGACGACGACGGGCGCGTCGTCGTCCGGTCCGTTGGGACGGCTGTTCTCGCCGATGACGGCGGCCAGGTTGACGGTGATCGTGGACTTGCCCACGCCACCCTTCTGGCTCAGGACTACGTCGACGATGGCGTGTGATCGTCTGGTGAGGGCATGGTCGGCCTCGCTCTCCGGTGCTTCCCGAATGTCGGTACTCGGAGACTGCGGTGTGAGGACACTCCAGGTTTTAATGTCGTTGGCCGGACGATCGCTGTTCAAGCGCCGACTTTCTTGACACGCGGATCCAGTTGGCCGCCGGGCGAACTCCTAGCAGGGTCGCAGAGATACCTGCCAGTGCAATCGCCCGTTCGGGGCCGACCAGATCTGATAGGACACCACCGCCCAGTGCGCCGAGGCCCTGGACGGTGATCAGGCCGGAGGCCAAGACGCCGAGTCCCCGCGCCTTGGCGTCGGGGTGCAGAAGGTTCACGAACGCGGCGTTGAGCTGGATTTGGTATCCGGTTGCGAGAGCGCCGGACGTCGCGAAGAGCAGGGCTGACAGCGGCAAGGGCGGGCCGAACGCGCATCCGAGCAATGGAAGGCCTGCCAAAAGCGCGCACGCCGCAAGGTTTTTGCTCCGTTCCGCCTCCGAAAAAAAACGGCTCAGGAGCAGTGCTCCGGCTACGCTACCGACCGGATCGCTCGCCATGAGGACGCCAACGCTGAAGGCGGTGTCATCGCCAAGGGCGTCGGCATACGGCGCCGCAGTCGCCTCCGGAATGATGTGGAAACCTGCCAGCCAGCACAGCGCGGTCAGTGACCGCAACCCCGTGTCGCGCCAAACCATTGCGACACCGCTCACCGGGACCACACCTCGGACAACTCCAGCGCGGGACGCAGAGACCGGCTGACGGCGCACGCCAAGGCGTACCAGCGCCGCCGCGCAGGCGAAGCTAACGGCGTTGATGGCCAATCCCCCGGACGGGCTGACCCACTGCGCGAGCACCCCTCCTGCCAGAAAGCCCGCGACCTGCGCCGACTGAATGGTCATCTGCCGCAGCGCCAGGGCGGTGACGTAATAATCCCCGATCAGCACATCCGCAAGGAGTGCCAATTGGGCAGCCTTGAACGGACCGCCGAGCAAGGTGACGAGGACGAGCAGCACGCACAAGCCCGTCAACGGCACGCCCGGTATCGCCATCAAGCCCACCAGTGCCGCACGCAGCAGATCGACAACCACGATGACCTCGCGCCGCGGATAACGATCGGCGAGCCCGCCCAGCACCACACCGCCCACCAGCGACGGCAAGAAGGTCAGAGCGAAGGTCAGGCCGGCAAGTAGCGCCGAGGAAGTCCGCCGGTACACCAGCACGGCAAGGGCGACTCTGGCGACCTGATCGCCTACCTGAGACAGGAGTTCCGCAGCCCAGAGGGCCCGGAACTCCCGGACCGCGAGCACTGTACGAAAAGTCACGCCGAAGGCCGCCTTCCAGGCGAATCCCGCCGCTTCCTCACCCATTGCTGAAGGACGCCCGCCGGAGGCGGGCGTCCTTCAGCGTGGACGCGAACTCACATGTCTCGGTTCCGCATGATTCCTCCTGGGCGATGAGGGGCCTTCACTCCTGACCGTCCATGACTGTTGGTCTTTGGCAACCCGCCTGTCCGGGAGGCACAGAGCCTGTCGATGAGCACGCGACTCGGCTGGGTCACGACCAAACTGGTCACCAAATCCGTGCGGGTTACAAGGACCGAACTGATCACGGTGCGGGTCCGGGACGGACAGGCCCCTTCCGATCCTTCCCAAAGGCCGAGACCATCGATGAGGGCGGCTGAGCCTGCGCGCGGTCGGGGAGTATGTCACCAGCTGGGGTGCGCGTTGAGACACGCTCCGGAAGCGGGAGGTGACCGAACAGCAAGAGGGAGCGGCACCTGAGGGGGTGCAAGCATCGGAGGCCGGACGCTGATTTGTCTCTCGGTGTTGCTGGTTTTGTCATCTCGGCGTTTGACCAAGCCTGGTCCTTTACAATGTAGATCCGCTAGTGCGCGTCACCGCTCGTGGCACCCACCGGGTCCCGCTGACCGCACTCGTGGCCGTGAAGCCCCGCCAGCGTCCCCGACTGATCGACTGAACCAATGCTTACCGCGGCCGAGAAGACGAGGGTTCGACGAAGGCGACTACCGCCGCTTACTGGACGTTCCCACCAGCAATTCGGCGGACCGATCGTCGTCGTGTGGGACAACCCCAACACCCACCGTTTGGCCCGGATGCGCTGCTACCTGGCCGTCCGGGACTGGCTCACCGTCTTCTACCTGCCGCCCTACGCCCTGAACTCAACCCGGTCGAAGGCGTCTGGGCACATCTGAAACGGCTCCTGGCCAACCTCGCCAAGCAAGTTGGGTAACCAAAAGCGGAAGAATAGTCGATCGGCCTGAGCGACTGCGACAGATTACCCAGGCTAAAGCCGACCGAGGCGCAAAAAAACGAATTCGGGCCGCGTTCATCTTTGGGGGCGGGTCACCGAAAGACGTAATGGCGGGAGCGCCACCACTTGGCCGTCAAGTCTAATTCGCGCAAACTAAAGTGTCGACGCGGTGCAGCAAGTGTGGGCAGGTGCGGGCGGCGTCGGCGATTTATGCGGCACGCTTAACGAACGCGGGTTGGTCTTTCGGCCGCGCCCTGGCGGAGGCCCCGGCCAGGGCTACGGTAGCTGCAGAGACGTTCCTCACCCCCGGAGATACCACGCTACCCACTGGTCGCGGCTCAGTTCTACGCGGCGTCGCCGACGCGCAAGGTTGTGCGCTTCCTCTAGAGTAGAGGTAATCGAGTCACTACAAATCAAAAAGGGGAAACGCGATCATGTACACCTCCACTCCAGCTCCCCGCTCGAACGTCCGCCGGCCCCAGAGGCCCACCTACCGGCCCCTTGCAGCGGGTCATGGCGGAGGTGCTCGGAATCCGCGGCGACTGCGCGTGGCGGGGAAATCGATCGCGGCCCGGCCATCCACCCAGGTCAACGCCGGTCAGTTGTCGATGCCCGACCAGATCGACACCGAGCGCACCATGCTCTTGACCGAGCTGACGCGTATCGACAACAAGTCCAGCATGTTCATGGCGCTGGCGCTGGGTGGAGCCGTCGCTGGCTTCACCACGTTCGACAAGGCCGGAAGGCTCGCGCAGGTCTTCGGCCAGACGGCCGGAGTGTTCTTCGCGATCGCCGTCCTGGTCCTGCTGATCAAAGTGGCCTGGCCGTCTCGCCCGAACGCCATGGCGACCTTCATCGTCTACGCCGCTTTGGGCCCTGGCCAGCTCATCGCGTTCTTGCGGGGCAAGCACCAGTACACCCCCCCGGGCAAGAGCGACAAGGACAAGGCGCCCCTCACGTTCGACGAGGTGCGCGAATCCGACATTCAGATCAAGGGCAAGTTGGTGGGCATCAAGTTCTTCTGCCAAAGGCTTGCGATCACCAGCATGACGCTCGGCGTGACCGCGCTCGGCGCGGCCGGGCTGTCCTAAGGGGTGCGGTCTCCGGACTGCTTCCCAGGGCGGAACCGACCACGTTCCGCTCTCACCACCTCACATGCACCTGGCTGCGGGGGAGGAACCTCTCCCCCGCAGCCTCTTGAACACGTACCGCTGCTTGACCGGGGTGATCTGTAGTACGTGTCTACGGGGTTCCCGTGTTCCGGTGTCCTGGTGGGGTGTCTTCGGCGCGAGGCGGCGGGTGGCGGCCACGACAATGTTGCCGCGCTGGTGCTTGGGGCTCACCGGGCCTCCCCAGACACCTCGAGGAGTTCGGTGGCCGCGTCGGCGTAGGCGGTCCCTGCGGCCGTGACGGGCGCGCCATGCGCCTGGGCGTACAGCTCCACCCGGGGGACCTGGGTCTTCAGCAGGTGGTAGCCCTGGGCGGTCAGCGCGTCGACGGCCTGGCCCGTGCTGGCGGCGTTGGCGACCGTGCGGTTCAGCAGCACGCACACGGTCAGCGGCTCGGCCCGAAGCGGCTCGATGTCGGCGATGACGGCCAGCTTGGGCGCCATCCGGTCGACCTCGCTTGTGGTCGGCATGACCGGGACGACGGCGACGCGAAGCGCTGAGATCGCGATGCCCTGGTGATCCTCGATGGGCGGAGAGTCGATCACCACGACGTCGTAGCCCTCGGCGAGTTGGGGCAGGATCTTGCGCAGATCCCGCGACGGGCTGGGGATGAAGTCGAAGGGGCCCCCGGATTCCGGGCGTCCCTTCGGCCCTGGAACCAAGTCCGTCGAACTCGTCGGGTGCGTACTTGGGCTTGGCGCCGCCCAGGTCGGCATCGATCAGTCCCCTCGCCGGCGGACGGGACCCTCACTCCTGGTCCAGTAGGCATCGTGGTCGACGTAGTACGCCACAGCGTGCAGAATCAGATCCGTGTCCCGGACGTTGACCTGCTGGAAGAGGTTGTCGATGATGCCTTGGATCTCGTCCTTTCCAAGCACCGTCTGCCAACCGCGTGCAGCAGCCTCGCCGGGAATGTCCTCCTCGGCGCCGAGCTCCCTGTCATCGACAAGGCAGGGCTCATCGGGAGAGCCTGGGCCTCCGCCAAAGCAGACGAAGTGATCCGAGCCAAGGGTATGCAGGGCGCCGATCACGTCACCCCAGGTGGTCAACCAGGGCATGTCTTGTGAGCCGTAAGGTCGTTGGACCACGTTGGGGGTCGCCGCGAAAGCGTTGTTCATGGGTTCATGATGCGGCGGATCCACGAGGTACGAGCAGCTTTGGCCGCCTGGGAAAGTGCCGCCTGGGGTGCCATGAGGTCGAAGCCGTGAAATCCGCCGGACCAGACGTGGAGTTCTGCTTGGCCGCCGGCGCTCCAGATGGCTGAGGCGTAGGCGATGTTTTCGTCGCGGAAGGTTTCGGCGGATCCCCCGTAGATGAACGCTGGCGGCAGGCCGGACAGGTCGGTCGCCCGGGCGGGTGCGGCGTACGGGGGGACATCGGGTCTTCCGCGTTCGTCGCCGAGCAATGCTGTCCAGCCGGTCTGGTTTGATGTGCGGTCCCACATACCGCGGCCCGCCATCTGGACGGCTGAGGGGGTGTCGTTGCGGTCGTCGAGCATTGGGGCCGCCAGCATCTGGCCTGCCAGGGCGGGCCCGCCGCGGTCGCGTGCGAGGAGAGCCGTCGCCGCCGCGAGGCCGCCTCCGCTGCTTGCGCCGGCGATGATGACGCGGTCGGAGTCGATGTTCAACTCGGTCGTGTTCCTCGCGACCCAGAGCAGACCGGCGTAGCAGTCTTCGACTGGAGCGGGATGGGGATGCTCGGGTGCGAGCCGATACTCCACGGAAATGACCGCGGCACCTACCGGGGCGGCGAGATCGAGCATGTCAGGCATGGCGGTGCGCCGATCGCCGAGGATCATCCCGCCCCCGTGGGTGTGGTATATGGCCGGCGTCGGTGTCGCGGCGTGGGCCGGGCGGCAGATGAGCAAGGTGATATCAGGGTCGCCGGGCGGTCCGGGCACAGTCCGCTCGAAAACCTCGTATGCGCCACCGCGGCGCAGCTCGTCGTTTGACATGGGTCCTAGTCCAGGGGGACCCGAACGAATTGCCGGGATCATGTCCGGTGTGATCGACGGGGGGATCGCCTCGGCGATGATGGCGAGCACCTCCGCCAACTCGGAGTCGAACGGAGGTGGAGGGCCGATTTGGTCAGGGGACGCGGGGTTGGTACTCACGTGTGTTCTCCGGTCGCGGGGTGGCAGCGATACCTGGGGGCAAGGTGTCGTGCCAGGTGGCTGGGGCGGCCTGATCGCACGCGCCTTCGGCGAGTGCGTTGCCAGTGCCGGAAGGTTTCCTTCGCGGCACTTGTAAATGCAACCAGAGAGTTGCACATGAAGCTTCGCATGTGCAACGTCGGACCGCATCACCCTCTCCCGTTCCGGTGCGGCAGTCCCACTACAGCATGCCGACCAGAAGCGCCCCTCGTTGCGCAACCCTGGGGTTGCGCAACAAGGGATGACGTGCAACCATTAGGTTGCAACCCTCAGCCTAGGGAGACTTGCCGATGAGTGATGACCGTATTGAGCGCGACACGCTGATCGCCGCATCGTTGGAGCGGGTTTGGTCCCTGGTGACCGAACCCGGGTTCTGGGTCTCAGAGGAAGCGAGCATCTGGAAGGGCGATGACGGGCGCCTGAACGGCAGGGTGGCCAGCGAGGGCGAGTCGATGAGGGCGAAGAACCCCAATCTCGGCGAGGTCGCCGTGCGTGTGGAGAAGGTCGAGCCGACCACCTATGTGGCTTACCGCTGGTCCAGTGCGTTTCCCGGTGAGGAACTGCGCGAGGACAACAGCACTCTGGTGGAATTCACATTGAGCGTCGAAGACGGCAAGACGCGGCTACACGTCGCCGAGAGCGGCTTCGCGGCGCTAACTGGATCGGAGGCGCTGCGTGAGGAGGCCTTCCGATTCAACACTGACGGGTGGCCTCAGGTGTTCCAGGCTGTCATGAACCGCGCCGAACAGGCAGGATGAACACCAGGCAACGTCTTGGCCCCGTCGAGGAGATCGGCGACATCTGCGGCGCCCTGGCCGATCCGACGCGACGCGCCCTTCTCGACCTGCTCGCCGCGAAGGGCGGGGCCACTGCGACAACGCTCGCCGAAGGGCTGCCCATCTCGCGACAGGCGATTGTTAAGCACGTCGCCGTCCTGGACGCCGCCGGACTTGTCACCAGTAGCCGTATCGGACGGGAGGTCCGATACACGGTGCGGCCCGCCGCGCTGGACGCGACTGCGCGGCGGATGGCTGCGGTCGCCGCAGGTTGGGACGGACGGCTCGCGATGATCAAACGTGTCGCCGAGGCGGCCGTAGAGGAAGATCGCTAGCCCCATTCTGCTCGACCTGTGCCAGGTCCTCCGACCACATTAGATGCCGCCTCAAAGGCACTGGTCTGAACGGCTCATGGGTATACCCGCGCACTGCGGAGTGCACTGTGAGCCTGCCACAAGACCGAGCCAAGCGGCGCGAGCCGTGCTGCCCGGCCCACGGAGACGGCTCCGGGGAGACTCCCCGACCGGCCGGGCTGCTTGCGCCAGACGGGTTCGACAACGTGCCGACATGGACTCTGACACCGCCTACTCCGAGGATCTTCCGAAGGAAACCTTTCATGACTACTGACAACGCCCGGCCCCCGACTGGCAAGCCGACCCGTTTCACCGGGCGGCAACGGCTGATCCTCCTCGTCTTGCTCGGCGCCGGTTTCATGTTGTCTGTCGACTTCTCCATCCTGAACGTCGCGCTACCGAAGGTGGGCGATGGTGTAGGGCTGAGCCGTGCGGCTCTGCCTTGGATCGCCTCCGCCTACGCCCTGCCCGCAGCGGGCTTTACCCTCCTATGCGGACGGCTGGGCGACCTCTTTGGCCGTCGCCGGCTATTCCTGGCGGGCACGGTCTTGCTGACCGCCGCCTCTCTGCTTGGCGGCCTCGCGACCAACCCCGCGATGCTCCTTACGGGCCGGGCGCTGCAAGGCCTGTCCACCGCCCTGACCATTCCGGCCTCACTATCCCTTCTCACCACTACCTTTCGGGAGGGCGCCACACGTGACCGCGTTCTAGGGTTCAACGGCGCGCTGCTGTCCGGCGGCTTCACCATCGGCGCGCTTGTGGGCGGCACCCTGGTGAGTCTGTTGAGTTGGCGTTCGGCGTTCCTCATCAATGTGCCGGTCGCCGTGGCGATCCTCGCGCTCACCCCGTTCCTGATCAGCGAGAGCCGGGTGCCGGGCCGGGTCCGGCTTGATGTGCCCGGAGCGGTCACCGTGACCGGCGGCCTGCTGGCCGCCGTCTATGCGGTCATCGAGAAGGACATCTTCGCGGGCGCCGCAGGCGCCCTACTACTGATGGCGTTCTGGCTGATCGAACTGCGCTCCCCCGCAGCGCTCGCGCCCGTCCGAATCCTCCGCCGCCCCACCGTCAGATGGGGTAACTACGCCGGGCTCGTCGTGTTCAGCATGGAGACCTCCATGATCTTTATGATGACGCTGTACCTGCAAAACGTCCTGGGCCTCGGCCCGCTCGCCACTGGCCTGGTCTTCGGCGTTCCTGGCCTGGCGGCGGTCCTCGCCGGACCGGTCGCTGGCCGTCTTATCGGACGCCGCGGTTATCGCACGGTACTTCCCTTGGGCCTTGCTGTGCAGACCCTCGCCACGATCCCGCTGATCTTCCTCGGCTCCGGTCGTATCGGACTCGCCGTCCTGGTTCCGGCGCTGCTCATCAGCTTCTTCGGACATGTGACGTCCATCGTCGCCTACACCGTTATCGGCACCTCGGGCCTGCCGAACGGGGAACAGGGCCTGGCCACCGGCCTCACCACCATGACCCAGAATGTCGCCATCACCATCGGCATCCCGATCATGAGCGCCATTGCCGCTACCCGGGTCTCTGAACTGAATGGCATCCACCTGGCCCTGACTGTGAACGTGCTCTTCACCCTGGCCAGCGCCGCACTCGTATGGATCGGTCTTCGGCCTCGCCCAGACCATAGCGCAGCCACCTCGACACCACCGGCCGCTGCCGAGGTCCAAGGCTACTGAGCTCTTCGTTTCAGTTGGTGGAGAGTGCCGGGTGAAACTCGCCTTGATGACGGCGATCAGTCGGGCAGTGGAGCGTTGTATCAACCCGCCTTAAGAGGTCATAACAATATATGCGCATGTGATGCGACATGGCGTGATGTCGGGGTGTGGTGTGGGCGGGTGTGTAAGGGCGAGTAACCCCCGTGGGTCGCGTGTGACGGCCTGTGGGAGCGGGTTGAGTCGCTGCTGCCGAGGGTG
>NZ_JBEZJI010000091.1:0-24363 GCF_040649435.1 Actinomadura sp. NPDC048955
GGGCTCGCCCTAGCCCTCCCCGGCCCCGCTCTCGCGCCCGCCGGCGGACCCCGGCGGGCACCCCGGCCCCCCGGTCCCCCCGCGCCCGGGCCCGGGTAACGGTGCGGCACGGTCGACCCGAGTCGCGTTCGCCTTCCCCTCCGACGCTTGTACGCTGTCCCTCACGCGCGCCGTCGTCCGATCACGGTGCCCCGAGCAAGGAGATCGCGCAGGTTGGTGCCATTGCCGCTGACCACCGCGATCCGTCCCTACGACTGGGGATCGCGGACCGCCCTGCCCGAGCTGCTCGGCGTCGAGCCGACCGGGCGGCCGCAGGCCGAACTGTGGGCGGGCGCGCACCCCGCCGCCCCTTCCCGCGTGGACGGGACGCCCCTCGGCGCCCTCATCGACCGCGACCCGGTCGGCATGCTCGGCGCCGCGTGCGTGGACCGGTTCGGCCCGACGCTGCCCTACCTGCTCAAGGTGCTGGCCGTGGAGAGGCCGCTGTCGCTCCAGGTGCATCCCACCATGGCGCAGGCCGAGGCGGGGTTCGCGCGCGAGGAGGCGCAGGGCATCCCCGTCGACGACCCCGCCCGCACCTACAAGGACCCCTTCCACAAGCCCGAGATGGTCTGCGCCCTCACCGAGTTCCACGGGTTGTGCGGCTTCCGCGACCCCGCCGAGACCGCCGCCCTGCTCGAAGGCCTGAAGGTCCCCGAACTGGACCCGTGGATCGGAACGCTCCGCGCCGAGCCGCCCGCCGAGGCGCTCCGGACCGTCCTCACCCAGATGCTGGACGAGCGCTCCCGCCCCCTCCAGGCCGCGGTCGAACCGGCCCTGACGGGCGTCTACGCCGACATCGCCCGCGCCCACCCCGGTGACCCCGGGGTCCTCGCCGCGCTCCTGCTCGACCATGTGGAGCTCAAGCCCGGCCAGGCCCTCTTCCTGGACGCCGGAGTGCCCCACTCCTACCTGGGCGGCCTCGCGATCGAGGTCATGGCGAACTCCGACAACGTCGTGCGCTGCGGGCTCACCTCCAAGCACATCGACGTCCCCGAGCTGATGCGCGTCGTGCGGTTCGTCCCGTCCAGGTCCCACCGCGTCGAGCCCACGCAGGACTGCCGGTACCGCACGGCCGCCGAGGAGTTCACCCTCGTCCGCCACGACCTCTCGCAGGTCCCCGAGGACCTGCCCTCCGGCCTTCCGCAGACGCTCCTGTGCCTGGAGGGCGAGGCCCGCCTCACCGCCCGGCCGCCCCTGACCCTCGGCCGGGGCGAGGCCGCCTTCGTCCCGGCCGGCGCCCCCGCCACCCGCCTCACCGGACACGGCACGCTCTACCGCGTGCTCCCGGGGATCGGGTCATGACCGTCCTCGCCCTCGACATCGGCGGCACCAAGTTCGCCGTCGCGCGCGTCGACGCCGGCGGCGAGCTCCTCGACCGCGCCGAGCACCCCGTCGGCCAGGCGCCCACCGCCACCCTGCGCGGCCTCGTCGCCGACTTCGCCCGCCCCGGCCTGACCGGCGTCGGCATCGGCTCGGCCGGCCCGATCGACGCGGCCGCGGGCACCGTCAGCCCGATCAACATCCCCCGCTGGCGCGGCTACCGGCTCGTCGCGGCCGTCCAGCGCCTCGTCCCCGGGGTGCCCGTCACCCTGGCGGGCGACGCCCAGTGCATGGCGCTCGGCGAGTGGTGGCGCGGCGGCCACGACGGCGGCTCCCTGCTCGGCATCGTCGTGTCGACCGGCGTGGGCGGCGGCCTCGTCATCGACGGCCGCCCCTGGACGGGACGCACCGGCAACGCCGGCCACATCGGCCACGTCATCGTCGACCACGACGGCGAGCCCTGCGTCTGCGGCGCCCGCGGCTGCCTGGAGACGATCGCCGGCGGCCCGAGCATGGTCCGCTGGGCGCTCGCCCAGGGCTGGACGCTCGCCCCCGCGACGGGCCGCCCCGACGCCCGCGCCCTGGCCGCCGCCGCCCGCGCCGGCGCCCCCGTCCCCCTCGCGGCCTTCCGGCGCGCCGCCGGCGCCCTCGCCACCGCGATCCTCAACACCGCCTCCGTGCTCGACATCCGCGACGTCGTCATCGGCGGCGGCGTGGCGGCCGCGGGCGACCTGCTCCTGGACCCGCTGCGCGCCGCGATCACCGCCCGCGCCGGCATGCCGCACCTGCGCGACCTGCGCGTGTCCTGCACGGCCCTGGAGCGCGACGCCGGCCTCTACGGCGCCGCGGCCCTCGCTCTCCTCGCCTCCGGCGAACCCCTCCGCCCCGCCCCCTGAATCAGAGCCTCAACGCTTCCTTAAAGCCGCCATAAGGAGGGCGGCGGGCCGGGGCAGGGGTGCGAAGTTCGTCGTGTGGCACTGCGAATGGGCAAAGACATCGGTTCGTTCGCCCCCGGTTCGCCGGGGGAGCGGATGCGCCCCGCGGTGGTCGCCCGGGCCTTCCAGGGGCTGCCGCCCGCGCACCGCGAGATCCTCACCGAGACGGTCTTCCGGGACCGGTCGGTCAACGAGGCCGCCGCCTCGCTGGGGGTGCCGGTCGACGTGGTCAAGGTCCGCGTCTACCACGCGCTCCGGGCGCTCAGCGCGGCCGTGGAGACGCCGCGGACCTACGTCTGAGGCCCGCCAGGTCGCGGACGATCGCGGCGAACGCCTCGACGAGCGGGCCCCCGTCCGCCCAGGCGAGCGCGACGCGCAGCGGCTCCACGTCCGTGAGCGGCACCCAGGACAGTCCGGGGCGCGCGTAGTACAGCGCCATGCTGGACGGCGCGAAGCAGATGGCCGTGCCCTCGGCGACCTGTTCGAGCATCTCCTCGACGTTGTCGTTGGTCGGGCCCCAGCGCGGGGCGGACCCGTCCGGTCTGGGGTTGACCGCCCACCAGTCCACCCACTCGCGGGGCGCGCGCTCGGTCCACATGAGGGGCTCGTCCTTGACGTCCATGATGGACACGCCCTCGGCGGAGGCGAGCGGATGTCCAGCCGGGAGGCCGACGACGCGCGGCTCGGTGTGGACGACCTCCGAGTGCAGGCCGCCGAGGTCGGCGGGCAGCCACACGAACGCCACGTCCACCTGCCCGGCGCGGAGCGCGGCGGTCTCGCCGCCCCAGTCGAAGCGCTTGGGCTCGACGCGGACGCCGGGGTGGGCGCGGGCGAACTCGGCGCGGGCCCGGGTGGTCAGCTCGCCCGCGCCGCTGGCCTCGAACCCGACGCGCAGGACGCCGGTCTGCCCGCGCCGGTGCCGTTCGGCCACGGCGGCGACGCGGTCGGCCTGCCGGACGGTGCGGCGCGCCTCGGCGATCACGTCGCGGCCGGCCGGGGTGGGGGTCACGCCGCCCGCGTGCCGGTCGAACAGCCGGACGCCGAGCTCGGCTTCGAGCCTGCGCAGCGCGTAGGAGAGCGCGGGCTGGCTGACGTAGAGGGCCTCGGCGGCCCGGCCCAGGTTGCCCGCGTCGGCGATCGCGGCGAGATAGCGCAGCTGGCGCAGCTCCATCCGGCGATCATAAACGCCCTTTATCGGCCGGAAGGATCTGTGTCTTGGACGGCGGGGCCGGTGAACTGCGATAACTACCGGCATGACGAACATCTCCGAGAAGGCACGGGTCTGGCTGATCACCGGGGCGAACTCGGGTTTCGGGAGGGCGATCGCGGAGGCGGCGCTGGCCGCCGGGGACACGGTGGTCGCGGCGGCGCGGCGCCCGGAGACGCTGGACGATCTGGTGGCGCGCCACCCGGGCCGGGTCGGCGCGGTCGAGCTGGACGTCACCGATCCGGCGCGGATCGCGGACGTGGTCGCGGACGTGATCCTGTGGCACGGGCGGATCGACGTGCTGGTCAACAACGCCGGGCGCGGCGTCGTCGGCGCCGTGGAGGAGACCACCGACCGCGAGCTGCGCGAGCTGATGGACCTGCACTTCTTCGGCCCGGCGGCGCTGACCCGCGCGGTGCTGCCGCACATGCGCCGCCAGGGGAGTGGCGCCGTCGTGCAGATGTCGAGCATGGGCGGCCGGTTCTCCTTCCCCGGCGTGGGCGCCTACTCGGCCACCAAGTTCGCTCTGGAGGGGCTGTCGGAGGCGCTGGCGCTGGAGGTCGCCCCGTTCGGGATCAAGGTGCTGGTGGTCGAGCCGGGCGCGTTCCGGACGTCGTTCGCCGGCGGCGGCCTGCACCAGACGGCCGCGATGCCGGAGTACGCCGGCAGCGTCGGCCCGGTCCGGGCGAACCTGCCGGGCAGCGACGGGAAGCAGCCGGGCGATCCGGCCAAGGCCGCCGCGGCGATCCTGAAGGCGCTGGACGCCGACGACACGCCGCTCCGGCTGCCGCTGGGCAACGACGCCGCGGACGCCGTGGACGCCGCCCTCACCGGTGCGCGCGAGGAGTTCGCGGCCTGGGAGCCGGTCTCCCGGGGCACTGATTTCTAGGAATGAGGCGATAAATGGGTTGCCGGGGCGGAACCGCCCCGGCACCATGGACATCGAAGGTGAGAACGACGGGATCGGAAAGGGGAGCCGCGATGCGACGTCATCGAATGCGCAGCAGCCATTCCGGTCTCGGGAGCCGCCGACGGACGTGACCCGCACGTTCTGACGCCGACCGCCCGAAGACCACGGGCGGTCTTTTTCGTTTCCGGAGGGTTGGCCGAGCGGAAAGGCAGCGGCTTGCTAAGCCGTCGTCAGGGTCACCCCTGCGCGAGTTCGAATCTCGCACCCTCCGCGCTGAGCAGGGACGCTGGTGCGTCCGGCGGCCTCATAAACCGCAGCAGGCAGGTTCGATTCCTGCGCTCAGCACGCAAGAACACGTCTCCGTGGCGCAGTGGAGAGCGCGCCGGGTTGCGGACCCGGAGGTCGCAGGTTCGATTCCTGCCGGAGATACGGCTTTCGTGGTGTAGTGGTCTGCACACCAGGTTGTGGTCCTGGTGGTGTCGGTTCGATCCCGACCGAGAGCCCTATGTACTTTTGTCGGCAATGACCGGCAGATATTGCTCAGGTGCTGGTATCCGGTTGCGTTGCGTTTGATCGAACCTGGAAAAACCTTCCGCATGTACTGTTCCTCCCCGCGGGCGTCGCGGACCCGCGTCCTCGGCCTGAGCGTGCTCGCCCTGCTCGCGCTGACCGTCCACGGCGGTCCCGTCCGGGCGGCCTCGGGCCCCGCCCCCTACCTCGACCCGCAGCTGTCGGTGGGGGACCGCGTCGACGACCTGCTCGACCGGATGAGCCTCGCCGACAAGCTCGGCCAGATGACACAGCCGGAGCGGCGGTACGTGACGCCGGAGGAGGTCACCCGCTACCGGATCGGGTCGGTGCTGTCGAGCGGAGGGTCGGCGCCCAGCCCGAACACGCCGCGGAGCTGGGCGGACATGTACGACGGACTCCAGCGGGCCGCGCTCGCCGCGCCGCTGCGCGTCCCGATGATGTACGGGGTGGACGCGGTGCACGGCCACAACAACGTGGCCGGTGCGACGATCTTCCCGCACGACATCGGGCTCGGCGCGGCCCGCGACCCGGCCCTCGTCCGCCGGATCGGCGCGGCGACCGCGGCGGAGATGACGGGGACGGGCGTGGACTGGGACTTCGCGCCCTGCCTGTGCGTGGTCCGCGACGACCGCTGGGGCCGGACCTACGAGTCGTTCGGCGAGGTGCCCGAACTGCCCGCGGCCATGACGACGCTCATCGACGGGTTGCAGGGGCGCGAGCTGGACGGGCCCACGTCCGTCCTGGCCACGGCGAAGCACTACATCGGGGACGGCGGCACCGAGGGCGGCGACGACCGCGGCGACACCAGGATCCCGGAGAAGGAACTGCGCGCCGTCCACCTGCCGCCGTTCCGCGCGGCCGTGAAGCGCGGCGTGGGCTCGGTGATGGTCTCCTACAGCTCGTGGAACGGGCTGAAGATGCACCGGAACAAGTACCTGATCACCGATGTCCTCAAGCGCGAGCTGGGCTTCACCGGCTTCGTCGTGTCCGACTACAACGGCATCGACGAGATCGACGGGAAGCGGGGCTTCACCATGGACGAGGTCGCGGCCGCGGTCAACGCCGGGATCGACATGGTCATGGTCCCGGCCGAGTGGCGCCGGTTCATCGACTACCTGCGGGACGCGGTGAAGGACGGGACCGTCCCGATGTCCCGCGTCGACGACGCGAACCGCCGCATCCTGACCAAGAAGTTCCAGCTGGGCCTGTTCGAGCGGCCGATGGCCGACCGCGCGTACCTGGGGGCGGTCGGGAGCGCCGAGCACCGCGCGCTCGCCCGGCGCGCGGTCGCCGGGTCGCAGGTGCTGCTGAAGAACGCCGGCGGCGTCCTGCCGCTGGACGACGACGACAAGGTCTTCGTCGCGGGCCGCAGCGCCGACGACATCGGCATGCAGTCGGGCGGCTGGACGATCAGCTGGCAGGGCGCGCCGGGCCCGACCACGAAGGGCACGACGATCCTGCGGGGCATCCGCGAGGCGGCGGACCCGTCCGCGACCGTCACCTACAGCAGGGACGGGACGGGGATCGACCGGTCCTACGACGCGGCGATCGCGGTCGTCGGGGAGAAGCCGTACGCCGAGTACCACGGCGACCTCACCGGTGACATGGGCCTCGACGCCGCCGACCTGAAGACGATCGACCGGCTGCGCGCGTCCGGCGTCCCGGTGGTCGTGGTGCTGGTGTCGGGGCGCCCGCTGGACATCGCCTTGGAGCTGCCCAAGTGGAACGCGCTCGTCGAGGCGTGGCTGCCGGGCAGCGAGGGGGCGGGCGTCGCCGACGTCCTGTACGGGGCCGTCGCGCCGACCGGCAGGCTCCCGGTGACGTGGATGCGCACGGCCTCCCAGCAGCCCATCAACAAGGGCGACGGCAAGAAGCCCCTGTTCCCCTTCGGCTACGGCCGCACGTACGACTAGGCCACGGAGGTCCTCTAGTCGGCCAGGGCCGTCAGTGCCTTCTGGAGGTCTTCGGCCGCCCGGTCCACCGGTTCCTTCCCGGTGAGCGCCGCGGTGACGTGCTCCTGGATGGCGCTGCTGACCTCGTTGTACCGGACGACGACCGGGCGCGGCCGCGCCTTGTCCATGCCCTGCCTCAGCACCGGCAGGTACGGATACCGCTTGATCATTTCGGGGTCGGTGTAGAGGGCGGCGAGGGACAGCGGGAACGACTGGGCACGGCCGTACTCGTTCTGGATCGCCGGGCCGACGATGTGGGCGATGAAGTCGCGTGCGGTGGCCTGGTGCTTGGAGAACGCCGAAACGGCCAGGTTGTTGCCGCCGAGGGTGCCGGAGCCCGGCCCGCCCTCGCCCGGGATCGGCGCGACGCCGAACTTCCCGGCCACCTTCGAGCCGTCCTTCTCGGCGGCGAGCGCGTACACGTACGCCCAGTTGCGGTGGAAGACGAGGTGCCCCTCCTGGAAGGCGCGGCGGCCCTCCTCCTCCTTGAACGTGATGGCCTTCTGCGGGATCGTGCCGTTCTGGAAGCCGTCCACCAGGAACCTCAGCCCCGCCTTGGCCTGCGGGGTGTTCACCCTCGGCCTGCCCGAAGGGTCGAAGACCTCGCCGCCCGCGGACTGGACGGCCTCGGAGTAGTTGACCGTGAGCCCCTCGTACTTGCCGTACTGGCCCGCGTAGCAGTCGATGCCCTTGCCCTCGGGCGTCCGGCGGACCTTCGCGCAGTCCTCGCGCAGCTCGGCCCACGTCTTCGGCGGGCCCTTCACCCCGGCCCCGGCGAGGAGGTCCTCGCGGTAGTAGAGGACGCCGGTCCCGGTCAGCCACGGCGCCGCGTACAGCCTGCCGCGGTACTTCCCGGTCTCCAGGGCCGCCGGGACGAACGAGGAGGCGTCCACCAGCCCGTCCGGCAGCGGCAGGATCCAGCGGCGCGCGGCGAACTCCGCCGTCCACACCGCGTCCAGCCGGACGACGTCGTAGGCGTCCGACTTGATCTGCATGTTCTGGACGAGCTGCTGCCGCGCCTGGTCGCCGTCCTCGGGCAGCTCGGCGAGCCGGACCCTCTCCTTCGGATGGCCGTCGTTCCACGCCGCGACGAGCCGCTGCACGGTCCGGGTCAGGTCCTTGCCGGTGGCGACGGTGATGGGCCCCCGGCCGTCGTTGCCGGCGGGCGGCGACCCGCCGGACGAGTCGCCGCAGGCGGCCGGCGCGAGGAGCAGGGACAGCGCGGCGGCGCCCAAGAGCGGTCTGACGGTCACGGGTGCACCGTGCCTTTCGCCGGAGGTGACTGCGTGCCCAGGTCGACGACGGCGCCGTCCAGCCGGGCCCGTTCGGCGGCCCACACGACGCGGTGCGAGGCGAGGCTCTCGCGGGGGCCGGAGTGGAGCCGGGCCGGGTCGCCCGCGGCCAGCGCGGCGACGAAGGCGTCGGCCAGCGCGTCGTCGCCGTCGTCGTGGCGGCCGTCGGACGCGCCCCCGGGAGGGACGGCCCCGGGCTCGACGATCTCGGTCGCGCCGGTGACGAAGTCGCGGACCGTGATGCGGACGCCGTCGCCCTCCAGGGAACCGGCCGTCCCGAAGACGCGCGTCTGGCGCGGGGCGGCCGCCGAGAACGCGGTCATGGTGAACACGCCGGTCGCGCCGGACGGGAACTCCATGTTCACGACCTGGTGGTCGACCACGTCGTTGTCGCACGCGTAGACGCAGCGTCCGTACGGGCCCTCGCGCAGCGCCCGCAGGACGCCCGACTCGGTGCGGTCGTCGGTGACCGCGCTGAGCGGCCACCTATCGCGGCCGGGATCGCCGAGGCACGACAGGTACAGCCGGGTCGCGGAGTAGGAGCAGCGGGGCTCCACGGCGCAGTCGACGCAGCGGTCGGCGGCGCCGGGCGGCCGCTCCTCCGGCCGGAAATGCGACAGCCGCCCGAACGAGGACACCCGCGCGGGAACCTCGCCCATCAGGTGGATCAGCCAGTCGAAGTCGTGGCAGGACTTCGTCATCAGCATCGGGCCGGACTCGTCCGCCCGCCGCCAGTTGCCGCGCACGTAGGAGTGGGCGTGGTGCCACCAGCCGACCGGTTCGAGGTGCTGGACGCTGACCGGCGCGCCGATCCGCCCGTCCTCGATCAGCCTCCTGAACGCGCGCGTGTACTCGGTGTAGCGCATCACGTGGCAGACGGCGAGCATCACCCCGGCGCGCTCGACGGCGTCCACGATGCGCAGCGCGTCCGCCTCGGACGTCGCCATCGGCTTCTCCAGCAGGATGTGGCAGCCGAGGCCGGCGAAGCGGATCGCGGGCTCGGCGTGCTCGGCGTCCTGCGTCGCGATGATCACACCGTCGGCGGGGCGGCCCCGCGCGGCCATCTCGCGCCAGCCGGGGAACGTCCGCTCCGGCGGGAGGCCGTGCTCGGCGGCGAACCGGGCGCGCCGCGCCGGGTCGGGCTCGGCGACCGCGACGATCCGGCCGGCCCCGGCCTCCCGGATCCGCGCCGCGTAGCCGCGGCCGCGCAGCCCCGCTCCGGCCACCGCGATCGTCGGCCCCGTCCGCTGCATCGTCGCGCACCCCTCCGACCTGGCCGTCCGCACCGGCGGCCGACTTACGCAAGGTGTTTTCATAAGTAGTCTGGCAATAATGTCGTCCGTCCGCCGAACGCTGTCAAGGGGTACCCGTGCCGCACCACTCTCTCCACGGAGGCGACCCCTCGGTGCTCCGCCGGCTCAACTCCGCCGCGACGCTGCGCGCGCTGCGCGACGGCGGCGAGGCGACGCTGTCGGAGCTGGCCCGGCGCGTCGGGCTGTCCCGGCCCACCACCGAGGGCGTGCTGGGTGAGCTGATCGACCGCGGCCTGGCCGCCGAGGACGCGCCGCGCCCGGGCGGCGGGCTCGGCCGGCCCGCCCGCCGCTACCGGTTCCGCGCGGAGGCCGGCCACGCCCTCGGCGTCGACGTCGACGCGCACCGGGTGCGGCTGCTCGTCGCCGACCTCGCCGGCGAGGTCGCCGGCGGGCACCGCGCCGACCTCCCCGGCGGCGCCGCCCCCGGGGAGCGGATCGCGGCGGTGCGGGCCGCGGTCAAGGACTGCCTGGCCGGGGCGGGCGTCGACCGCCGGTCGCTGCGGGCTGTCGCGGCCGGCACCCCCGGCGTCGTCGCCCCGGACGGGACGGTCACGTCCTGCACGGTCGTGCCCGGATGGGAGGGCGTCCACCTGGCGCGCGAGCTGGGCCGCTCGTTCTCCTGCCCCGTCCTCGTCGAGAACGACGCCAACCTCGCCGCCATGGCCGAGCGGTGGGTCGGCGCCGCCCGCGACGCCGACGACGTCGTCTGCGTCTACGCCGCGCTGCACACCGGCATGGGCGCGATCATCGGCGGCCGCCTGCACCGGGGCCGCTGGGGGGCGGCGGGCGAGATCGGCATGCTGGACGAGCTGGGCCTGCGGGACACGACCGCCTCCCTGGTGCCGGACGCCGGATCCGGCCCCCTGTTCGAGGAGGCGGAACGCGTCCTGGACGCGGCCGGGCGCGGGTCCGCGGAGGCGCGGGACCGGGTGGAGCGGCTCGCCGCCCGGATGGCGCGCGGCGTCGCGGCGATGGCCCTCGCCCTCGACCCGGAGATGATCGTGGTCGGCGGCCCCCTGGCCGGGACCGGCGCGCCGCTGGTCGCCGCGCTGCGCGAGCGGGTCGCGCCGCTGTGCCTGAGCCCCGTCCGGATCGAGGGATCCGAGCTCGGGGACGAGTCGGTCGCCCTCGGCGCCGTGCGGCTCGCCCTCGACCGGATCGACGAGGACCTGTTCCGCCTCGACCCCCCGCATCAGCAGCAACCGCCCGGACCGGACCTGCGCCAACAAAACGCCGTTGCGCCGTCCTGATCCGGAGGAGATCAATACGCTGCGTACCGCCAAATGACCCTCTGTGCTGTCGGCGGTGCCCGGTAGGGTCTCCGTTGTACGGGTGAGAGGGGACACCGGACGGACAGGAGCGACATGAGCGCACAACCTGTAGAGCCACTCCTCCCGGGCCAGGTTTCCCGGGTCCCAAGGACGATCAAGGGCATCGCGGACTTCCTCCCCCAGGAGTTGCGGGCCCAGTTCCTCGGCGAGGTCATGGACGCCAGATTCGGCCCTGAGTTGACGAATCTTCTGGCGGGATGGCACGCGGAAGCCATGTTCAGCCAGGTGCCCGACCGCGAGGAGCGCCGCTCAAGGGCGATCGAGGAGATGAGGGCGGGCAGGAAGATCTCCTTGGAGGAGATCAGGGCCGGGCGCCGCTTTCGCAGCGGAAACGAGTGACCGCGCAGAAGAGCGGCTGGACGGTCTTCTGCTCTGAGACGGCGGGCCTGATCCTTCACTCCTCCCTCCCGAAGCAGATCGAAGATCGCCTTGTCGAGTACCTCTGCGAGCTGGCCTGGCAGGGGGGCGCCGCGGTGGACCTGGGGTTACCGCCACCGGGGAAGCCGCTCGACGAGGCCGGAGTCGCCTACGCGGTCTCGTTGGACGACATCGACGCGTCCATCGAGTATCTGGTGGTCCGCGATATCAAGGAGTTCCACATCACAGATATCAGTTGGGCCGGCTGACCTGACGTCGGTCGACCCGGGCCGGGGGCCGGGGGGTCAGCGGGGCGCTGAAGTGCGGGCCTTCGGCCAGCAGGGCGTCGGTCGCCTCGACGGCGGCGGCCAGGCGGCGCTCGTGGGGGCCCGTCACGGTGATGTGCGGGAGGCCCCGCTTCTCCAGCTCCTCCCGGAAGCGCGCCGACATCCACGACCTGATCAGCTCACCGTCGCGCCAGCCGTCCTGCTCGAAGGGGACGCCCTCGGGATCGGTGAGGATCCACAGGTGGTGCGGGGTCCGCCCGTGGACGGCCTCGACCTCGGGGGCCGGTGTGCCGAGGTAGCGCTCGTGCCAGATCGCCGTGGCGAAGGCGTCGGTGTCGCAGACCAGCAGCGGCGAGCCCGACCGGGCCGCCGCGTCCTCCAGCGCCGCGTGACGCTCGGCGATCTCGGTGAACTCGGCGGACTCCCATGTCAGGTCGTCCAGCCACAGTGACGGGTCGCCCGCCCGCCGGCGCGCGGCGGCCAGCTTCTCCTCGGTGAACGTCCGGCCGTACTCCGGCACCCACCGGGTCGCCGCCCACACACCGCCGCGCTCCGCGTAGTGGATCGCGAGCGCGCGGGCCAGCGTGGTCGTGCCGGTCGACTCGGCGCCCACCACCACGACCCGCCGCGCCAGATACGCCCGGACGGGCGGCGAGAGGTGGTCCCAGTTCCCCGCCGGGTCCTTCCGGACGGCGGTGCCGCTCACCGGGAAGCGCTCGCGCGGCGGGTCGACCGGGACGTGCACGGCCGAGAAGCGCTCGGCGAGCTCCGGCCCGTACGCCTCCGAGCTGAACACCGCGTCCACCGGCGGGACGGACGCGCCGAGCCCCGACCGCATCGCCAGGCCCGCCCGGAACGCCGCGACGTGCGCCGACCAGGCCTCGTCGGACCCGTAGTCGATCTCGGCGTCGTCCACCACCGGGACGATCTCCACGTGCGGCTGCCGGTGCGCCTCGCGCAGCCACGCCGTCCGCAGCGCGAGCGGGATGCTCTCCGCGGTGGACGCCGCCACGACGACGCTCACCCGGGCGCAGGACGCCGCGGCCGTGTCGATCAGGTGGTGGTGCCCGGCGTGCGGCGGATAGAACTTGCCGATGACCAGGCCGTGCTCGTGCGTCATACGGCCGCCGCGGGGGCGAGGGGCCGCGCGCGCAGGTCGCGGCGCCAGGCCAGCAGCCCGGACACGCACAGCGCCAGGAAGACGAGGTAGAGGGCGCTGGTGAGCTTGAGGTCCTTGGCGAAGTACAGCGGGATGTAGACGAGGTCGGCGGCGATCCACAGCCACCACGACTCCAGCAGCTTGCGCGACTGCCCGTAGGTCGCCATGAGGGAGAGCGCGGTGGTGAGGGCGTCCCAGAACGGCACGGTGGAGTCCGTCCAGGCCGACAGCGCCCAGGTCAGCAGGGCGGTGCCCGCGGCCCCCGCGGCGATCAGGGCCGCCCACTCGGCGCCGCGCGTGCGCCGCACCGGGAGCCGGTCGCGGCCGTCGCCGCCGTACAGCCACACCCACCAGCCGTAGAGCTGGAGCGCGACGTAGACGACCTGGAGCCCGGCGTCGGCGTAGAGGCCGCCGTCCAGGAACACCAGGCCGAGCAGGATCACGTTGGCGATGCCGATCGGCCAGTTGAGGATGTTCTGCCGGACGACGAGCCACACGTTGACCGCGCCGGTCGCGAAGCCGAGCAGCTCCGCCCACGTGGTGGGGACCGACCCGAGGTGGAAGGCGGGGTCGAGCAGCGGGCCGAGCGGGACGTTCACCGACATGCCCGCCATGATCACATATCGTCAGTCGGACGACAAGTATCAGGCGAGGTCGACCAGCACGAGCGGCTCCGTCGTCGGCCGTGCGGACCCGCCGGCGGGCTCCACGGTCACGCCGACCCTGTCCCGCGGCCGCCACGTTCCGGCGACGACCGGGCGGCCCGGGTCGCCGGGCAGCAGGCCCGCCGAGCGGGGGCCGTCCGCGCCGATCAGCCAGAGCTGGTACGCCTTCGAGGACGGCAGAGCCCGCAGCCCGGACGAGGCCACGACCGCCCCGCCGCGCGACGCGGACGCGACGACCGTGACCGTCCCGCCGCCCGCGGCGCGGCCCGTCGCCGAGCGCGCGTCCGGCGCCGACAGCACCGACGCCACGTCCCGGTAGGCGGCCTCCGTGCGCTGCGTGCGCTGCCGTTCGTGGACCGCCACCCCGACGGAGGCGGCCGTCACCAGGCAGGCGGCCGCGGCCAGCCCGGCCGCGGCGGCGCGCCGCCACCGCCGCGGCCGGATCGGCCGCACGTCCGCGTCCCGGCCCGCGGGGGCGGGCGGCAGCTGCCGGACGTTCCGGACGTCCGCCAGCACCCGGGCGCGCAGCCGCGGCGGCGGGGCCTCGGCGACCGCCAGGCCCAGCCGGGCCGTCGTCGCCCGGAACTCGCGCAGCTCGGTCGCGCACGTTTCGCACCCGGCGAGGTGCTCCTCGAACGACCGCCGCTCCCCGGCGTCGTCGATCGCGTCCAGCGCGTACGCGCCGGCGAGGGCGTGCAGATCGTCCGTCACCGTTCCACCCCCAGGCAGTCGCGCAGCCGGATGATGCCGTCGCGCATGCGGGTCCGCACCGTGTTCGGCGGCGCGCCCACCAGCGCGGCCACCTCACGATAGGAGTGCCCGCCGTAGTAGGCGAGCGTCACCGACTCGCGCTGCAGGCGCGTCAGCGTCCCGAGGCAGCGCCGCACCCGCTCGTGCTCCAGCCGCGCCTCGACCCGCTCGCCCACCGGGTCGTGCGCACCGCCCGCCCCGTGGTGGACGGTCCTCGCCTCGCGTTCGCCCGCGGCCTGCTCGCGCCGGACGCGGTCCACGGCCCGGCGGTGCGCGATCGTCAGGATCCACGCCATCGCGCCGCCGCGGCCCGGATCGTAGCGGGCGGCGGACCGCCACACCTCGATCATCACCTCCTGCGTCACCTCCTCCGCCATCGCCGGATCGCGGACGACCCGCCGCGCCAGGCCGTGCACGGGTGCCGCGGCCACGTCGTACAGCAGCTCGAACGCGCGCTCGTCGCCGCGCGCCGTCCGGCCGAGCAGCGCGTCCGCGTCATGCCCGGACACCGTTCCGCCGTCCGGCGGTCTCGTCTCTGCCGGCAAGCCGCGCTCCCCTCCGTGGACCGTCCACCCGGCACTACGCATCCGGGGCCGTCCAGGGTCGGAACTCACAGGACCAGGCTCCGCAACGTGAGTCCCAGCCCGAGGACGACGACCGTCGCGGACGTCCCTATCGGCATCATCGCGCTGGGAAGCCGGGGCCGCATGGCCGGAATGCGCCGCGCCAGGGCGCGCGCGGAACCGGCGACGAGGAGGCCGACCCCGGTGAGCGCGGCGGCGAGGCCGAGCCCGTAGGCCAGGACGAGGACGACCCCGAACCAGGCCCGTCCGATCGCCGCGCCGCCGACCAGCACCACGACCGCCGACGGGCTCGGCACCATGCCGCCCGCCAGCCCCATCAGCACGACCCCGCCGCGCCGCGAACGCGCTGGCCCGTGCCCGTGGCCATGCCCGTGCCCATGCCCGTGGCCGTGGGTGTGGTGCCGGTTGCGCAGGGCGCGCCGCAGCAGCAGCGCACCCGCCGCCGTCACGAGGACACCGCCCGCCGCGCCGAGCCAAGGGAACAGCGCCTCGGGCGCCAGCAGGGCCCCGGTCGTCACGAGCAGGCCGAGGGCCAGGACGCCGGCCGTGTGGGTGAGCGTGACGGTCAGGCCGAGCGCGAGGACGTCCCGCGTCCGGCGCCGCCCGTCCCCGATCGCGTGCGCCGCCATGATCGTCTTGCCGTGGCCGGGCGCGAGCGCGTGCAGCGTGCCGAGCAGCAGCGCGGCCAGGAACGCCAGGGCCGCGAAGCCGGGCGTGAGGTCGTGCCTCGCGACCAGCGACGTGAACCGCCGCGTCAGCCCGTCGGCGCCGCGCGGCAGCAGCGTTCCGGGCCCGGCGCCGCGCGCGGGGGCCGCGAGCGGCGGCCCGCCCGCCCGCACGTCGAGGGTCGCCGACCGCTGGTCGGGCGGGGAGGCGAGCAGGTCCGCCGGGTAGGCGGTGAGGCGGCGGCTGCGCGACGCCTCGGGCACGCCGGACGCGGCGAGCGTCATCCGGTCGCCGCGCGCGGTGATCTCTCGCCAGCCGATCCGGCCGTCGCCGCCGGCCCGGAAGGAGACCGTCCCTGGTCCGGCGGGCGCGGTGATCCGGCATTCGAGCCGCAGCGTCGGCAGCCCCGCCTGCCCGCGCGGCGCCGAGGCGGCGGCGGACGCGACCGTCGCGGTGACGGGACGCCCGTCCACCGCGACGCGCAGGGACGAGGCGGCCCGCGCGCAGGCGCCGCCCGCCCACGCCGCCAGCTCGCCGTGCGACGGGCGCCCGTCGTGGTCGGCGTCGAGCCCCGGCATCGCCTGCGCCGCGGGGATCTCGGCGAGGTCCTCGACATGGTCGATCCGCAGCTCGTGCGGCGCCGCGACCAGCCCGTCGTAGTGGTTGACGGTGAAGTTGCCCAGGGGATGCGCGGCGAGCACCCCGGCGGCGAGCGCGAGAACGATCACGACGCGCCTCCCAGGTCGTCCAGGGCCGCCTCGGCCCGCGGCGCCCACAGCGGGGAGAAGGCGGGATTGCGGCGCAGTGACCCGGCGAGGTCGCGCCGCGCGGCGGCGCGCTCGCCGAGGGCCTTCTCGATGACGCCGAGATGGAACCGGAAGGACGCGCGGCGGTACCCGGTGGCCGTCGCCTGCCGGGCGTAGCGGAGGGCCTCGGCGTCCCGCCCGTTGACGTGCAGCGCCCAGGCCAGGGCGTCGGCCGCGTGCACGCTGCACTGCCGCACGCGCGCGCCGGGGCAGCGCCTCCGGTACTCGGCCCGCGCCGCCCGCAGCGCGTCCCCGGCGTCGCCGTGGTCGCTCTCGGACAGCGCGGTCTCCAGGTCGGCGTCGACGCCGCCGGCCCTGGCGATCCGCGCCCACGCCGTCGCGACCGCGTACTGCCGTTCCGCCTCGTCCCAGCGTCCGGCCGACTCCAGCAGCTCCCCGTACTCGGTGACGTACTGGGGGAGGGGGAGCCGCTCGACGATCCCGGCCCGCACGGCGAGCGCCCCGGCCGTGTCGCCGCGCGCGGCCCTGACGCGCGCCTCGCCGTCCAGGGCGGGCAGGTGGCCGGGGGACAGGCGCAGCGCCTCGGCGTACTCGCGCCCGGCCCGGCCGAGGTCGCCGTCGTTCCAGGCCAGCTCGCCGAGCTGCACCGAGATGTAGGCCAGGTCGCCGCGGTCGGTGGCGGAGGCCCGCGCGAGCCCCAGCACCCGGCGCGCCTCCGCGACCTCTCCGCGCAGCTCCCGCACGTACGCGAGCCGGGTGAAGACCGGAACCCCCGGACGGACGGCGTCCGCCCGGCGCGCGGCGGCCAGCGCGTCGTCGTAGCGGCCGAGCTCCACCAGCGCGTCCACCCGGACGGCGGCGGCCCGCTGCGCGTAGGGGTTCGCCTTGAGCGCCCGGTCCGCGTACCGCAGCGCCCCGTGGAAGTCGTGGCGCGCCGCCGCGAGCGCGCCGAGCCCGGCCAGCGCGCCCTCGTTCCCGGGCACCTCCCGGAGGGAGCGGTGGAGCACCTCTTCCGCCTTCGGGTAGTACGCCGGGTCCGCGGTCACACGGGCCTGCTCCACGTACGCGGTTCCTAGTGACGCCCAGCCGGCGGCGTCACGGGGCTGCTCGCGCAGCCTCTTCTGCAGACCGGGGATGCCCGGGGCGGCGGCCCCGGCCGGGGCCGCCGCGGCGCGCTCCCCGGACGGGCGGCCGAACGCGACCGCCGATCCGAGGGTGAGCGCCGCGACGAGCCCCGCCACCGAGGCCCCGGTGAGGACGGGACGCATCAGCTCTCGTGCCGTCCCGCCGAGGGACGGCGGCGCCGCAGCCACAGCAGCCCGCCGGTCAGCACGAACGCCCCCGCGCCCGCCGCCGCGGCGACCGGCGCCAGCGAGATCGTCCCGTCCTCGCCGCCCGAGGTGCTCTCGGTGGCGCCCGCGTTGAGGAAGTTCACCTTCCCGCCGTCGCCCCTGCCCGCCGCGCCCGCGGCCTTCGTCCCCGGCTTCCTCGCGCCGCGCACGTCCGACCCCGAGTGGGGCTGCGCCACGTACGGGAAGCTCGTGCCGAACCCGGCGTCGTTGGCGTTCACGGCGTCGCCGAGGTCGTTCTTCTTTCCGAGCAGCTCGCCCTCGACGGCCTGCAACTCGATGTCGACGACGTCGTCGGTGAGCCGCCGCCCGTTCGGGAAGCCCGCCTTGTCCCCGCCGAGGACCCCCAGCCGGTCCGGCTTCGCGGCCGGCTGGACCGAGGTGTTGAGCCGCAGCAGCTCCGCGGACCGGACGTGCGCCGGCTGGTTCAGCCCCGGCACGCCGGTGAGGAACGCCTGGACGAGGTCCTTGCGCGGGCCGGGCGGTGCCGGGATCTTGTAGATCTTCTCGATGAGCTTCGGCAGCTCGGGGTCGGTGACGAAGCCGGCGAACTGCGCGTCCTGCCACGGGGTGGACGCGTTGAAGGTGTCCTTCTTCCCGCGCGGGACGACCACCTCGTTCACCAGCGGGCTCCCGAGCCGCGACACCTGCGCGTAGGCGCCGGACGCGGAGAGCCGCGACACGGTCGAGTTCACCCCGATCACCGGGTCGTGCCCCGTGACGAGGTGGCGCGTCGGGATCTGCAGCGCGACCGTGTTGACGTTGTATCCGCTCAGCGTGTCGTTCCCGACCTCCTTCAGGTTCGCGCCGTACAGCAGGTCGAACACCCGCAGGTCGAGGAAGAACGGGTCGTCGGCCTGCCCGGCGAACGAGGTCGTCCCGTCGCCGAGCGGCCTGACCGCCTGAGCGCGCAGCCTCGCGTAGTCCGGCATGGACGCCTTGCCCACGTTGGACGGCGCGACGGGCGCGTTCTCGGCGAGCGTGTGCGTGCTCCGGACCTGGCCGCCGACCCGCCGGACGAGGGTCAGGTCGTAGGTCTGCGTGAAGTTGAGGTCGGGGTCGTCCAGGCTCGTCACCGGCCCGGTGTTGTAGAGGAAGGTGTTCGCGTTCTTCAGCCGGTCGTGGAAGCGGAACCGGTAGGTGAGGTCGGGCAGGGAGTCGCCGTCGTTGTCGACGTTCAGGTCGTACCTGGCGTCCCGCGCGAACTTGGAGAAGTTCGGCCCGCCGGCCGGGTCCTGGAACGGGATGAAGTTCGCGATCAGCGTGGTGGTGTCCGGCTTGTCCGGACTGACGAACGCGTAGACGTCGGTGTTGTCGTACTGCGGCTGCCCCGAGATGAGCGGTGCCTCGCGGTGGCTGGACGCGGTGCCCTGCCTCGGCGCGAGTCCGGCGAACCCGCCCGCGCACAGCAGACCCGCGGCGGCGGCCAGCGCGGCGACCCGCGCCCTGGACGTTCCCCCGGCTGGATGGAGTGTCGGCATCGTGGAACCCTCGCCGGTCTCCGGGTGCCCGCCGCGGCGGCGCCTTTCCGTGGCGCTGGGCCGTGTTGCCGCGGCGCCGGATCGACCGGTCTCTTCGCCATGCCCGCGGGTACTTCGCGGCCCCCGCCGGATCTGATTGGTCGGGCCCGGCCGCTGGCCGGATACGGCCACGCCCGGGCCGCCCTCGCTTGACAATGAGTGAGCGCTCACTCAGAATCGGAGGAGACGGCATCCCGGCAAGGAGGCACCGATGTACCCCGAGCTCAACGGCATGGTCGCGGTCATCACCGGCGGCTCGCGCGGCATCGGCGCCGCCACGGCGCGCGCGTTCGCCGCCGAGGGCGCGCGGGTCGCCGTCATCGGCCGCGACCGGGAGGCGCTCGACCAGGTGGCCAAGGAGACCGGCGGGATCGGCGTCGTCGCCGACGTCACCGACCTGGCCGCCCTCGACTCCGCGCGCGGGCGGATCGAGGACGGGCTCGGCCCGGCCGGCGTCCTGTGCGCGTTCGCGGGCGGCGGCATCGCGCGCCCCGGCCCGACCGCGGCCATGACCGAGCAGGAGTGGCGGTCGGTCCTGGACGGCAACCTCACCGCGACCTTCCTCACCCTGAAGGCCTTCCTGCCCGGCATGCAGGAGCGCCAGGCCGGTTCGATCATCACGATGTCGTCGTCGGCCGGGCGCCTGCCGACGAACCTGCCGGGCGGCGGCGGCCGGGAGCTGGGCAACCCGTGGGGCGCCCCCGTCGCCTACGAGGCCGCCAAGGCGGGCGTTCAGGCCCTCACCCGCCACGCCGCCGCCGAAGCCGGGCGGGACGGCGTCCGCGTCAACTGCGTCGCGCCCGGCACGATCCGCACCGAGCGCACCGCAAGGTTCATGCCCGAGGAGACCCAGGCCGCCGTGGCCGCCTCCCACCCGCTCGCCCGTCTCGGCGAACCGGGCGACGTGGCGTCCGCCGCGCTCTTCCTGGCCTCGTCCCAGTCCGCTTGGCTGACGGGCCTCACCCTCGACGTCACCGGCGGCCGCGTCATGCTCTGAACACCGGCAGGACGCGGAAGGGCCCTCGCCGGTGGCGAGGGCCCTTCCGTGCGCGTGCGGGGCTACGCGACGATGAGCAGCGGGTTCTGGAGCAGCTCGGCGAGGCGGGCCAGGAACTTCGCGGCCGTCGCGCCGTCGGTGGCGCGGTGGTCGACCGACAGGGTCACCGTCATGCGCTTGCCGGGGACGACCTGGCCGTCGCGGACGACGGGTTCGTCGCGGACGGCGCCCACGGCGAGGATGGCGGCCTCGGGCGGGTTGATCACCGCGGAGAACGAGTCCACACCGAACATGCCGAGGTTGCTGACGCTGAACGTGCCGCCGCTCATCTCCCGCGCGGACAGCTTGCCGTCGCGGGCCTTGGCGGCGAGCTCGCGGGTCTCCCGCCCGATCTGCGAGACGCTCATCCGGTCGGCGTCGCGGACGACCGGCACGACGAGGCCGTCCTCGACCGCCACCGCCACGCCGACGTGCACCCGCTTGTGGAAGAGCAGGTTCTCCTCGGTGTAGGAGACGTTCACCGCCGGGTGCTCGCGCAGCGCCGTCGCCACCGCCTTCACGACCAGGTCGTTCACGCTGACCTTCGCCGGGGCGAGCGCCTCGTTCAGCGTCGCGCGGAACGCCAGCAGGGCCTCGGCGTCCACCTCGCGGTTCAGGTAGAAGTGCGGCGCCTCGCGCTTGCTCTCGGTCAGCCGCCTGGCCGCCACCTTGCGGAAGCGGTTCAGCGGGACGGCCTCCACGTCCGGGTCGTCGGCCCGGGCCTGGACGGCCGGCGCCGCGGGGGCGGCGGGAGCCTGGGCGACGGCGGCCGGGGCGGGCGCCGCCGGACCGGCGGCGCGCACGGCGGCCTCGATGTCGGCGCGGACGATGCGCCCGCCCGGACCGGAGCCGCTGAGCGCGTTCAGGTCGATGCCGTGGTCGCGGGCCAGCCGGCGCGCCAGCGGCGACGACGGCGGCCGGGAGGCGGCCGGACGTCCACCCGCCCGCGGCGGGGCGGCGGTGGCGACCGGCGCCGGCTCGGACGCCGCCTCGGCGGCGGGCTCCGGCTCGGCGGCGGGCTCCGGCTCGGCCGCGGGCCGCGCCTCGGCGGCGGGCGCGGGCTCGGGACGGGCGCCGCCCGCGGGGGTGATCACCGCGATCGGGGCGCCGATCGCGGCGGTCTCGCCCTCGCCGACGAGGATCTTCTCCAGCACGCCGGCCTCATAGGCCTCGTACTCCATGACCGCCTTGTCGGTCTCGATGTCGACGATGACGTCGCCGACCGCGACCTCGTCCCCCGGCTGCTTCTGCCAGGAGCTGATGACGCCCTCCTCCATCGTGTCGGAGAGGCGGGGCATGAGGATCTCGGTCATCGCGCGGGCTCCAGAGCGGGTCGCGGGGACGTGGCGTCCGTCCCCGGCGTGGTGCGGCCGGTCGCGCGGAGCGTGGCGCGCACGGCGGTCAGCAGGGACTCGGCGGACGGCAGCGCCGCCGTCTCCAGGGACTTGGCGTAGGGGAGCGGCACCTCGGCCATCGCGACGCGGCGGACGGGGGCGTCCAGCCAGTCGAACGCGCCCTCCTGGATCGTCGCGGCGATCTCGGCGCCGATGCCGTAGGTCAGCCAGTCGTCCTCGGCCACGACGGCGCAGCCGGTCCTGCGAACGGACTCGACCACGGTCTGCCGGTCGAGCGGGCGCAGGCTGCGCAGGTCCACGACCTCGGCGGAGACGCCTTCGGCGGCGAGGGTCTCGGCGACCTCCGAGGCGACGCGGGCCATCCGGGAGTAGCCGATGATCGTGATGTCGGTGCCGGGACGGGTCACGGCGGCGCGGCCGATCTCGGCGGGCTCGACGTCCTCGACCGGGGCCGGCAGCTCGCCCTTGGTGTTGTAGAGGGCGAGGTTCTCCAGGAACAGCACCGGGTCGTCGTCGCGGATCGCGGCCTTCAGCATCGCCGACGCCTCGGCGGGCGTGCTCGGCGCGAGCACCTTCAGGCCGGGGATGAACGAGTAGAACAGCTCGACGTTCTGCGAGTGGGTGGCGCCGAGCTGCTGCCCGCCGCCGCCCGGCGTCCGGATCACCATCGGCACGCTGGCCTGCCCGCCGAACATGCCGTAGATCTTCGCGGCGTGGTTGACGATCTGGTCCAGTGCCAGCAGCGAGAAGTTGATCGTCATGATCTCCACGACGGGGCGCAGGCCGAGCATCGCGGCGCCGATCGCGGCGCCGACGAAGCCCTCCTCGGCGATCGGGGTGTCGCGCACGCGGCGCGGCCCGAACTCCTTCAGCAGCCCCTCGGTGATCTTGTAGGAGCCCTCGAAGAGGCCGATCTCCTCGCCCATCAGGAAGACGTTCTCGTCGCGGAGCATCTCGGCGCGGAGCGTGTCCCGGAGGGCCTGGCGGTAGGTCACGGTTGCCATGGATGCCTCTCAGGAACCGAATACGGGGTCGGCGGGGAGCCGGCGCAGCTCGCCCGGGACCGGGGTGGCGTAGGTGTAGTCGAACAGCGTCGACACGTCCGGCGCGGGGCTCTCGTCGGCGAACGCGGCGGCGGCGTCGACCTCCGCCGTCACCTCGGCGTCGAGCCGGTCGCGCTCGTCGGCGGACAGGACGCCCGCCTCCTCCAGCTCCAGCGCCATCCGGGCCAGGGGGTCGGCGGCCTTCAGGGCCTCCTTCTCCTCCTTGGACCGGTAGCGGGCCGGGTCGACGACCGAGTGGCCCTTCAGCCGGGGGCTGACGGTCTCCAGCAGGTAGGGCCTGCTCTCGGCGCGGGCGCGCTCGACGGCGGTGCGGGCGGCGTCGCGCACCGCGACCACGTCGGCGCCGTCCACCCGCATGCTCTCCATCCGGTACGCGGCGCCGCGCCGGTACAGCTCCGGCTCGGCCGAGGAGTTCGCCACGGTGGTGCCCATGCCGAGACCGTTGTTGATCACGACGAAGACGACCGGGAGGTTCCAGAGGGCGGCGATGTTCAGCGACTCGTGGAACGCTCCGATCGCGGTCGTCCCGTCGCCCATCTGGCACATGACGACCTCGTCGCCGCCCTTGTAGGAGACGGCGAGCGCCGCGCCGGCCGCGAGGGGCACCTGCCCGCCGACGATCCCGTACCCGCCGAGCAGCCGCGCCTCGGCGTCGAACAGGTGCATCGACCCGCCCCAGCCCTTGGACACGCCCGTGGACCGCCCGTACAGCTCGGCCATCACGCGGTCGGCGCCGATGCCCTTGGCAAGGGCGTAGCCGTGCTCGCGGTAGTTGGTGAACAGGTAGTCGGTGGGGCGCAGCGCGGCCATCAGCCCGACGACCGTCGCCTCCTCGCCGAGGTTCAGGTGGCAGTAACCGCCGATCTTGGCCTCGGTGTAGGCGCGGGCCGCCCGCTCCTCGAACCGCCTGATCAGCAGCATCTGCCGGTAGTAGCCGACGAGCGTGCCGGCGTCGGCCGCCGGGGACGCCGCCTCCGGCGCCGCCGCGTCGGTCTTCGGCTCGGGGGCCTGGGCGCCGCGCGCCCTCCGGCCCCGGGCCGGTGCGGCCCTCTCAACCGACTGGACGGTGTCAGCCATCGGCGACCCTTCCTCTGTCCGGGGCAGCGCCGTAGGATCGCCACGACACTCCCGATCATCATTGATCTATGATCGATCATATTGTATCTCGTACGAACCGCCCACCCGTCAAGAGGCACTTACCGGCCGTGGCGCTACGATCCAGTTTCGTGAAGACCTCCGACCAGCTGCTCCGCACCGGGCTCGCCGACCAGATCCGCGAGTTCATCGTGGAGGGCATCAGCTCGGGCCGGTGGGAGCCGGGGGAGCGCCTCGTCGAGCGCCGCATCGCCACCGAGCTGGGCGTGAGCCAGGGGCCCGTCCGGGAGGCGCTGCGCCAGCTGGAGGCGCAGCGGCTGATCGAGACGCTGCCCAACCGGGGCGCCCGGGTCCGCGACTTCACCGAGCAGGACCTGGCCGAGATCTTCCCCGTCCGCGCCGGGCTGGAGCGGACGGCCGTGGAGCTCGCGCTGCCACGGCTCGCCGGCCGCCTGGACGCGCTGGAGGAGCACAACCGCCGCCTCGGCGAGGCCGCGCGGGAGGGCGACCTGCACGAGCAGATGCGGCTCAGCATCGACTTCCACCGCGAGATCGTCGAGTCGGCCGGCAACCGGCTGCTCGTCTCGGTGTGGGAGGGGCTCGGCATCGAGCTGTGGACGACCCTGTCCCTGCGCCTGCACCACACGGAGATCTACTCCAAGTCGGCCGAGCACGCCGAGCTGATCGAGGCGTTCCGCCGCGCCGACCCGGCCGCGCCGCAGCTCCTGCACGACCACGTCATGAACTACGCCCCCTGACGCGCCCTAGATCGTTGATGGGAAATCGTTGAACTGGGTGCGGGCACGGCGAAGGGCGCCCATGGTCGGTGTGTGAAGACTGACTTGGACGCCCTTCTGACCGCACTCTATGTTCATC
>NZ_JBEZJI010000092.1:0-22659 GCF_040649435.1 Actinomadura sp. NPDC048955
GAAGCGCCCCGCGACGTGCCCGGACGGCAGCGCCGCGAAGTCGCCGAGGGTCCTGACGCCGAGCCGCCGCAGCAGGTCGGCCAGGCCAGTCGGCCCTTCGCCGGGCACCGCCCGGAAGGCTTCCCGCCTTTGGCGAGATCGAAGGACACGCAACCGTGACCCAGACTGCCGTTAACCCTGCGTCCACTCTGACCCAGGACCTCGCCGCCGATACCGCCGTCGAATCGGGCGAGTCCCTCGGCAACCAGGCTGCCGCCCGACCCGCCACGGGCTCGAACCTTCAGCTCCATCCCAAGATCGGGACCGAGGCGGCGAATGGCGGATCATCCGCGCCGGCTCTGCCGGTCAAGAACGAGCCGCCGCTGTCCGGCACGATCGTTGCCGCCGACGACGAAGTTCGGCCCCGAGCGATGATCGATGTGAACCGACTCCGCCCCCGAGACGGGTACGTCCGCGAGGATCTCCATCTCACCCCCGGTTTCGTCGACTCAATCAGGAGGTTCAAGGTCAAGAAGGCCATTCTGGTCGTACCCGACCCGGAGCGTCCTGACGGGTTCCTGATCGTCGACGGAGTCCGCACGTGGGCTGGCGCCTGCGAGGCCAAACTGGAGAAGGTTCCGGTCGAACTGGACCCCGAACTGGTCGACAATGTCGGCGAGCAGATCCTGGCCTCCTACCTGGCCAACGCTCCGGAGTTCACCGAAGCCCACAACCCGTTCGAGCAGTTGGCCCTACTGACTCAGGCCCACGAGCACGGTGTGGATCGCAGGCGTCTGCGGCAGGTGACCGGTCGCAACGCCACCGGCCTCAAGGAGGCACTCAAGGCCGGCAAGCAGCTCAAGAAGCCGTCGCCGGCGCTGACATCCATGCTGAGCGGTGTCCGGGAGGAGGCTCCGGACGTCGAGTGGACGGTTCCGGAGGCGATCCTGATCGCGCCCTTCCACGGCGACGAAGAGGCGCTCGAGATGATCCGCAGGTACAAGCTGGCCGGTGAATCGATCGAGTACGCCATCGAGCGTGTCCTCGCCGAGCAGGAGAAGGACAGGGCACGCGAGCAACTGCTGGCTCAGCTGGCCGACGCGAAGGTTCCGGTCACCGAGACGGTGCCTGACAGCGGATTGCGGCTGGAGCGCTTGCGCGTCGTCGACGGTGAGCAGGACCGCCAGATGACCGTCGAGGATCATCAAGACTGCCCGGGGCACAGCGCCGTGATCGGCAGGACCTACGGCGGAGATCCGGCCGCGGTGTACTACTGCTCCGACCCTCGGGCCCACGGCCATGCCTACGAGTCGTCCGGGACCGCTGAGATCATGCGGCTGCGTGCGGAACTGGCTGCAGTCGGCCGCAGCTCGGTCGAGCGGGTGCCGTTCGGCGCGACCCGGCTGGAGCAGCTTCTCCAGGACGGCGGTCCGATCCTCCCGGAGCAGCACCACCACTGCCCGGGCGCTGGAGTCGCGGTCGTCGAATATCCCGAGGTCCAGGCCGTGGAGTACTGCACCGACCCGGTGGCCAATGGCCACACGGTGGTGAAGCCGGAGCCGGTCCACACCTCGTCGCCCACGAAGAAGGATGAGCCGCCACGCAAGGACATCATCGAGGGCAACCAGGCGTGGGCGGCTGCGGCCACGGTGCGCAGGAAGTGGCTGGCCAGCTGGCTCAAGAACAACACGAAGGCTCCCAAGGAGGTGCCGACCTTCCTGGCCAAGCTGGTCATCGACCTTCCTCCGGTTCTCCAGGACGCGCTCGCCAGTAGCCAGAGCGAGCAGCTGTTCAGTACTCTCACCGGCCGAACCACCGACAAGGCACTCGGCGAGCTGGACAAGATCTCCGAAGGCCGGCGGATGCTCCTAGCTCTGGCCCGTGTGGCGGCCGCCTTCGAAACTCAGATCGTCGGCGACAAGAAGGACCCGGTCCGCCGGTACACCTGGCGGACCGACCGCACCAATTTCCACTGCAGCCGGGAGACCGCCGGCGAGTACCTCGCGCTGCTGGCCAACCTGGGGCACCAGGCATCGCGGATCGAGCTGGCGGTCATGACCGGCCAGCCCTTTGTCCCCGCTGGCAACGGACCGCGCGAGTCGTTCTCCGACAGCCCGGACGAGATCGATCCCGACGAGACCCGCTCGGAGGAGTCAGGTTCGGCGGAGACCGAAGCCGATCTCGGCGACGCGCCAGTTTCAGGGCAGGATCCTGAAGACGCCACCACGGGCACCGACCCGGAAGACGAAGGCAGCGCCGAGGCTGACGACGCCGGTTCGCCCGCTCGCGGCGCTGGTGATGGTTCTTCCACTGAGGTCAGCGCGGACAGCGGCGAGATGGCGGTCAGCGGCGAGGCCGACTCCGAGGCGACTCACGCCGCCTTCGACGGCGCCTCGGCCACCCGATCGGTCACCGCCCGCAAGGCGACGAATCTCGGGGAGGGCATGGCCGCCTAGGCCGCCTTTGCATACACATCAGCCGCTCAGCCCCCGGTGTCCTTTGCGACACCGGAGGGGCTGAGCGGCTGGCCCTGCGGGTGTCGCCCCCTCCCATGTTCGCCCTGCCGGTCCCGCCTTCCTGACCGCCGGGGCGACCCGCCCGGGCCCGGGCGGTCCCACAGGCCTCACACATATCGCTGTCTGGGGGACCATGGGCCTGACCTGGCACGCCAGCCGTTACACCATCGACGGCAACACGGTCCCGCGCAGTTCCCGTAGCTACAACCTCGGGCTGATCATCCACATCGACCGCGTCGACCTCAGCACCGACCGTTGGAAGGTCACCACCAGCGGACTGGTCTACAACCACTTCACCGGCGCGTGGGACGACGACTACGGCTATCGCCACGCCGACGACAAAGAGCCCTACATCCGCACGCTCGCCGAGGTGGCCGCCCTTGATGAAGCTCTGATCAACCGGCTGCGGGCGGCTTCGGGCACCTGACGCAGCCGCCCGAAGCCGAACGCTCCCGCCAGCGGCGCAAAGCTCCTTCAACACGGCAGGCGAGCCGGGAGGTGTTCGGCGCCTGGCCCGGCAACTCCCCGGGAAACCAGCGGCACCTGACTGATCAAGTCACCCGGCTCCTCGCCAGAAGCCGGAAGACCGCATCAGCTCAACCTCGGGCCCAGCGGCGACCCAGGCCCGAGCTTATGGGGCGAGCAGTGCCGTCACCGGCCGCAGCGTCCTGACGAACCAGACCGGTTACCGCCGATCGTTTCCTGTCCTCCTCTCATCCATCGCTCCGCTCGCATAGGAGGCGTCCTTCATGACCGCGACCATGCACTCCCCCGCCGGCCACCTGACCAGTCCTCAGGAGACGGCGTCCCGGCTCCAATCCATCAAGGTGGAGCTGTCGCTGATGTTCTACGAGCGGCACGAGGCCGTGGAGGCGTTGATGACGGCGATGCTGGCGGGGCAGCATGCGTTGCTGCTGGGACCGCCGGGGACGGCCAAGTCCGCACTGGCAAGGGAACTGACCAGCAGGATCACCGGAGCCCGGTACTGGGAGACCCTGCTGTCGCCGTTCACTGATCCTAAGAGGATCTTCGGGCCCATCGACGTGGCCGCGCTGACCCAGGGCGAGTACCGGCAGATGCTCGAAGGGCGCGCCACCCATGCCCACGTCGCGTTCATCGACGAAATCTTCAAGTGCGGTGAGGCGAGCCTGAATGAGATGCTCGCCTTCCTCAACGAACGGCTGTACCACCCCGAGGCCGGCGGCGACCCGATTCGCTGCCCCCTCATCGCCGCCATCGCCGCCTCCAACGAACTCGGCGACGAGGAGACCGCGGCCCTCTATGACCGCTTCCTGGTCCGACTGCAAGTCCAGTACCTGAAAGAACCAACGAACTTCGCCGCCATGATCCGGCGGACGCCTGGCCGACCCCGCACCGCGTCGCCGACGCGCACCACCGTCGACCTGGCCAACCTTATCGCCGCGGTCGAGCAGCACGTGCCCGCGATCAGTGTCGGGGATGGTCTCATCGAAACCATCTCGACCCTGCGCTCCACCCTGCGGAACGATGAGGGGCTGGTCGTGTCCGATCGCCGGTGGGACGCCGCAGTAAGCCTGATGCAGGCGAGCGCATTCCTGGCTGGGCGGTCCGCGGTAGAGGATCCAGACCTGATGGTGCTGCAGCACGTGCTGTGGAACACCCCCGAGCAGCGGGCCACGGTGGAACGGCTGGTGCTGCAAACGGTCGACCCCAACGCCGGCAAAGTACTGGACCACCGGGACGCAGTCCACCAGTTGAATGCCCAGTTGGACGGCATGAAGGGCAAGTCTCAGCAGGCCCAGACCGACTGGGCGCTCAAGGAGGGCAACCCCAAGATTGGCCGCACCATCCACGAGCTGAAGGAAATGCGCGCGAAGGCAGAAGGAGCCGGCCGCTCCACGGCCACGATCGACGAAGCTCTCGCCGAATGCGACGCCCTGCGCAACAGGATCCTCAAGGACGTGCTCGGCGTGGTGCTCTAGCGATGGCGAACCTCAGCCTCTTCCGCTCTGCCAGTCCTCTCGATGAAACGGGGAGGCCACAGCCATGCCGATCATGTCCAAGCTCACCGACTTGGTAGCCAAGGCCGGGCACTGGCTCGGCCTTGCCAACACGCCGCCTCGGCACACCCGGGCCGTCGACGCTGACCGGTTCGACCAGATGGCCTGGCGCACACTCCACGACCAGGCTGGTGCGGTACGCCAGCTCATCGACGATCTCTCGCGATCCCACGACTACGCCGAGGACCTGGTCGCCGACGTCTGGACCGCCGCCTACAAGACCCACCCCGTGCTGCGCGGCGCGGCGCTGGTCGATCCTTCCCGCATGGTGAACCGGGCGGTGCTGGAGACTCTGCTGTCGGTGCCTGAGTTCAACGACCTGCGGCGGCACACCACCGGCGACAGCCACGCGGCGGCGCTGGCGGTCCTCAGCCAGCATGAGCGCCTCACCGCGCTGCTGGATCAGACCGAGGAGGCTCAAGAGGCCGCACAACAGGCTGCCCGTGCACACCAGGCCCAGCGGCACGCCGCGACGGCCGTGGACGAGGCACTGCAAGCCGCGGCCGAGACCACCAACACGGACGGAAACGTCTCCGCCCTGGCCGCCCAAGCCGTCGACGACGCGATCGCGGGCGCCCGGACTGCCGCTCGGGTCGCCACCCAATCCGCTGAGCAAGCCGCCGACGCCCTTGCTCAAGCTGCACCCGGCATCCGGGCGGCACTGCGGGCCGTGACCAAGGACGCCGCGCACCAGGCCGATGCCGAAGCTGAGGCACTCGCAACGTGGGGGGTGGACGCCGGGCAGCTCCAGCGAATGGACTTCGAGACCCGCGCCGAGCTGGCCCGCCGCCTGACCGGTAAGCGGCTATCCGCCTTCGCCGACATGGTCGGAAGATTCCGCGCCATGGCCTCCGCCGAGCGCGCCAGCAAGGTCAAGCACGCGGTCGGGGAACTGGTCGGCACCACTCTGGGCGACGACGTCGCCCGCCTCGTTCCGTCCGAGCTGGCGGCCCTCGGCGTCCCCGCGCTGCGCGCCGACTTCGCCGCGCGGCTGGCTGAGGGACGGCTGATGGTCTACCAAACCCAAGGGAAGGAGCGGCTCGGCAAGGGCGCCATCATCGCCTGCGTGGACTGTTCCTCTTCCATGAAGACGGCCGACGACGACGGCATCACTCGGGAAGTATGGGCTAAGGCGTGCGCGTTGGCGCTGCTCCACCAGGCCCGTGCCAGCCGTCGCGATTTCGTCGGCATCCTGTTCTCCAGCGAACAGCAGACCGAAACCTTCGCCTTCCCCGCCGCACAACCCCCGGCCATCAGCGATGTGGTCGACTTCGCTGAGCACTTCTTCGGCAACGGCACCGACTACGCCACGCCCCTTGACGTGGCTGCTGACATCCTGACCGAGCAACACCAGGCCACGGGCGCCACCAACGGCGACATCGTGTTCATCACCGACGGGGAGTGCGCCATCCCCGACAAGTGGAAGCAGGCCTGGGGGCAACGCAAGCACGAGCTCGGGTGCCGCGTCTTCGGCATCGCCGTCGCGCACCAGCCCAGTCCGGAACTGCACGCGCTGTCGGACCACTTGTGCGCCGTGGCCGAGCTCACCACCTCCGGCGCGGTCAGCGAAGTCTTTCGCCAGATCTGACCCATTGCCAAGCGCCACACCGCCTGGCGCTCGACCTTCTCCTCCTGTCCCGCCTGCACCTGTGAAGGGGACCGCCATGACCACAAGTACGCAAAGTACGCGGGTCGCGACCGGGTTCGCTGCCTACACCCGGTCCTTCGAGGACTCCGGCGTCCCGCTCCTGGGCCACCTGGTGGTCTACAGCGTGTTCGAGAACCGCATCACCCCCGACGTCCTCGCATCGTGGTTCGCCGAGCTGGAACTGGACACCGACTTCCTGCCCGGCCCGATCCGGGCGTGCGACGCATTCGAGAAGGTCACCGGCCGCGACGGGGTGCGCCTCACCTACGAGCTGGACAACCACAGCGCCTCTGCCGGCAGCCGACGCAGCGCGACCCTGATGATCCGTCACGTCCGCCGCGATGACAGCGGTCTCGTCCGCCACCTGGTACGGGAGGTCCGCGATGAGGCACGCACCCAACTCGACTACGACACCCACCTGGCCGAGTGTCTCTTCCGCCGCGCACCCTCCCCCCATTCCCCCTCAGGCGCCGGCACGCTGCGCATCGAACCCGATCACAACCGCATCGCGACTCTGCCCTTCCGCGAACAGGACCAGGTCTACACGATGCTCGAGAAGATCGACGAGGTGTACCGCGCGCGGTGCCGCTACCTGACCGGTGACCGGCTGCGCACCCTGGTCCGCAGCTACGTCGAGCACCTGGACGCGGTCAAGGTGCGCGACACCGGCGGGGTGTACTTCGTGCATCACGGCCACGCCGACACCCTGGCCCGGCTGCGCCAGCTGGTTGCGCGGATGGGGAGCGGCAGCACACTCAACCGCGTACCCATCCCCGCTCAGGATGAGATGCGGGAGATGATCGCCGAGGCGTTCACTCGCCAGGCCAAGGACAATCTTGACCGCCTCGCGCGTGACATCGCCAAGGCCCGGGAGAGCGGCGCGAGCCCGAAGGCGATCGAGACTCTCTACCGGCGATTCCGGAGCGTGCAGGCTTCCGCTGCTCAGCACTCCGAACTGCTGGCCACGACTTTGACCGACACCAACACCGCTCTGGAGACCGTCAAGCTCCAGTTCGGCGGACTGCTGAACGCCAACGCCGCCTGACGGGCGCCCAGCGGAGATCGGATGCTGATTGGTGCGGCGAAATGCGCTCGCCGCACCAATCGGCGGTCTCAGGCCGCACAGAATGCAACGGGATTCGTACCTGTTCTGTCGTCATTCTCGGTGCGTCATTCGATGACATTGAATGATCGTTGCCACGACAACTCGCAGAGAAAGTTCATCTACATGGCTTTGTTGATTAGTTTGACCGCCCCCTCTGCGGGTGATGTTGATGCCCAGGCGCCAAACCTTCTCCAGCCGCCGATTCTGTTTATCGGTGGCGTCCAGATATCTCTGGAGTGCGACAGTCTGGAAGAGGCCGCCCGCAGCGCAGAGTTCTTGGAGCGTCTGGTGGAGGTCGGGCAGCGGCAGCAGCGGCTCCTCGGTGAAAGGCTCGAGACCTTGCGCGATGAAAAGGCCCTGCATCAGCCAGACGCCGACCCTGCCAGGTTCGAGGAGGCGCTAGCGCGCCAGTTGGACGAGGAGGAGCCTCCGCGGTTCATCATCTTCAGCCACGAGGACAACACCCGCAGCGTCTGGCAGTGGGGGCAGAACTTCGTCACTCACTACGACGACAGAGGACGGGAGGGCCCGTCCGCCCTAGTGAACCCGGCCACCATCGTAGAGGCGGCGATTCGCGCCTCCGCTTTTGGAGCGATCCGCAGTCACCGCGGAAGCGCCCAGGCTGCCTGAAGGCGCACCGGAGTTTTCCCTTCACCTCGGCTCTTGGACGCCCGCCCTCTACCTCACTCGGCACAGGAGGTCGTTCATTGCCGGGCGAAACTGCCGGGGCGCTGTCGACGGTGACCGTGGAGAAGCGGTGGGCTTCGAAGACAACAACCGAAAAGAGTCGACGAACTACGACGTGCCGCAACACACGGTGACATCCGGTGAGGAACGCCGGAGGCCGGCCGGTCACATTCGTCGCACCGACGGGAACCGCCTGCGTCTGCCAGTAGCCGCAACGAGCCCCGTCCTTGAGAAACGACTTCCGGTCCGACGCCTCAGACCCTGCCCTGGCGGCATCGGACCCTTTGTCCATGGAGCTGGTGATGTCTGTCTTCGCCCATCCCGTCCCTCCGCCCGGACCGATCCCGCCCCGGCAGGCCGTTCCGGCAGACCCGTCACCGCACGAGCCGGTGATCCGGGCCATCAACCAGCGCCTGGATGCGCTGCCTGCTACACCCAACAAGATCGCCCGCGCACTGCGAGGGCTTGGACTCCGCGGCCACCGCGATGACACCGCAGGGTGCGTGCTGTGCCGTTATCTGGCTGCCCACCTGCCTCCTGGTTACAAAGTGCAGGTCAGCGAACGGCAGGTGCAACTTCGGTGGCCCGACACGCTAAGCGGCCCAATTCTTGAGCGCGAGCTCGCACCGGAGGTGTCCGAGTTCGTCGTCGGGTTCGACACCGGTCAGTATCCGGCACTCGAGGAGGGACCCAGTCGATGCGCGCCGCTAGGACGCTAGCCGCAGTGATGCTCGGCCAGGACGCCGTGGTGGTCGACGTGGAAGCCGTCGCGCATGCCGGAGAGCCAGCCCTGAACCTGCAAGGACTTCCACGTCAAGCGGAGTCTGCCTGCCGCGACCGCGTTTATGCCGCTACCTGCAACAGCGGGCTCGTGTGGCCGACCCTGCGCATCACGGTAACGCTGCACCCGGTCAGCCTCGCCAGAGACACCAGCACGCTCGATCTAGCGGTCGCGGGGAGCGTACTTGCGGCTGCTGGCCTTCTACCCGCAGTCGAACTAGACACGGCCCTGAGCCTGGCCGAATTGGGGCTCAGCGGCGCCGTCCGCCCGGTCCGCAACGCGCTGCCCATGGTGCAGGCGGCCGCGGACTGTGGCGCGTCGACGGTCATCGTCGCACCGGAGAACGCGGCCGAAGCGGCCCAGATGAACGGCGCGCGAGTGCTCGCGCCGCGAACCCTAGGCGAACTGGTCGAGCAACTTCGTTCCATCCCTCACTGACCGACATTGAGGACGTCCCAGACGCGTGGCAGACGTCCGATGAAGCCGACCCAGGCACCGGGGTAGAGAAGCGTTCTGGATCGGCATACCGCTGCTCGGTCGCCACGCTCCTCCCCCGCGCACAACCACGACGACCTGCGCATTGCCCCGTGAGCATTCAACAGATCAGAGCCAGAACGTGCGCCTTTGCGAGCGGCGCGATGCACCGCCACCTGCGTCGGCGGAGCCGGCGATGCGGACGTCAAGCACCTACAGATCCCTATGAGGAGAGCGGTGAGGACCGTGCAGAAGAACACCGCGGCGATCGCGAACATCGAGCAGGTCAGAGACGCCGTCTTGCGAGTCGCGACGCTCGTGCCCTCAAGAGCACCCCTGCCAGTTCTGAGCGGCATAAGGATCACCTTCCTCCCCGATCTGCTTCGATTCGAAGCAGGGGATTTCTTGCAGGCCGGCTACGCGGAGGTGCCAGCCAGCACGGCCTTGGGCGACACCATCCACTCGCTGGTCGACGGTGTGAGGCTCGCGCGCGTGACCCGACGAGCACCCGGCGACGCGCTCACCCTGATCGCCTCGGAGACCACGCTCACGCTGACCGCACGATCCTGGAATGCCAGGTTGATCTGCATGCCCGTCGAGGACTATCCCGACTGGACCGGGCTTTTGGCCGGTGCGCCTACCGGTGACGACGACCCTCGCACCTACGGCAACGGCGCCGACGGCGCTCGGCCACTAACTCCGGACGGCGTCGACCGAGCACTTCAGGGGAGACCCATCAAGGGACAGATGTGGACAGGAGCCAGTCGCAAACGTTCACTCTTTCGCCCGGCCCCATTCGAGGTGGGCGACTGGTTGGAGTTCACCGACGACCTGGAACGAACCTGGGTCGGTCAAGTGTGGTCGGCTGCCACAAAGTACAAGGCAGGGACGCTCCTCGTCATTCGCAACGAGATCCCTCAACCTGAACCATGGCCTATCTCCGTCACCACGACCAGAAAAGCCAAGTACTTCTACACGCGGGATCCTCGGCATGAGCCCGACCCGGAGGAGCAACGTTCTACTCTGTACTCCCTTCGCCGGGCAGATCCAACAACACTTGAGAGCATCTCTTCTCTCATCAAGGACCTGTCTCAGGAGCTGGCCGCCTGAGAGACCCCAACAACCCGGGATTGTTGCAATGGAGATCGCAGCCGCCGGGTGCCAATCCAAGATCGGTGCGATTCGGGCTCCTCCAGCCATCTGGCTACTGAGAGTTGCCATCGATTAGTAAAAGAATGGAGAGAAGGAGACCCAATGCAGTCGGAGCAGGATCGCAACGACCCGACCGCCACCGAGAGCCAGAGCCGGCACGACATGTCCGGGGCTTCTGGCAGCCGATCAGCAGCCGATCACCCACGCCGCATTGCCTGCTGCGAGGACCCAGCCGCCACCAGCCGCGGCGGAAACAACTACTGCGCCTCCTGCGGAAGGCGAACCAACTACCAGCTGCGGCAGGCGATGTTCCACTGCTCACACGAGGGCGGAAAACACTCATTCACCGACTCGCCGGAGAAAGGATGCCTTCACTGTGGCCTGCGCTTCTGCATCACGGATGATTGCAACTTCTTCGCCTGCGACGGCGGTAACGCAGGGTACGTCCTTACCTGCACGGACCACGGTGCCCACGCCACCTAGAACGGTGGATTCAATGAAGTGAGGCCGCCAGGGCGCAGCGGCACCTCAAACCGCAGCACACCCGGATGGTGGGCAACCGTACTGTGCTGGGCGTTGCCCACCATCCGGGCGTGCTACAGCGGCCGGGCCGCCGCGCCCCGGCGGCCTGATCTGTTCACTGATCGAAAACACCGTCCTCGGATCTAACTAAACCGCCCGATCGAAGCCAAAGCCCGCGCCCACGCGCGGGCTTTCTTGTTAGGAGAATACCTTGATAAACACCACAATGATCACTCTCCGTGGACATCTCGTGGAGAATCCTAGCTTGAAGTTCACGGCGTCCGGAGTCGCTTATTCCACCTTCCGGATCGCCTCCACCGCCGCCAAGTTCGACCCCGAATCCGGCGCCTGGAAGGACGTCGACACCGTCTTCATGAACTGCATCGCTTGGCGGATCCTTGCTGAGAACGTCGCCGAGAGCCTCCAGCGAGGCGACCGCGCCATCGTCGTCGGGCGTCTCAAGCAGAGCTCCTACCAGACCGGTGACGGTCAGAACCGAATCTCCAACGAAGTCGAAGCCGAGGACGTCGCGCCATCACTGCGCACCGCCACTGCCAAGATCACCAAAATCCAGCGGCGGACCGGGGGGCAGCCTAGCGACAGATCCTGGGAAAACACCGGCGGACAGAGCTCCCAGCCGGTCCCGGCCGGCGGGTTCGACTCCGGCCAGGCATGGAGCGCCCCAGCCGCCGTCGGCGCAGGCTTCAGCGACGACCCGCCGTTCTAGCAGTTCCGCTCGTTGCGGAACGCCTTGTTGCCACCATCCACATAGTTCGCAGGAGTGTCGCTGATGACCGTTGTTCCAACTGGCCTGGGCCAGCTCAGCAGCAGCATCGCCCGCCACCTGGGAGAGGACTGGACCGTACTGCCGAGCTACTCCACGGAGGCGTACTGGGAACTGCTGCGAGATGACGGAGCGCACCTGCGCATCCGGTTCACCAGCATCTTCAGTCAGGCTTCGCTGACGGTCGTGGGAGTCCTGCCCGGCTCATACCGCGATCGGCCGAGCGATCTGCCATCGGTGCTGATCAACGCGGCCACCGATCGCGGGCCGCGTGCCATTGCCGGCGACATCACCCGTCGTCTTCTCCCTACCTACCTGCCGGTGCTGGATCGGGTCCGGCGATTTCAGCGGGAGTTGGCGGCGGCCGCCGCGGACCGCGATCGGGTGGCCGGACGAATTCTGCGGCTGCTACCAGAGGCCACCTCTGCCCCCATGCCGCCCGGCTCCAACGAGCGCGGCCTCACCGTCCAGTGGCGGCGACCTGGCCAGCCGCGGGCGACCATGGAACTGCGGGGCACCGCGGAAACTGCCGACCTGCAGCTTGTCGGCATCCCGGTCGACATCGCCGTTCAGATCTGCCAAGTGCTCTCCTCCGAGCAAACGACCGGCGTCCGGATCGATGAGGAGTTCCCGCCGCGCTGGACGCTGCATGGGACTCGGTCTCAAGACGGCACACCCATCCTCGACATCACCGCTCCGCCGGGCGCCGATACCGACGAGCGCGGGAAGCCGTACCTGCGGATCTATGCCAACGACATCGAAGTCCATGACCGCATGTCACCCACCGCCCGGCGATGGCGCGCTTCGCTCCCAGTCGATGAGAAGTCCTCTCCCGTCGCCGCTTCCGCCATCGATCAGGAGGACCAGACTTGATGACCCCCTACGGACGACTCACCCGGCAGAACCACATCCACCTTGCGGTCATCACGATCCCCGGCCCCGTCCAGGAACCCTTGGTCGTCATCGGTAATCAGGTCGAGGAGGTCGCCGAGTACGTGGTGGAGATCATCCGCCGCAGGTACGGCTCCAGCCTGATCGACCCGGCATGGCTGGCCGCGCACCCCTACCCGCGCTCCCGCAGCGGCAAGTCCTCATGGTGGCTGGATCGGCTCGTAGAAGCCGCCGATGGCGATCTGAGCGTGACCCGGATCGGCCCGGCGCCCCTGGTCAGGGCCAGCTTCGCACGGCCGGACGTCGCCCCGGAGACCCAGTACGAACCGTACTCGCGCGTGATCATCCGGAAAACGGAATGGACCGACGGGACCCTGCTGGAATACCGGGTGTGGACCCGCAGTGACCACATCTCCCACCGCTTCGACAACGAAGCGGACTATCTGAGCTTCATGGCGGCGTTGGCCACCGAACTGGGCCCGCCTTGCCCCGAAGAGTGGACGCCCCTCGATTGAAGAGGCGTCCGTCACCCGCCGGCGCCGGACGTGCGCCGTAATTACCGGTAACGATCATTGAGATGCTGCGAGGGAGTTCAGTCACATGATTGCACCGCAGGTCAGGCACACCCTGGGGCCGGATACCCACGTTCTGACGATCAGCCATCGACACGGTGTTGACACCATTCTGTACGCCGACCACGAGGACGCCACGTCGGCCCTGGCCGACTACGCCCGCCGCTGGTGGAACGAAATCACCAGTAGCCAGACCGAGGGGGATCGAAAGATCCCGCAGTCGGTGGGTGGCCTGGACGACGACACGGTGATCAGCATCTACTTCGACCACCAGGGCGGCGAAAGCTACGGCATCTACCCGGTGACCACGACCAGGCCCACTGCGCCACGCTTCGAACTCGACGACGCTAAAGCTCGCGCCTTCCTGCACCGTGCGCTCCGCCGCTACGACGGCACTCTGTCCGACAATGAGGGCGAGGGTGCCAGCGGCGACGAGAACTGGACCCTGACGCCGGGCTGGGACATCAACAGCATCTTCTCCGACGAGCTCAGCCACATAGAAGACCTGGTCCACCAGGCCATACATGTGGTGGGAGCGATCACCTTCACCGCCGACCTCCCGGCTGCTCCAGAAGACGTGGCCCTCGAACCGCTCATCGAGGCGCCCCAGGACGGGCGATGGAATTACCTGTGGCGGGTGAGCCTGCCTATCAGCTCTTCGTTCGCACTGTGCAGCCCAAGCCGCGAAGAAATCCACCGACTCGGCTGGACCGACGATGACATAAAAGCCAAAGGCTGCCGGGCCGCGATGGGTATCCTCCGCGAGGCCGTCGCCATTGGCAATCAGATCCTTGCCGCCTATACCGAGGCGGGAGGGCGAATCCCCGCCGGCACTGCCTAATCCGCTCTGCGCAACCCACAACAGCCGCCCGAGCGCAGGAGGAAAAACCGTGATCGCCGAAGAGATCCACAAGAGTATCCCGCCTGGCGGCACCAGGCTCATGGCTGAAGATCCCTGGTTCCTCGGGGAGGAGGGTTGCGATCGGGCCAACCGCTCAGCGGTGTTCCACCCCGTCCGCAGCGAAGACGAACTACCCGCTATCGAGGTCGGAGGCGTCTTGGTCTTCCTCTACCTGGACCACGATGAGGAAGCGGTCCGGGTCTCCATCCACCTCGACACCGCAGACGGCCAACTCGTCCGGCCAGACGGCACGGTACCGCTCCAGGTGCACTGCGAAGACGGCGTCATCTTCGACGACACTCGCAAGGTCCTCGCCGCAGCGAGGATTGAGGAGCGATGAGCCGCCAGTTGGCCCTGCGAATGTCACCAGCCGTTGCGTTCTACCAGGTTGATCTGGCTGAAGCCGAACAACTGCTCATCAAGTGGCGGCATCCGCTGCACCTGCCCGACGACGAACACCCCGAAGGCAGACCCTACACCCGCCCGTACGGGAGCCTGCCATTCATCATGGAAGATCGGGGCCGCTGCGCGGCCACCGTAGTTCTGGCAAGCACCATCAACACAAGCGTCTGTAAATCGCGCGGCTGGCACCGTTACAACACCGTTGACCTCGCCAGAATCGCCCGAAGTCCGGACCGCCGCGACGAGCAATGTCTAAGGGCCGTGCTGAGAATCGCCCGCGAGTACCTCGTGCCACTGTGGCTCGGAACCTACGCCCGGTGGGATGCACGCAGCGCCGAACTGTGCGGACAACCCCAGATCGAGGCGCTGTCCAGCACGAGCCTCCCAGGCACGCCCGGCCAGATGTACAGATTCGACGGCTTCCAGCAGATCCGGACCTCCAAAGGCCCCAAAGGAGGAGGCCGGCAGAAGGCCAGCGCCGCAAACGAAATCGCAGACGGTGCTAGGGGTTTGTGGGTGTACCGCTACCCGGAACCAGTGCGACTCGACGGCAATCGGTAATCGGACGGCGATCACCATCACCAGAGCAGCGTGCCTGGCGCCAGCAAGCGATGTCTTGCCTTATCTCATCCGGAAAAGGAAACTGCTGATGCCTTACCAGCCAACCAAACACCTGTGGGAGCACGACCACCCCCACCACGCCAGCCCCATCGCCGCCCGCTTCTCCTATCCCGAGTACACCAATTATGTTGACCACGACTCCTGGGCGGACTTCATCGTCGCCTGGGGAAATCGCGGCCCCGATCGGAACCTGGTATTCCGCTGGGACTGGAACCGCGACCTCGACGACGACGGCCCTCGCAACGAATTGAACCTTTTCATGGTCCGGCAGTGCCGCGGCGACTACTGGTCCCACACCATCACCGTCACCGACACCGACGAAGCCGCCATCCGTGAATGGCTGACGGACCGGGCTCGCGCCATCTCTGCCCTATGGGAGCCGATCCTTCCCATGAGGAAGCTGGAAGAGGCCGAAGAGCCCCTGCGTCCCGAGGCGAACCCGGGCCATGAGATGGATCGTCTTGTGTCACCGATAGCGAACGCTACGATCCGCGACGGCGTGCTCGTGTGCCCGCAGTGCGGCGGTCGGGATTCCGTAGTGGAGCTCGACTCGGCCACACGCGAGAACAGGGTGTCGGTCTTGTCAGACGACGTTCTCAGCGTCCACCTCGAGGACGCTCATTTCGAGAGGGACCGGTTCCAGTGTACAGAATGCGGCCACGAGGTCGCTCTGCTGCCGTTCGAGGTGTGCTACCCCTGAATCGATTCGACGTCCACGCGGGGCGTTGATTATTCGCAGCGGGTGCCTTACTTCTAGGGCCCGCAGGCAGGTTCATTAATGACGACGGCCAGGATTCTGTGAACGCGCTTGCGACCGTACCTTGAGCAAGGTCCGCCGCCGCGAACGCTGCCACTACGTCGAGGAAGGTCTCTGCGGATACGCGGCAAAGAGAGGGCCCGGCAAGAACCAGAGGCAGCCCGATGCGCTCAGCGACATCGGCGTAGTACGTCTCCGCGGACCCGGCAAATGGCGGTGCGTGACGGCTCTCTCCCTCCCCCGCGCACCGAGGGGCGCTGCGTTCTTGCCCTACCCCACGTTCCACGCCGGCGGCCGCGCCGAGCCGATCGAACTCTGAGCTGGGGCGGCTTCATCACCGGGCCGCCCCAGGTCACTGACATGCCTCGCCTCCGAGCGGCCACATGCAGCAGCAGAAGGGAAGCGCCATGCCTGAAACCAAAGTGTCCAGCGATAAGGCACAGAAGGAGGCACAGGAGGCGGAGGACACCGGGCAGGAAGCCCGGGAGGTGCCGCCGCTCCCGAAGGAGATGCGCGGCGGGCAACTCGCCCGCTGTGACGTTCCCGCCGACTGGCGGATGATGGTCGAGATGGCCCGCTTCCTGAGCGATGCGGGGATGTGGCCATGGTGGTTCCACGGCTCGCCGGCGAACGTCATGGCGATCATGATGAAGGCGAGGGCGCTGGATATCCCGCTGGACGTGGCGGTCCACCACATCCATGTGATCGACGCCACCGGCGGGGATGGCAGGGGCGGCCGGGTAGAGCCGTCCGCCGAGCTGATCCGCGCGCTGCTGGAGCGTGAAGGCTACGGACTGGACTTTCCCGAGTTCACAGACCAGGCCTGCACCATCTTGATCACCCCACCAGGCCGCAAGACCAGGGAGGTGACGTACACGGTCGTCGACGCGGCCCGTGCCAAGCTGATCGACAAGACGACCTGGCAGAAGTACACGCCGGACATGCTTTTGGCCCGGTGCTCCAAGCGCGCGGCGAAGCTGTGGGCGCCCGGCATATCCACCGGCTTGGCGATGGCGGGGATGGCCGAGGAGCTCTACGAGGGCGACGAGCCGATTGCCGTCGTGGTGTCCGCCAAGGCCAAGGACGCCATGCGGCGGATCGACCGGGAGATGGAAGAGGACCCGGTCGCCGAGCACCGACGGCTGCAGCGGCTCTGGAAGGAGTTCGGAACGGACCTGCTGGAGGAGCCAGCCGATGGGCAGGGCACCAGGGTCGGAGACATCCTGACTCAGCTGCTCAAGCTCGCCGCGCAGCACATAGCCCAGGACTCCGCCGCCGAGGCGGATCCTCCGCCTGCCCCGACGGGCACGCCGGGGCAGGCGGAGCCTCCCGCCGGGAACGACACCGGGGATGGTCACCAGCACGAGGCTGCGGAGCCGGCTGCCGGGTTCGAGTCCCGCTGGAGGATGGGGTGTGGTTGCGAGGGTGACACGGTGATGCGAGAGGGGCACTCCTGCCAGACCGGTGCCGCCACCAAGCAGCCTGCGTCGCAGACGGGCGAACACCCGGGTGATGCGAGCGCGGGGCAGAACCAAAACGGCGCGCCACCTCGAAGACAGAAACTCGGCATTCCCAACGGCGATGTTCGGGCGGCTCCGCCGAGCGATGGCCAGGACGGGGCCGACGCACCCGAAGGTGACGGGTGACCGTCGACGCGCAGACAGCTCCCGCCCAGGCCGGGGCGGGAGCTGTCGACCTGGACAGCGCCGCGCAGGTCCGCGCGCACATCAGCATGGCGTTCGACGCCGCGTTCACGGCCGCGACATTCGACGGGCAGATGGCCCGGGAGGACCTGTTCGGGCTGACGATGTCAGGGATCGGCGGGTGCATCCGCGCTGCCGCCTACGCGCTCGCCGGGGCCGAGCCGTCCGATCCGGAACTTGCCTACGCCTACCAGGGGTACCCGCAGGCGCTGCTGGGGACCTGGCAACACGCCGGCCTGCTGCCGTGGCTCGCCCAGGTATTGGGCGGTGACGCCGAAGGCGTAGCGATCGAGCAGCGTGTCCAGCTGCGGGTTCACCCTGATGTGATCACCGGGGCGCTCGACCTGTGGTGGGCCCGGCAGCGACTGCTCCTGGACCTGAAGACGGTCGGCGAGCACAAGCTCTCCACGGTCTACCGGCAGCGGTGGCCTTTTCATCCGCACCGGCTACAGGTCGCCGGGTACGCACTGGCCAAACACCAGGCCGGGACGACCCCGCGATGGATTGTGTGGGCCTACCTGGACCGAGCGAGCGGCGACAAGATCCCCGTGGTCGAGGAGTTCACCCCCACTCTGGCAGGCATCGTTCTCGAACGTATCGGGGAGGTCCAGTGGTGGCGCGACCACGACCCGGACCAAGCGCCGCGCGAGGAGCGCGGGCCCGGCTTGTCGCTGGCGTGTGACGGCTGCGCGTGGCTTCGGCGCTGCTGGGGCGACGATGCCGTACCCGGCAGCGCGGGCCCGCAGACGGCCGTGTACGGAGCGACCGATGAAGCCGTTGACTACGCCTACAACGAGTACAAGCGGTTGGGGAAGGTCGCTAGCGATGCCGAGAAGGAGCGCGAGTTCTGGCGGGTCGTGTTCGAGCGGCGACCGGAGTGGACGCCTGCCGGACGGTGGCAGCACTACACCGGCAGGACCCGTGAAGAAGACGACCCGTGGGCGGCGTTGAAGGTGCTCCGCGCGCTCGGTTTTGCCGTTCCGCAACGGACGAAGAAGGGCTCGCTGTACGTCGTGCCGGCGACGCGACACCGGCCGAAGAAGTGAAAGCAGCATGACGAGGGACGGCAGTCCCGCGGCCCCGCCCTGCCCCTAATGCCTGCGGCCGCTGTGCGCTCCGTCCCGGCGAAGCAGCCTGGGCTGGTGGGGGCGACGCGCAACGCTCCGCAGGCTCCACTAATGCGCGTCGCCCCCACCAGCCCCGAAATCCTGCCATGCCGGGACGGAGCAAACCAGGCCGCAACTCCGAGTAGCCATTCCGCATCCCGATGGGTAGGAGCGAAATCCGTGCACGTCCGACGCATCACTATGGAACTCCGAACGATCCACCAGTTCTGGGAACGCATTGACGCACATCTCCATCGTTCCATCCTGGTCGCCGCCGTTGCCCCGCTCTGGGGCGCCGGCCTTGGTGTCCTCGCGGGATCGACCACCGGAGCGTCTCCGAAGAGCACGCTGGAGATCTGCCTCGTCGGCGCGGCCGCAGCCACCTTGCCCGCCGTCAATCATGCCTACGGGGCGTGGAGGATGGCAGTCCAGCTACGTGTTCTGGTGATCGAGCAGCGGCCGACCATGCAGATCAGTGACGGGCCTCCGCCAGCACGGGCCACCCGACCGAACGCCCCCCGCGCGCATCGACTGCGCTGCCGCTAGCCAGAGCAACCAGAGCCAGCGATTCGGATCCGGCCCGCTGCGCCACCCCGCTCCAAGTGCGTAGTACAGCGGGCCACCGAACTGAACCTGCCCACAAATTGCAGGGCCTTCGCTTGCCTAGCATCCTCCGGACGCCTAATCGCCCGTGCATTCATCAGAGGAGAAAAGCGTGATTCGCCGCTGGCGTGATCTACCCGTTCCGTACATTACAACCTGGTCCGCTGAAACCTCTGACGCCAGGAACGACGCCGGTCAACTCGGAATTATGAGCGCGACCAGACCACACACCGTGAAGGGATTCGACACGTTGTTCTACCGCAACGAGCAAGCCGACGACCGCGACATGTTCGGAATGCTGTGGAACCGTATGCCGCACAAACCGGGCGTTGGCTATCCGGTCTTCAAGTCAATCCATCCGCGTCGCCAACCTGCCTGTATGAGATCGGGCGCCTGCCAAATCTGCGCCAGCCCTGGATCGGTATGGATGATTTCAGCCGCCCATTGGGCCGGGCACTACAGCCGACGCGGCGCCGCGCCTTTCACCACCCATGAGCCGCCGGTCTGCGTCGACTGCGCCAAAATAGCGATGCGGCACTGCCCGAGACTCAGCAGGGACGGCTCGGTCCTCCTAACCGCAACCAAATGGGCCCCCACGGCCGTACGCGGATTCAAAGCTGACCCGATTGCCGGAACGCTGCTGCCCGATGAATCAATGATGACCCTTCCAGGTACCGATCCCCCACCGGCAGCAGCGGATCTCCGGCTATTTCTGGCAACGCTACTCATGGCCACCCTTTGGCAACCGGTCGTACTCGCTGCCCCGGAAGACTCCCCCGGCCTCGGTTCCAACCTCGCGCCTCTCGCTAAGCGGCCCGAATGAAACGACCCGCTGGACGCTCTACAAACCTCATCCGCTCCAACCAGCTCCCCACCGTCAAAATCGTTGCCGAGTTCCCACGGCGAAGATGACATCCCCCTTTCTATGCGCAAAGCAGGAGACTCTACGGGCATGCAGGTGACCAAGATCAACCTCAGGCAGAAGGTCAAGGTCGAAATTTATCACGATCCGGACGTCGACAGCCCGTGCCAGGAAGAGGCACAGTGGCGGCTATATTCGTTCAACATCCGACACGACTCCTTCGCCAGCCCCCGCCAGTTCTTTCGCAACGGCAAGCCAGTCTTGGAGTTGCGGAACAAGTTGCGTGTCGGCACGGCATTCATCCTTTCCTGCTTTGAGCACGGAAATTGCCTATGGGCGCTATCAAACGAATCACACGACGTTCCGGTCGGCGATTGGTACTGGGACGGCCAGGACGTTGCCGGTGTGCTGACATGGGAGTGCACAACCGCAGAACTGGGTGCGAGATCGCTGGAAGACCGGCGCGCAGACGCGACGTCTTTCCTGGAGACCTACACGTCGTGGTGCAACGGGGAGACCTACGGCTACAACGTGCACACCGAGCAGGGCGAGTTCGTCGATGGCTGCGGGCAGATCCGATCGGCCTCGATCACACCGTGTCGCACCTGCTGGAGTACCTGAGCGAGAACGATGAGGTTGTAACCGTCGTCGCGCCCGGCCGAATCCTCGACCTGGACCACGTCAAAGCCGCACGCGACAGCCGCCGATCACGCCGACCTCCGGCTCCCGGCGCCCCCCGACCGGCGGCGTCGGAACTCGCGCAACGACCGGATCCTCGGCCACAAGAAGGCTGTCCCACAGGCAGAGACGGAGGAGAGCGTGACCTACAAATGCTACGTGTGTGACCGGCCGTTGTCGGCACTTCGCCCTGTCAGGTGGCCCGTGCGGAGCATCGGACCCGACGATATTTTCGAGTTCTGTTCGAGGGCGTGCCTGGATTCCTGGCTGGCCCGGGACCAGGAGCAGATGCGGGCACGGCGTGTATCGGCGTGCGCTGAGGGGTTCCATCGCCCTCCCGGGTGGCCGGGGCACGCCCGGTGGACCAGGGATACCGCCGACCCCTACGGCGACGCGTCCCTGTGGGAGTGCAGCAAAGGCTGCGGCCATCAGCAGCGCTCTGCCGGCTACGGCATCGGCAAAGCGATCTACGACTACCTCGGCCCAGACGAGCACGCGAGGTGGCTCGCCGGACAGTGACACGACCATAAGGAGAAGACCGATGGCAACAGATGCGCACAACAGCGATGAGAACGACCACGCCGAGCGTACGAAGACTTTCACCCGGGCGGCGGCGGTCGCCGCGGCAGCCCGGCAGATGGGGATCGCACTGGGGCATTCCGCCGTCCAACAGCAGAACGAGTACTTCAAGATCCGCGCCTACGTGGAACAGCTCCTGTGCGAGACGAACCAGTGGGTCCGCGGTGACCTCACCGACGACCAGCGACTGTTCATCGACAACTACCTGCACCACGAGACACTCAGGTTCCTGGCGGCCTCGCTCCTGGTCGGCCAGGGCGAGCTATCCAAGGACACCCTGACCACGTGGATGGATCCGCACGCCGAGGTCCGGTCCTTCATCTCCGCTGGCGGCGAGCTGCCCAGGTATGAGCCCACGCCCGCCGAGCGCGCCCAGATGCTGGAGACCGTGCTCGACGTTATCGCCGCCGACCTGGAGTTCGCAGTCCCCCGCGCGACCCCCAGCGCCCGCCACCTCGACGACGACCAGCGCCGGAAGGCCCGGGATCACCTAGCGGCGGCGCGCAAGTCGCTCGACAAGCTGGAGGCAATCATCGGCGACGCCCCATCCGCCTGACCGGCCCGCAGCTGATCGCCGGACGCCTTGACGCTACTGGCTACTGCGTTGGAGATCGGCGAACAGGACGCTGGCCGCTGCACCCGTGTCGGCACGTGATGAACGCGGCGACGAAGAACCACCTGAAATGAGGAGACGTACGTAGGGCTCGCGCGGGCACTGGCCTGGATCCAAGACCCCCCAGATCCGGCGGCTACGAGGAAGAGTGCGAGCATGACCAGGCGCCGCCGGAAGCTCGGGGCCTGGCTGCGGCGTCAGAGCTGGTATCGGCCAAGGACAACCGCTCCCGAGCGTGCGCGCTCGCCGAACTCATCACCGACGAGGGCATCGAGGTGGTGGAAGCAGCGCCCGCCGCGCAAGTCTGGCAAGCCGGGGAGGCGGCTCGCGAGCCCCGGCAAACCGAACACTGCTCGCGAACGCCGGAAGCGCTCTGATCCATCAGGACGCCATCGATCACATCGGCTTGGTCCTCACCGATACCTGACGCCCGCAACCTGACCGCCGGCCATTCGCTCTGGCCGGGCGGCGATGCCCGGCCACCGGACATGCCCGACGAGGGCTCCAAACGGTCGGCCACCCTCGGCCTACCGCGAGCGGACGGCACTATGGAACGAACTCTTGGCAGGAGCCGAGTTCACCCGCCCCAGCGGACGTCGAGCCGGTGCCCGAAGTCGCCCTCCGAGACGGCGCGGACGCGTCCGGTCAGGGTCGACACCGGCGTCAGCACGGTCCGGCGGAACA
>NZ_JBEZJI010000093.1:0-22505 GCF_040649435.1 Actinomadura sp. NPDC048955
CACCCTCGGCAGCAGCGACTCAACCCGCTCCCACAGGCCGTCACACGCGACCCACGGGGGTTACTCGCCCTTACACACCCGCCCACACCACACCCGACCATCACCACATGTCGCACAACATACACATTTTGTTATGACCTCTTAGGCACCGGGCTCGAGAGTGATCCGGTGGCCGTCGAGGACGATCCGGAGGCCGCCGCGAGCGCCGACGCCCGGAGTGCGTCACTACCTCAGGCTCGGCCCGGTGGGCACCGGCTGCCGCCCGATGCGCTGCCCTGCACATCGAAGAACTCGACAAGAAGGACATCGACCTCCCCAACAACCTTCTCGACTGGGCAGGGCGAGCCATCGCGAGCCCACGGCCGACCGCTCCTGTCCGTTAGCAGTCACTCTCCGATCCCAGGGAGCTTCCATGCCGACTGAGCAGATGAACGCCGCCGTGATTGTGAGCCTCGCCGCTTTGATCCTGATCGGCGCGGTGACGGCCATCGTGGCGCGCCGAGACGTGGCCCGGCTTCCGCTCGTGCTCACCGCCCTGGCAGTGGCGCTCGGCGCCATTCCCGCCATTCTGCGTGTTCTCATCGGCTAGCGGCCGCCACAGCCGGCCGCACCCCCCATACCCCGAGGGTCTCTCAATTGGTGCGCTGGTTCGGCAGATGCGGACCGATGTAGCCGATGTAGATGCGGCCTGTATTGCTGGTGTCATCCAAGAAGTGCATGCGCGGCGCGGGCGGGCGCCCTGGCCCCAGCCGGATGTGCGCGCCAAAGAACGCCTCCCCGCGGGGATCGACGTCGGCGGGGACGGGGAAGGTGCGCGCGCGCCGGTACCGCTCGTCGCTTCGGACGCGCTCGTACTCGCCGAGCGCGATGATGGAGGTGGCGATGGAGACCTCGGGTGCGCCGGAGCGGCAGTAGGCGAGCAGGTCGCTCACAGGTTCCTGGTGGCTTCGAGCCTGGGCGTAGGCCTCAAGCGTGGACAGAGCGTCCCAGGCGCGGCGCCGCCAGGCCGCTGCCTGCGGAAAGTGGTCCAGGGTGCAGGCGAGGTCTGTGGCCAGGGCGTCGACGTCCAGCAGCGTGAACCGGTCCCGGGCCGCGTCGATGAGCGCGCCGAAGTCCGCAGGGTCCGGCTCGTGGATGTCGCGGGATCGGGGATTCTGGGAGGCGTCGCTGCACGCCGCGAGCCGCGCGAGCCGCGCCCGGTCCCGCACGGCGTCGGCGAGTTCCTCCTCGGCCTGTTCCGCCGCGGCGGCGAACTGGTCGGCTTCGGCGTGCGCCGCTTTCAGTTGCCGGGTCAACACTTCGACCGCGGGGTCAAGCTCGCGGATACGCTCGCGGGCCGCGGCAAGCTCCTCCTCCACCCGTGCGCCGTGCTCGCGTGCGACGCTCAGCTCGTGTACGACCTGATCGAGTCGGCCGGTGCGGTTGTTCAGGTGCTGCTGGACGTGGGACAGTTCCGCGGCCAGTGCCCTGGTGCGGTCCCGCAGCAGTTCCAGCCGGTCGGGTGCTGCAGGGACCCTCAGGCGCCCGGTGGGTTCCAGTAGCGCCGCCGCGTCGGCCGCCAGCCCGGTCGGGTTCGTCTCGGCTCGTGTCCGCAGTGCCTGATCCACCAGGCGCGCCAGGGCGCCAGGGCTCGTCATCTGCCCTTTGCGCAGCGTCTGGTCGCCGATGGAATCGGTGGTCGGCGCGAACCAGCGCGCGCCCGAAGGCGGGATACGCCGATCTGGAAGATGCTCGGCCAGTTTTTGCTGGCCCTCCTCACTGACCAGAACGAGATTCACCAAGCCCGGCCACAGCAGGAACTTGGTCTCGGCGAGCATGATCCCGGCCAGCGTCCCGCCCCCCTCCACGGTGGTGATCAGCAAGCCTTCCGCGCGGCCGGGTCCGGTGATGCGCGCCAGAAGCTCGGTCAGCCGCTCGGGCGGCAGTTGCTCGATGGGCATGCCTTGTGCTGGGGGCAGCACGGGCGGCGATCCCAGCATCCTCTTGATCAGCGCGGCGGCGTCACCGAGCTGGTCCTCAATGTCATCGCCCGCCAGGCCCGCCCACAGCAGCGGGGAGACCACTTGATGGGTCCAGCGATGCCCGGCCTCGGCGACCAGCGCCCACTCGCATCTCATCACCGAGCCGTCCCACCCGATCCGGGGACGCGGCAGGTCCCGCAGCATCAACCCGGCCCGGACCTCGCCGTCGCCCTCGCCCGTCCAGGTCGTGACCGTGCCCGCGACCACCACCGGGATCGGATCACCGAACGGATCGTCGGGATCGGCCAGAGTGCCGTCGGCGACTTCCCAACCCGCGTGCAGCCGTACATCGTGTTTAGCAGCCCGGCCGGTGATGTCGGCTGCGAGCCGCCGGACCGGCTGGGCACCCCCGCCAGCAGCGAGTCCGTGCAGCCAGATCCGGTCCATGGACTGGCCGTTCGCTCGCGGCCGGGCCTGTGCCTGGGGGCCGTCCTGCGCGGGGGGCTGGAAGGTCATGGCTCAACTGTCGCGAAAACCGCGCCTCCGCGCCGGTAGATCTCCCAACCCGGCACCGGGCTGGCACGACCTGGCCGCCCCCGGTGTGCGGCCGGCCGCGGCGCCGCCGGGCACCAGATGCGCAGCCCCGATCCCGTCCGGCCGCCGATCGCCATGAGCAAGCCATGGTCGGCTCTGATGTGGTCAGGTCGTCTGGCGCCGGACCGGTCCACTGCCCGATCACGGCCCCCTATAGGTCGGCCCGCTCATCCGGCTCATCTGCGCATTCTGGCCAGCGGCAGGATCACCCGCGCCTCCCGGATCTCCTCCTCGGACGCAGCCTCCGCCGCCTCCTCAATGTCGGCTTCCGCAAGCTCAGCATCGTCGCTCATGCCGCACCTTAGATGTACCGCCTTCTCAGTCGAAGCCTGTTCCATAAAGCGGTGCCTCCCGACTTCAGCCGGAAGGGATAAGCGCACCGGCCATGAATATCGGCTGGAGGTTCGGTGAGCTGCGACGCGGCGGCGGCCTCCTGGTGGCGGTGAGCCTGATGGGGCAGGCCAATGCGGCCGAGACAGCCCGTGCGAGAGATTAACGCCAGTACCTGACGCTATTTTCGCCCGTTCCGTTATGTGGGATGAGTGGAAACACGATGGCATCGGAGTCAGGTGCCGATGACGTTCCCGTAAGAGCCGTCTATCCCTTTATGTATAACCTGTGTTGATCGCGCGGATCATGGCGGATTTTGTCTTACCGGGGTGTTTCAGTAACGAGTCTGAGCCGATGTGCGGCGCGGGCGGTCCGCGCGCGGGGATCCGGCTCGGGCAGGAGCTCCTCATGGGCAGGTACTACCGGCGTGGGCACTGGGTGAACACGCCGTCATCGCGCGGCGGGACCAAGACGTCCGGCTGGCTGATCGCCGGGCTGGTCGCGCTGGCGCTGCTGTTCGTCACCGGTCAGCACGGCGGGTCCGGCGGAGCCGAACCGGATCCCGCGCCGTCCGGGCCGGCCTCGCACGCGCCGGCCAAGCCGTGACCGCGGGCCCCTACCGGGCGGGCGGCCGCCTGTCCCCAGCCGTTCAGGTGCGGGCCTGGCTGGTGCGCCGCGCCAGACGGGTCCGGCGGCCGCGCACCCTGCAGGACTGGATCGGGGCGGCGCTGGTGGCGCTGTTCGCCGTGAGCGTCGCCGTGCAGTTGCTCCTCGAGGCGCTGCGCGCGCTGGTGAGTGCCTGGTGGCTGACGCCGGCGGTGCTGGTGCTCGGCGTCGCCGTGTGGTGGATGGCGGGACAGGCGCGGGCGGTGCGCGCCGCCGTGCGGGCACAGCGGCGCGCCGAACTGGCCTTCACCCTGGCCCAGATCGACGCGATGGCACCGGAGGTGTTCGAGTCCGCCGTGGCCGAGCTGATGATCCGCGACGCCATCGCCGCACGGCGGGTCGGCGGAAGCGGCGACCAGGCCGCAGATGTCATCGGCGAACACGCCGCTACCGGCACCCGGGTCGTGGTGCAGTGCAAACACACCACGATCAGGGCCAGTGTCGGCGTCCAGGTGATCTACCAGGTGAACGGCACCGCCGGCCCCGCGCACCGCGCCGATGTCGCGGTGGTGGTCACCAATGGCGGTTTCACCCGCTCGGCCCGCCGAAACGCCGAGCAGTTCCGCATCGCGCTGCTGGACCGGGCCGAGCTGGAACGCTGGGCCACCGGCGGCGTCAGCCTGCCGGAACTGCTCGGGCTGGGCACCGTCCGCGGCCGCCGGCACCAGCTGCGGTTCCGCCACGACCCGGCGAGCGCCGGACCCGCCGGCGCCGACGATCAGGGCTCATCTGAGCGGGCTTCATAGGACAGTGGAGTACATGAGCACCGTCACGACCCGCGACGGGCTGCAGGTCACCCTGCAGCCCTGCCCCTCCTGGTGCACCACAGACCACTTCGATCCCGGCACCTACCCGCACCTAGAGGACGGGTTCCATCACCTCAGCGAGCCGGTGGACATCCTCACCACCGACGTCAGCAAGATCCCCGACGGTGAGCCGACAACCGTCCAGCTGCGCTTGAAGGCGTTCGTGGCCCCGCTGAACGCCGCGCCCGGCCCCACCCAAGTCGAACTCGCCCTCCTCGACAACGAAGACGCCGTGGAACTGACCCCCCAACTCGCCCGCAGCATCGCGGCAGCACTGCACGACCTGAGCGAGCGAGCGGAACGCTGACCCGACGCTCAGACCGGCCGTGGGCACCGCCAGTGACCCTGCCGGCCGTCAACACCGTCACCGTCCGCACCGGCCCGCGATACCCCCGCTGCGCCCGGAACTCGGCCACCATCGCTCGCGCCAGACGACTCCCCGCGGGCCGATCACCGGCTCCCGCATCCACGGCCCCGCTGCCATACCTCCGATCGAAGAGACGCCCCGGCCTCATCGTGGCTGGACCCGCCGCAGCCCGGCGATCTCCATGACGCCCGTCCATGCGCCGGGACGAGCCGGGACCATCTCGCTTCACTGGGTCGTCGCAGACTCGACCTTGCCTGCCGCCTGGTCGTGTGCTCGCATGCCTGCGGCTGCATTGTCCAGAGCCAGATCCACCCGGCTTCAGAAGAGGGTCCTCACCTGCAGTACCGGCTCTCCCGTCAGTCAGGGACACATTCAACTGCAACGCAGAAGAATCTTGCGAGCTCCGTTAGCTGACAGGGCTGGTGACATCGCGCTCGCTAGCATCGGAATCGAGCAGGGAAACGGCAGCGAGTTAGGGATTCTCAGAGGCGCGAAAGAGCGAATTGGACAACCGCCCCTTCAGCCCTCTCTTTGAGATCACGCACCTGACAGGACGCTCGTTATGGATCTACAACGTAAAGCCACTCGCCTGCTGAGCTCAATCACATGAAGAAGCCAAGCTGACAGCAGCGGGCAATCTCCGCAACGTCGAGGGGAAACGCAATGGATACAGGCAAGCGCCGGATTCTGCACGTGTTGCCGGTCGCGGTCCCTCCGCACGCATGGCAGGGGTTTGCCGAGCAGTTCCCGGCAGGGATCCTTGACGGGGACACGGAGGTTGAGTTCACCGCGCCTGCACGCGGGCCAGCGAACATGATCGACAGCGATTATGAACGCACGATCAGCGACGTCGCCGTCCTGGCCGCGGTGGAGAGCGTCCTGGCCGCCGCTGAGAACGCCGAGCGAGACTTCGCCGCCATTGTGGTGAATAGCATGAGCGATAGCGGGCTGCTTGCACTGCGTTCACGGGTGGCCATTCCGGTCGTCGGCGCCGGCCAGGCATCCCTGACGCTGGCGTCCTGTCTCGGCAGCCGGATCGGCGTTGTGACCATGTGGCGGCCCTGGCACGCTCTGTACTCCTCGGCCGCCGCCGCGGCCGGCATCTCCGAGCGGCTGGTCAGCGTCCGTGATATCGGCATCCGTCCCGATGCCGAAGAGCTCCTTGGCGACCGGGAAACCGTTTACCCGCGGCTGCTCGACGCCTGCTCGAAGGCCATCCAGGAAGACGGCGCCGACGTGCTGATCCTGGGAAGTACCACGATGCATCCTGCACACCAATTTCTCGCCGAGCAGCTCGACGTTCCGCTCATCAACCCGGGTGTCGCCGCGCAGCAGCTCGCTCAACAATTGGTGCGCGCGAGGCTGACGCATTCCCGGCGTGCTCACCCTGCTCCCGCAAGGCCCGATAGCGGGCTACTGGCTGCTCTCACCGCGCGTACCTAGGCAGGGCTCACCAGATGATGGCGGGCGGACAGGTCTCGCCTTCGTCTCTGCTGGCATCGACGGTCGGCTGGGCCTGCCCTGGTGGGCGCGTTCGGTCTCGGCGACCGTTGAGCTTGGCCATACCGGGCAAACCATCGAACGGTTACGTGCCCACGGCAATGGCTTTGCCGAGCAGCATCGGGGACGATCCGCGCGCCGCCGTCGCTCCTCGCAGCAGAGTGCAGGTGCCCAGGTGCCGTCCAGAATGCCCCAGGCCCACGGTTTAGAGGCGATCGAGACGCCTTGCCGCTGACCGGAGCCATCCTGCGAGGATGATGCGTCGCGGTGATGGCGACGAAGGTGCGGTCGATTGATAGCGCCCCTGCGGGGCGCGCGGACAGAAACCGATCTGTTTGGTTTAATAAGATCAACTCGGATACGGTCCAGCTGGCCGCATTCGTGTCGAAAGTTCGCAACCAGAGGAGGTCTCCCATGGCGCAGAAGGTTGAAGTCCTTCTCGTGGACGACGTTGACGGCGGGGACGCGGACGAAACCATCAGCTTCTCCATCGACGGCACGGCTTATGAGATCGACCTGAGCAAGAAGAACGCCGCCAAGCTCCGCAGCGGCCTGGAGCCGTTCGTGGCCAGCGCCCGCCGAGCGCGCAAGCCCGCTGCCCGAGCCGGCCGCGGGACGCGCACCGCGGGCAGCCGCGAGCGCTCCGCCGAGATCCGCGAGTGGGCGAAGAACCGGGGGATCAAGGTCAATGAGCGCGGCCGTATCCCCGCCCACGTGATCGAACAGTACGAGGCGGCCGCCAAGTAGGCCTCGCTCTGAGACTCCCACCCCGGGGATGGGCGATCGGCAGGTCCGGCGGCGACTGGTTGTTCCTGCTTTCATGTTTCCTGCCATGAGCTTGGAAAACACCCTCATGACCGCCACCCGCTCCCGGGCGGCTCGTGGCCGGGCGGCTCCGCCGCTGATCAGCCGCAGATGAGATGACACGCACCAGGCTTGGAATCGGCCGTGACGCAGAGGCTCTTTGCCGGATCCGGGCACGGCGCGAGCCTGCGAGCAGGTGAACGCGGTGAACGGCACAGGCGTCTGAACATCGTGGACGAGGCGAGGACGAGTGCGGATTCGAGCGTTCGGCGACGGGAGCGTGCGGCGCGGGTCGCGTTACTAGTGGCCGGTGCCGTGATGGCGGTCGCGGTGGTGTGGGTGCACGTCGACGGGGTCAAGGTCGAAGGCAAGGACGGCCTGGCGGGCAGGTTCTACCAGAGCCCGTATAGCCGGTTGGCAGACCCATTGACGACTATGCGTGTCCGGTCCAGGGTGGGCCGATGACGGGTCATTCCATGGACCGGCCTCCGCGTTCTGGTGAACCGGACGGGCCCGATCTTCGTGCGGCGCGAGCCGCTGAACTCCACGCCCGGCACGGCCATTCCCGCACCCGGGTGGTCGATGACCACATGTTCTGCGTCGGCGGCGGCGCTTGGTATCCCGAGACATTCCGGCTCCAACTGTTCACCGCTCCCGGCGCGCGGCCGGTCGCGGTCGCCATTCAAGCGAGGAACGAGGGCGCGAGCCTGGTCAACGGCCGTGAGCGGTACCTGGCCGAGGTCTGGCGCCGGCATTGCCCCGACCAGCCGCAGCCGCCGCTGTGGATCCGGCGCCAACTCCTGCGCGGCGGGGACGAGTTCGTCCTGCACGAGATGACAGCCGTCACCGGCCCCGGCGCCGAGCCTTACGCCGTCCACCACAAGGCCGCGAGCACCTACCGGTTGACGCTGGAGGACATCCGCCGGCTGGTCGACGCCGATGTCGCGCCCGATCGCGGCGCCGGCTACGTTCCTCGCCCGCCCGAGCCGTATGTCCCCGACCGGTTCACAGTGGTGTGGGTGGCGCTGTTCCCGCGGCCCGACCCATTCCGCGAAGACGACTGCATGCCCGCCGGCACTCCCCCGCACCGCCGCGCGGTGCGCCAGCTCGCGCGCCGCAGGCGCGGCAGACCCTGCTGCTGGTACCACGGGGGGAACTGGCATACGGTCTCGCGCACCGCGATCACGCTGCTGCGCCGCGCCAATCGCGAAGGTGTCGACCACGAGGAGATGGACGACTACTTCGAGGAGCAGATGGGGTCGTTGAAGCTGACCGACTGGGAACGCCAGGCACTGCACTCGTTGAGCAGCGACCCGATCCGGTTTCAGCGCGACGGGCTGCACCGCACCTACAACAACGGCCAGCACCGAGCCCAGGCGATGCTCGACAGCGGCGTCTCGCGGACCATCGCCACCCGCCTGATCTACCCCGACCTGGTCCGCGACCCCGACTGGCCGCACAACGCCCCCACCGCCATCGAACTCGGACTCCCCGACCCCCTCCAAGCTCAGGAATAACCGGGAGACTTCCCTGCTGGAGAACCTCCTCCGCCGAATTCGACGGCGCCCGCACAGCACCAGGCGACCCGGAGCAAGACGAGGTGGCCTGCCGGGCATTCGAACGCTTGTACGATCCTTGGGGCGTGCGAGAGTTCCCTGCCTTCGTTAGCCACGAGGGGCTGCCTCGCAAGCCGACCGAGGCCCGCCTTACCGACGCCCCACTGAGGTGGCGTGTCGTCGAGGTGCTGAACGCCGCGCAGAACGTGGCCATCGAGGAGCGATCGGCTCGCAAGGTCTATCACTTGCTGGTGTTCGGCCCAATGCCGTACGCGCCTGAGCAGAGCGGGAAGTTCGAGTTCATTGCGGTGGACTACGTCGACCGGCCGTACTGGTGGGACCTCCGCGAGTTCACCCACACTGAAGAGTCTTCATCGGGAAGTCACGGCCTTCTCGAACGTCACGGAGACGAATGCGGCGGGTTGCCGGAACTCCTACAGAGCGCCAGGGTGTCAGCGCAGCCGGCTCCCTCGGGGTGGACACAAACCGCCGTGGTGTCGAACGCGGTGCTGCGCTCGCACGACCAGATGGAGGCCCGGGTCACGCCCGCCCTCGCCGACGTGGGCCGGCTGCTGACCGAGCACGCCGCCCGCCACCACTCAGAACGACGCGTGAAAGCGCCCCCGAGGGGGCGCTTTCACGTTTTCGGGCGCCCGCCGGGCCGGTCGTGTTCCGGGGCGCGGAGTTCGCCGTCGGGCCGGAAAAACCGGTGTGCCTGACGGAGGGCGGCCGCTACGATCGCGGACACTTGATCTCAATGGTCCGACGGCACCGTCCGCGACCGTTCTCGAAAGGCGCCCGACGATGCGGATCAGGGAGCAGGGGCCCGACCACCCCGAACCGCTGGAGCGAGGGCATCCCTTCCGCCAGTGGAAGACGTGGCGAATTCCCGGCGCCGAGCTGACCCTCACCGGCTACTCCCGTGCGAACGACAAGACCTTTTTCCATATCCCCGAGCTGAGGTGCAGCCTCGACGCGGGACTGTGCGAGGGGCGGCAGGTCGACACGGTGTTCCTGACCCACACCCACCACGACCACTCCAAGGATCTCGACTTCCTGACTTCCAGGACGCCCGGCCCTGACGTCTACCTGCCCGCCGAGGCGGTGCCGTACGTGGAGTCCTACCTGCGCGCGTCCGCCGAGCTGAACCACGGGGCGGGATTCGACCCCGCGCTGGCGGGGGGCCACCGCCTGCACGGCGTCCGGGGGGACGACGAGTTCGTTTTCGGGCGCCGGGGACACCATGTGCGGGTGGTGGAGTGCGAGCACAAGGTGCCCTGTGTGGGCTATGCCTTCTCGGAGCAGCGCAAGGCGCTGCGCCCGGAGTTCGAGGAACTGCGGCGGTCCCTGGTGCGGGAGGGACGGGGCAAGGAGTTCGGGCGGCTCATGGCTCGGCACCGCGCGGAGGGGACCGAGGTCGACGTCGCGGTCCGCCGCCCGCTGTTCGCCTTTCTCGGTGACACGCACGTCGGCGTCTTCGAGCGGAACCCATGGCTCTTCGAGTATCCGGTCGTCATCACGGAGTGCACTTTTCTCGACGACGCCGAAATGGACCGCGCGAATCGGGTGGGGCACACGGTGTGGAGCCGGCTCAGACCCGTGGTCGAGGCCCACCCGGAGACGCTGTTCGTTCTGACCCACTTCAGCCTGCGTCACTCGGACCGGGAGATCCTCACGTTCTTCCGGCGGCAGCGGGAGGCGGAAGGCGCCGGGCTTGGGGACAACGTCCTGTTGTGGGTGCACCCGGAGAGCCGCCTGCCCGAACAGCACCAGCACGGCGATTCCTGAGCGGTCGCCGGGGCCCCGGCGGTGACCAGGCCCGCGCGGGTCCGCGCACTCAGTCCGCCATCCGCCAGGTTTTCCGAGGCTTTGCATGCATCCGGCCCGGAATGCCGGGGCGCTGCTGCCATGGACGCGGCCCGCCGGGAGGGCGGTAACCGACCCCCAGCGCGTCCAGACGGGCATAGTGCGCCGAGCTCATCCGGCGCTCGAAATCGTCGAAATCGCGTTCCTCCGGGTCGGGCAGCTGCGACCAGGCCACTTCGGCGAACGCGACGAGCCGGGGGAACGCCTGGTAGTCCACCCGGCCGCGGTCCTCGGCGACCTCGGTCCACAGGTTGGCCTGGGCGCCGATGATGTTGGCGGCGTGGGGCGTACCGGCCAGCCGGGGCGGTACGGGCTCGAACCGGTAGACGTCCTCAAGCGTGTGCACCCACCCGAACGGCACGGGCTCCTCGGCGCCGTGGGCCTGGGCATGGTCGAGGTAGACCTCCTGCTGAGGACACATCACCACGCTGTGACCGGCTTCGGCGGCGGCGATGCCGCCTCTGTACCACCGCCAGCACATGACCGCGGCCCCCTCCGCCAGGCCGCCCTGCAGGATCTCGTCCCAGCCGATGAGGCGACGACCGCGCGCGGCGAGCCGGTCCCCGAAGTGACGGATGATCCAGGACTGGAGCTCGTCCTCGTCCCTGAGCCCCAGTTCACGGATGCGCGCCTGGGCCGTGGGGGAGTCGCGCCACTGGTCCTTGAAGCACTCGTCCCCGCCGATGTGAACGAAGCGGCTGGGGAAGATGTCCAGCACCTCGTCCAGGACGTCCTCGTAGAAACGCAGCACCGCGGCTGTGGGGGCGAGCACGTTGCGGTTGAAACCCCAGTCGGTCCAGACCTCCAGCGCGGCGGTGTCGACGACGTCGGTGTTCCCCAGTTCGGGATACGCGGCGATGGCCGCCTGCGAATGGCCCGGCAGGTCGATCTCGGGGACGACCGTGACATGCCGCTCGGCCGCGTACGCGACGATCTCGCGCAGATCGTCCTGGGTGTAGAAGCCGCCGTGCGGCCGTTCGTCCCAGAGCGGCGGCTCGCCCCAGCCCAGGCGGCTCCGCCGCCGCCAGGCCCCGACCTCGGTCAGCCGGGGGTGCCGCCGGATCTCGACGCGCCACCCCTGGTCGTCGGTGAGATGCAGGTGCAGGACATTCAGCTTGTGGGCGGCCAGCAGGTCGACATAGCGGAGTACGTCGTCCTTGGGCAGGAAATGGCGTGCGACGTCGAGCATGAAGCCCCGCCAGGCGAAACGCGGCGCATCCTCGATGGTGACGTGAGGCACCGTGACCTGGCCCCGCGTGACGGGGGCGCGGCGGAACGCGTCCGGGCCCAGCATCTGCCGCAGGGTCTGACGGCCCCAGAACACACCGGCCTCGTCGCCGCCCACAATCTCGACGCCGCCGGCCGACACGGTCAGCCGGTACGCCTCCAGCCCGAGTGACGGATCGACGCCGGTGTGCACGTTCCCCCCGAACGGCCCGGACTCTCCCGTCCGTTCGCACCGGCGGGGGGCAGGGATCAGATTCACCTCGGTCACCGCAACACCCACTTTCGCGCAGGTCGTAATAGGCGCCCGAATCCGGAGCGGCTCAGGACTCCTGTCGCTCTGCACGGGTGGTGCAGGGCTGCGAACGCCTCTCGTCAACACGGCCAGAATGCCGCACTCCGCGCCGACGCACAGGCCACCGGGCAGGTCCGCTGGACAGGAGCCGCGCTCCGGCCGCGCTCGGCCTAGTGCGGTGGCGCCTGGTTCAGCACGCCGGCGGCGCGGCCGAGGCTGGCGCTGATCCACAGCGCGCCGGACCGGTCCAGCCGCTCCCCTTGGCTGTTGAGCGTTTTGCTCGTAGAGCGCGTCGAGCATGTGGGTGATCCGGGAGGCGCGCCACACGTGCGGGGTCAGGGCGTCGCCGCAGCAGGGGGCCGCTGGCGCGGCAGTCCAGGTAGCGCGCGATGAGCTTGGCCTGGGTGCGCGAAATCTCCAGGTCGCGGGGTTCGTTGCCCTTGCGGGTGACGCGCAGGAACGTGCGCCGGAACGGGCCGCGGTCGGCGGTCGAGGCGGTCAGGTTCTGGGCCTCAGCGGTCTCGGGGCGGCCCTGGGCGTCGGTGCGGTAGGTCGCGCCGTTGGCGTGATAGGTCACCCGCGGCTTCAGGTGCCGATCGCAGGGCACGTCGTCGGCCGGACCGGTCGGCTCCGCCGTTGATCAGTCGCTCACGAGAGGACATGCCGCCGGGTTTGGAACCGGCTTTGAAGCAGGCCGCATTTGTGGCCGGATCCGGGCATGGTGGGAGCTGGCGAGCGGGTGAACGCGGTGAGCGGCGCGGGCGTCTGAACGGCGTGGGCCAGGTGGCGGAAACAGCAGCGATTGAGAGCGTTCGGTGGCGGGTGCATGCGGTTCGGGTCGTGTTGCTGGTGGCCGGTGCCGTGGTGGCGGTCGCGGTGGTGTGGGTGCTGGGGCCGGGCGCGAAGTGGTGGCTGGTGCACGTCGACGGGGTGAAGGTCGGCGGGGCGGGCGGTCTGGTGGGCAAGGACCTGGCGGACGCGTTGGACACCGTGCGGGGCCGGGCGATGGCGATGGGAACCGGACTGCTGGCCGCGGTCGCGATCTACTACACCGCCTCGAACGCGACCTCGGCGCGCCGGTCGGCGCAGGCCGCGATCGAGGGGGTCGACGCGGCCGGGCGTTCCGCCGAGGCCACAGAGATCGCTCAGCTTCGGACGTTCGAGCTGACCCAAGATGGCCTGCGGCAGAGCGAGGAGGCTCAGCGCCGTACGCATGAGCTAACCGAGCAGGGCCAGCGCACCGACCGGTTCACCGCTGCCGTAGCCCAACTCGGCGATCCCTCGCCCGCGATCCAGTTGGGAGGAGTCCATGCCCTGGCCGGCCTCGCCGACGACTCCCGCACCCACGAGTCCCGCCAGACCTGCATCGACGTCCTGTGCGCCTTCCTGCGCCTGCCCTATGAGCCCGACCCCGGCGACGAACCCGCCGAAGGTCAGGACCTGGTCGAGCACGCACGCGCCCGCGCCGCCTTCCGCGCGACCCGCGAAGTCCGCCACACCGTCATCCGCATTATCGGCAACCACCTGCGCGACGGCGTGGCGGTCTCCTGGCAGGGCCACGACCTCGACTTCACCGACGTCATCTTCGACGGCGGTGACTTCAACCGCGCCGTCTTCAACGCCAGCCTGGTCACCTTCGTCGGCGCCCGCTTCACGGGCGGCGCGGTCGACTTCGTCGGCGCTCGCTTCACCGACGGCTTGGTCATCTTCGGGGGCGCCCATTTCGAGGACGGCACTGTCGACTTCGGCGGTGCCCAGTTCACGGGCGGCACGGTCATCTTTGGCGGCGCCCGCTTCACGGGCGCCAGGGTCGACTTCGGCGGCGCCCATTTCGAGGACGGCGTTGTCATCTTCGACGGCGCCGAATCCATGGGCGCCGCGGTCACCTTCACCCAAGCGACGGGGCGCAGGCCTGTGGGGCTGCCGAACGGTATGCCCGATCACCCGTCGGGATGACGCTTCCCGGCACCAGGTAAGGCGAGTCGTCCCACACGGAGGCCGCCCTCGTTGTCGGCGCATCGGGCCTCTGACAGGCGCGTCGAGTTGCTGCCTGATCTTCGCGGCGATCGCCTGTAGCCGGCGGGTGATGGTCGTCGCGGAGCCGGCGCGGTCCGCTTGCCCGAGACGCCGAAGTCACTACCTGCATGCGCCTCCGCCGAACACGGCAGGGCAGCGATTCGGTCAGAGCGGGGTCGTCTTGCCGCGTGTTCGCCCGGGGACGATCGTCAGCTCAGATCAAGGACGGCGCTGGTCCAGCCGAGGACCTGAGGGGTGTGCCAGCGGGGCCGACCGGCAAGGCCCTGTCCGGCGAGAAGGCGGCCCTCTGGAAATGCCTCGCGCTGCTTTGGGTCAAGCTCCAGCACGCGTTCGATCAACGACCGGGCCTGCTCGCGCTGTCCGCGCAGGACCAGGAACTCGACGAGGTCGGGGGCGAAGGCGAAAGGCCCCAAGAGCGCCTCGGGCGCAAGGGCCGCGAGCCGCTGGGGGTCTCTTGTGCTCGCGAACCAGGGAAGGACGGTTTGCCTGATCTGCTCGCACAGTGCCGTCAGGTGGGCTACGCGCTTGTCCGGGCGGGTCAGGAAAACGGTGTTGTGGAATCCGACCCGCGCCAGGTCATAGCAACTGGTGGCGCACAGGACATCCAGCGCGCCGTCTGGGCGGATCACCGTCAGGAGGTGGTTGGCCGTGCGCCAGTCTCCCAGGTCGGGCTCGTCGACATGCAGTTGCGCCACCGCGAACGTGACGAACGAGCCGGACCTGTTGTGATAGCTCGGCTCCAGCGTCATCCGTTCGACGCGCCCGCCGTGGCCCCGCCTCCCGAAGCAGCGCCGGGACTTGATCCATCGAAACCCGTCCGGCCTGAACTCCTCGGCCATGCACAACGCCGCCGCCTGAAGAACATCAGCCGGTCGGTGCGCGTCTACCAGCGGGCCTACCAAGTCGTCGCCCCACATGATCACGTCCACGTCCAGATCATGCCGGAAGATCCCTCAGCCCTCGCCCGGCCGTGCGGTCGAATACGACACAGCCTGATACGACAGTGCACCGGTCCGCTGAACTCCATGCCCGGCACGGCCATCCCCGCACACGGGTGGTCGATGACCACATGTTCTGCGTCAGCGGCCGAGCTCCCCTTTTCGAATTCGGCATTGCTTCGTAGGGCTTGGCGAGTTGCTGCTTGGACGGCCTGAAGGGCGGGCTGGCCCGGGGGCGAGCTGCGGGTGCGCCCTGCCGCTCTTGCCTGGCATCGTGAGTGATCTACCGCACTTCCAGCCCCTGGTGGGTCCTGGGCAGCGTGGTGATGGTTGAAGTCGGCCCCGCGCTAGCCGGGGGTGTTCCCCGCGCATGCGGGGGTGGTTCGTGGCCGGTTCGCCGCTGCGCATCGACGGCCATGTGCTCCCCACGCATGTGGGGGTGGTCCCACCTGTGGGAGGCCCGGTGTTCCCGGGCTGATCAGTGACGCCCTCGTTCCGTGTGAAGGCCCTTCGTGTTCGACGCACCCATCGACTTGAGTGACCTGCCCGGCTACCAGGTCGCGGTGGATCCGCGGCCCTCCAGAACGGTCTTTCTGGGGCGGGTATCGACCAAAGATCTCCAGGACCCCAGGTCTTCGATCGCCGGTCAGGTGGCTGAGGCCTCGGTACTGCCGGAGCCCGGCGAGCAGTTCTCCGGCTACTTCTGGGACGTGGAGTCGGGGATGCTCGGCCTGGACGAGCGCAGCCAGATCGGGCCCGAGGTCTACGAACGGCTCCAGGTGCCGGTGCCGCGCGACGGCGGCCTGAACGACCTGCTGGAGGCGGTCGAGCGCGGCGAAAGCCCGGGCGAGCGCGTGGCGTGCGAGCGGATCTCGCGCGTCGCGCGGGAGATGCTGGCCAGCCTCACCGTCGAGCACTACCTCGAATCCAAGAGCATCCCCATCCTGTGCGCCAACGAGCCCCAGGGCGGCAAGACCACCGGGCGGCTGGAGCTACGGCGCAACGCGCAGGTCCGCGCCGAGATCGTCCGGCACGAGCTGGTCGAGCAGTCGATGCGCGGCCAGCGCCAGCACGCCGCCAACGGGTACCGGCACGGGCCGCCCCCGTACGGCTACATCGCCGTGCCCGACCCCACCGCGCCGCCGGCCGCCAACCGCTTCGGGGGCGACCGCCCCAAGCACCGGCTCGCGCTGCATACCGACCAGCGCCGCCAGGCCACCGTCGCGCGCGCCTTCGAACTGCGCCGAGAGAAAGTCCTCGGCGACGCCGAGATCGGCGCCGCCCTGGCAGCCGACCTGCTGGCGCACCCGCTGGCCGAGGGGCAGAAGATGTGGTGCGGACGCAGCGTTCGCCGCATGCTGGCCAACCCCAAGTACACCGGTTACCAAGTGTGGAACCGCAGGACACGCGAACGCGCCAACCCCATCTGCGAGTGGATCTGGTCGAGTCGGCCGGCTCATCCTACGGTCGTGACCTTGGAGGAGTGGCACGCCACCCAGAAGGTGACCGAGCAGATCCGGGAGCGCCGCCGCTCCGGCTGGGGCCGCGTCCAGGCCGCCGCCGACGAGCGCGGCGTGACCCTCACCCGCGCTCGCGAGAGCGACGAGCACGTCGTGCTGGAGGTAGACGGCCGCCAGATCGTGGTGCCGCGCGGGCAGCTCCCGCCTGCGGCGGCCGACGAGCTCGTCGACTTCCTGCAGGCGAGCCGATGAGCAGCGGCCAACCGCTCCCGCTCGGCGCCGGCCCGGCCGCGGACGGCACCGCCCCGCCGCAGGTGACTCCGCACGTTGCGCTGCCTGTGGTGCGCGACGGCCGGTGGTGGGTCACGCGGGGAACCGGCCACGGCATCGTGGCGTTCGGTCAAACACTGGCCCTGTTGCGCCGCAGCGCGCAAGCAGCCCTGGAACTACGCGACGGCGGTCCCCCGCCGGGCGTGCGGCTACAGCCGGAGTCGGTCGACCTGGACGCCCTGGCCGCCGCCCGCGAGCTCTATCTCGCCGCGCTCCGTGCCGCCATCGACGGTCTGCGGGCCGCTGGCGTCTCCTGGATCGATATCGCCCAGGCATGCGAAATCTCCGGCCGCGATGCGCAGGCTTTCGCAACCGCGACCCCCATAGGCGCGGTCCAGCCCCCCGGTCTCGGTGAGGAGCCTGGGACGGTCGTCTACACCTACGTCATCGAGATCAGCGACGATCGCGAGCACTGGAGGGCCGAGAACGGCGCCTCGACGGGCACCACGCACTCTGCTCGCACCCCGCAAGACCTGGCCGACACGCTCCTGGCCGACCGGCTCAACGGCACCGGACGCCAAGGCGGCTCGGCCCGCTACATCCGGGTCGCGGTGTGGGAGGGCGGCCGACCAGACCACATCAGCTCGGCCGCCGCCGTCGCGGAGCCCGCAGACCAGGACACAGACCAAGACTTCCAGGCCGGGCGCACCCAGCAGCCCGCCCAGCACGAGCGGGGACCCGAGAGCCTGGCTCCAGGGCCCGGGCACCCATCCCGCCGCTCGCCGAGGCGCAAGTGATGGCTACTTCCGAGACCGCCGCCCAGGCCGGCCCCCGGACCAGTACGGCATGCCCGCCGCCGAATTGGCCGGCCCGCCGTTCGAGCCGGTAGACCTGGCGCCGGTGCGGCGGCCAAGGCGGCGGCGGGCACGAACCGCCGACGTCGGAGGCTTCCTTGGCTCAGAGGCGATGCTGCGCAGTGCGGTGCGCGGTCGAGAAGAACGCGGTGCCGGCGCGTCCGCCTCGCGGACGTTGACAGTCGGCGCGTGATGTCTCCGCCACACGGTGGCGTTCCAGCTCGCCGCCACGCGGCACCCTGAAGTGAACTCCCGCGGGCGCACGTCGGTCGGGGGGAGGCGATGGCCGGGTCGTGTTTCGGTAATGCTCGGGGCGGGTCGTGACCGGAGTGTGGATGCTCAGCGGGACCTTGCGGGGCGGAGCCGCACTGAAGGGCAGAGCAAATGACAACGACCCTGCTGTTCGAGGGCCACGGGATTGACACCTACGGTGGCCAGGAATACGAGATGAATTTCCGCAGCAAGTCGATCATCTTGCTGACGGGTCCGGCGGGTTCGGGGAAGACCTCGGCGATCCAGACGCTGTTGTATCCGCTGGGTGTGGCCAGCAACTTCCGCCGCGCGGTGCGGGAGAACGTCGCCAGCGCATGGACCACGATCAATGTCGAAGGGTCCTCGTATCGCCTGGTGCGCAGCATGGCCCGGCGGTCCGGCCTGGTCCGGGTGTACGAGGGGCGCAGCCGTGAGCGGATCCTCACGCTGGACGTGGCCGGGAAGGCCGGGCCCACCCCGTCCCAGTGGCTGTTCGAGCAGATGGGCGTCCAGAAACTGCTGGGCGAAGTGCGGTTCGGAGGGCCGCAGGGCCGCCACGCCGGTTTCGGTGACCTTCTCCCGCTGTTCTACATCAGTCAGCAGGACAACGACCGCCAGATCATGCGGCACCTCACCCACAACGCCGCGCGCAAGACCGTGTTCGAGCTCGTGTTGGGGATCTCCGACGCGCGCGTCGAGGACGCCAAAACCCGCCTCGCCGACCTCGAGCGGCGGCTGAGCGAGATGAAGAGGCGCATCCTCACCATCGAGGCCTTCGTGAGTGAGGATCCCGCCGACGCCGACGAGCTCAAGGAGGAGATGCGGCAGGCAGTGTCCGATGCCCGGCGGGCGGCCCAGCGAGTGAAGGAGTTGCGCGCCCGATCCGAACGGGCCCAAGCAGTCAGACGCCCCTCGGAGGGGGGCGGCGCCTGGCCGGAGTGCCCACGGTGCCGAACCGACCTGCGGCGCCGAACCCCGAGAAAGGGACATTGCCAGCTGTGCCTGGAACCCGAGCCGCCTGCCCGCCCCGGTCCGGCCGGCGCATCCGAGAACGGCGGCCAGCAACCCCAGGACCCGCAAGAACTCGCGCGAGCCCTAGGCGAGGCCATGGCCGAAGCTGCACGGCTGGACGAACTGATCAAGGGGCTGAAGCGGCTCCTGGAACCACACCAGAGGCTGGCTCGCCTCCATGAGCAGCGCAACACCCTGACGAGCGAGCGGACCGAGGCGGCCGCCGCGCTGACCGCGGCCAATGACGCCGCCACCCGCTACCGTCACCGGCTGGAGGAGTTCAGCACCCGCTTCCGTGAGGTCGTCCGGGAACTGAGGCCGCCGTGGTTCGAGCGAGAGGCCCGTATCGACTCCGACACCTACCTCCCAATCGTGGAAGGCGATGCATTCGACGGCCTGGGCGGCGGGGTCCGCGGAGCGATCAACATCGCCTACCACGTCGCCCTGCTCGGCTACGCCCTCAGCATCGGAGCCACCCACGTGCCCAGCCTGCTGATCATCGACTCACCTCGCCGCAACCTCGGCGCCAACGCCGTCGACAGGGCGCTCGCCCAGCGCATCTACGAGCACTTCTCCACCTTCCAGGAAGCCCGCGACGGGACGGCGGCCCCCTCCCGTCCGTTCCAGCTGATCATCGCGGACAACGACCTGCCCGCCACGGCCGCCCCCGGAGCACGCCGCATCAAGTTCGACCACGACAACCCCTTCGTTCCCGGCGTCAACTACGCCACGACCGGCCAGCCTGCCGACGACCTCGAAGACACCGAGGGACCCTGATGGAGGCCCGACCGCACGCCCCCCTGATGGAGCACCCGGCGGGCACGATGTCGGCCCGCGGCCGTCGCCGGCCATCGATGGATGGCGACGGTCCAAGACGCAGACAAACGGCCCGGCCGGCGTCGACGTGGGCGTGAGTCACACCGTCGACCACGCGAACATCACGGAGATCGGTCCGCTCGGCGAGGCAGACGAAGCCCTGCTGGACCGCCTCCGCCTGCCGGGCATTCGAACGCTTGTGCGATCATTTGGGGTGTGCGAGAGTTCCCTGCCTACGTTAGCCACGAGGGGCTGCCTCGCAAGCCGACCGAGGTCCGCCTTGCCAACGCCCCACTGAGGTGGCGTGTCATCGAGGTGCTGAACGCCGCGCAGAACGTAGTCATCAAGGAGCGACCGGCACGCAAGATCTACCACTTGCTGGTGTTCGGCCCGATGCCGTACGCGCCTGAGCGGAGCGGAGAGTTCGAGTTGATTGCGGTGGACTACGTCGACCGCTCGTACTGGTGGATCCGCCCAGAACCCAACGAACCCGGAGATCAGCCGGGCGATGTATCTGATTCGGTCGGCCGCGCCTCAGCCTGATTCGGGTCGGCGGGAACCCGCCCACGGCGGACGCTGGAACCAGGTGGGAACCGTGGTCGTGTCCTGCGGGTGATGCACCGGCGATCTGGTCGGCCTGCGGCCGGCGCGGTCGTCAGCGGTCCGCGGTGAGTTCGGCCCTGCGCTCCAGGGCGGTGCCGATGGCGACGTGTAGGGCGTCGAGGTCAAGTCGGAGCTGCTCGACTGCGCCGAGCGCGGCCAGCAGCTGCCGCGAAGCCGGGGACCCGTCCAGGAACTTGCTGTCCGGGGCGGTGGTCCGGTTGCCGACTTCGCGGGCCGCCTCCTCGATCGCCTCCATCCGCGTGGCGGTGTCGGCGGCGCCGAGCAGCCGGCCGGAGACGGTCTGAGGGGCGTCGGCCAGGGCCTCCTGCAAGCGGACGACCCATTCGGGCAGGAACTCCCCGGGGCCGAGCCGCTCCAGCTCCTCCTCCGACAGCGACCGCAAGGCCGTCGCCGCTTCGCGCGCGTGGTCGGTGAGCTGCTCGCGGGCGTCGATCAGCCCGCGGATCACCGGATCGTCGGCCGGGTCGCCGGTGAGCGCGACCAGATCGGTCACCAGCCGCAAGAACTCCTCCGCACTCAGCCCTAGGGGCGCGCCCGAGGTGGAACCGGAGTCGATGTCCACGACGAGGCGGCCACCGCCCAGCGCGGCGGTGACGGCGGCGGGCAGGCCCACCGTCGTCGTGGTCTTGCCGACACCGCCCCGGCGACGGTGCAAGGAGCCCCCCGGGACTGCAGACCTGCTGCGAGCGTCACGGTCGGACATGCTCCACCTCGATCATGATGATGTGACCAACGTTCCCGCATCGAGCGTAGAGGGCGGCCGCGACATTCAGGCGGGAACGCCGGCGACCGGCCGTCCGCACCGCGTCCGAACAGGCCACGGAGCAGACGCGGCGCTTCCGCCAGTCCGGTGTATCTGACTGGGGGTGGCCCGCCCGCCCTGAACCCTGGTTTGGGAACTGGTTGGACCGGGCCCCGGCTGATCGCTAGCGTCATCGGGTCGGCGCCGGGCGCCGGCCACGTGCGCCTGCCCTTGGGGCGAAAAGGGGCGTGCGGGGGCGGTCGGTTCACCGGGAGCAGGGGGAGACGATGCCGCAGGGCAAAGCGTTCTTGTCGGCTCGCACGAGAGCCGCGATCTGTGACGTGGCCGAGGCCTTGGGGGCGGAGACGTTCCTCAGGGTCATCACCGGCGAGGGCCTGCCTCTGCCGGCGGTGCGCACGCAGCTTGTGAACCCTGACGTCGAGCCGTCCAAGATCGCACTGGGGTTGCAGATCCTGGCCTCGCTGGCCGACGTCCAGGAGCAACGGCCCTACGTCAAGATCCCCGCCGACTGGCCGAGCGGTGCTTCGAACACCTGGACTGGCGGTCGGCTGCAGTAACCCTTGGAGCCCTCCAGGCCATCGAAGAACTGCTGTGGGAGTTCGAACAGCTCCTGGCGCGTGATCCCGGCCTGGATCCGTTGCCCGCCCAGCGGCTGCACCGCTCCTTGAGCACCGACGGCTTCGACATTGACCAGTCCGGCCGCATCCGGCCGCCCGAGACCCTGTTCCTGGACGGCTCCCTCGGCGCGGTCACCGACCCCGCCGTCATCGTGGTGCTGCTGAACCGCATCAGGCAGATCCCGCCCGACGACCCGATGCTGGCCATCGGCACCGCCAAAGAACTCGTGGAATCCACAGCGAAGATCGTCTTGAATCAGCTCCGAGTTCAGTACTCACCCACCGCGGATATGCCGCATCTGGTCAGCGAAGCCCAGAAGGCGCTGGGCGAGCATCCGGTCTGCGTCGCTGCCGGGGTGGACGGCGTCAAGGAGGCCAGGCGGCTGCTGGGCTCCCTTTCAACGGCCGGCGCCGCACTGGCCGCGCTGCGCAACAGCCACGGCACAGGTCACGGCCCCGCCGCGCTTCCCCACGGGCTTCGCCCGCGGCACGGCCGCCTCGCGCTGAGCGCCGCCGACGCCTGGTGCACCTACGTGCTGGACACCCTCACCGACCTGACGAGCCCGGCACCGACCCCAGCCGTTCCTGTACCCCCTCCCGCCCACCCGATCGACGCGCAAGCGGTACCCGGCGGAACGCGGCCCCGAGTTATCGCGCCGGGCGGTGCATCAGTTCCGGTCGGCCGCGCACCGGGCTGAACCCGTGGCGGTGGTGCCAGAGGGCGAGCCGGTTCTCATCGGTTTCGGCGTCCCCGGTGATCGGCTCCACGATCAGTTGCACCGGCACGCGGAGCGCGTCGGCTAGCTGTACTTGGCCATGATCTTGGTGACACCTGACCGGTAGGTGTTTGATCAGCAAGAAGACCTCCGGGCGTAGTGGAGTTTGCACGCTTCA
>NZ_JBEZJI010000094.1:0-20357 GCF_040649435.1 Actinomadura sp. NPDC048955
GAACTAGACAGCTCCACTTCACAACCGGAGGCCTTCATCTGTCAGACAGACTCACCGATGCCGAGCGGTACAACCTCCCTGGACATCACAGCTAGCCGAACACCACGCCGTGCGACTTCGCCTTGGGGTGGGCTGAGGCGAGCAGGCGCATGCCCTCCTCCTCCAGCGCGGCGCGCTCCGGCCCCGGGACGGGGGCGAACGGCTCGATCCGCAGCGTCGCCTCGCCCCGGCCCTTCTCGATCTTCCACATGCCGTGGACGAAGCCGTCCACGAGGAACGTCGCGCGGATGATGCCGTTCACGGTGAAGACGCGCTTGCGGTGCTCCTCGGAGATGATCCGCGCCCGGTCGGCGTGGGACAGCAGCAGGTTGTCGAAGTCGGGGACGAACCGGACCGGCGCCTCCGCGTCCGGGCCGGGCCGCGGCGCGTCCGGGAGGTCGTACAGGGTGCGGCCGTTCTCGTCGCGGAAGGCGACCAGCTCGGGCCTGAGCCGCTCGACGACCTCGCCGAGCCGCGTGAGGCCGGCCCACTGCTGGACGTCCTGGACGCTCGCGGGCCCGAACGCGCCCAGGTAGCGCCGCACGACGTCGTCCAGGGACGGGTCGGGCGCCGCGGGCCCGAGCCAGTTCTCCAGCGTCGTGTGCCGGGCGATCCCCGAGGACCCCCAGATCCCGCGCGGCGGGACCTGCACGAGCGGCAGCCGGCAGCGGACGGCCCAGGCCAGCAGCGCCGGGTCCTCGTCCGGCCACCGTTCGGCCAGCAGCGCGCGCAGGTCCTTGTCGGACCGCGGCTCCTCCTCCAGGAGGGCCCGCGCCCACGCGACGAGGGCCGCGAGGTCGAGGTGCTCCAGCTCGGCCGCCCGCGCCTTCAGGTGGTTGTCGAGGATCACCTGGGTGATCGGCCGCAGCGCGCGGGCGTCGCGGGCGCTGACCAGGTGCAGCGTTCCGCGCATCAGCACCATCCGCAGCGCCCGGCGGTCGGCGATCAGCTCCCCGGCCTCGTCGAGCGCGTAGTCCGCGAGCCGGGTCCACAGCCCGATGTGGGGCGGGTTCGGGGCCTGCGCCTGGAGGCCGACCAGGTGCTCGATCGCCTCCAGCGCGGGCATGGCGCGCCGCTCCAGCAGGAGCTGGCGGGCCAGCAGCGCCCGGTTGAGCGCCCGTCGTCCCAGCTCAGTCGTCATAGCGCGTGACCAGCTCCTGCCAGCTCGGCGGCGGACCTGGCAGCTCGTGCCGGTCCGCGAGGTTCATGGCGTCCAGGATCAGCGCCAGGTAGCGGTGCCGGAGCCGGTTCATCCGCTCATCGTCGCCGATCCGGATGCCGTGCAGGTACTCCAGGATCACCGAGACGTCGCCGACCTCGATCTCGGGACGCAGCGCGCCCGCCTCCCGGGTGCGCTCCAGCAGCCGCCGCGTCGCGACGTGGATCTCGCGGCCCTTGCGGCTCATCGCCTCGGTGACCTCGAAGCCGCCCGCGAGCCGCATGGTGAGCGAGCCCGCGCCGATGTCCAGGCAGCGGCGCATGAACGCGGTGAAGGCCTCCCACGCGTCGCCGTCGTCGTCCAGGGCCGCCTCCACCTCGGCGAGGTAGCGGTCCATGCCCTCGTCGGCGAGCTTCTGGAGCAGGTCCTCCTTGCTCTTGTAGCGGCGATACAGCGCGCTGATCCCGACCCCGGCGTGCTCGGCCACCGCCGAGATCGGCGCGCCGGGGTCGGCGGTGAACACCGCCCGCGCCGCCTCCCTGATGAGCTCGTCGTTGCGCGCGGCCTGCGCTTTCCGCCCGCTCATGGGCGCTCGTGCCGTCTCCATGGCTCCCATGATAGGGGAACGAAGAATTCCGTTCTACACGCCGAGCCTTTCCCGCTTGACGCGGAGGCCGCCCGCCCTCATTATGAACATACGTTCATGAACATACGTTCACAAAGAGGAGAGCCATGACGGAGATCGTCAACACCCACCAGGCGGAGGCGTGGAACGGGTACGAGGGCGAGCACTGGGCCGACAACCACGACCGGTACGACGCCATGAACGGCGGGTTCAACGACGCCCTGCTGGAGGCGGCGGCGATCGGGCCGCGCGACCGCGTCCTCGACATCGGCTGCGGCAACGGGCAGATCACCCGGCTCGCGGCGCGGCGGGCGTCCCTCGGCGCCGCGACCGGCGTCGACCTGTCCCGGCCGATGCTCGCCCGCGCCCGCTCCCTCGCCGAGGAGGAGGGCGTCGCGAACGTGGCCTTCGAGCGGGGCGACGCACAGGTGCACCCGTTCCCCGAGGGCGGCTTCGACATCGCCGTCAGCCGGTTCGGGATCATGTTCTTCACCGACCCGGTCGCCGCGTTCGGCAACGTCCGGCGGGCCCTGCGCGACGGCGGCCGGCTGGCGTTCCTGTGCATGACGCCGCTCGCCGAGAGCGAGATGGGAGCGATCATGGCCGCGCTCCCGCCCCTCGACCGGGCCCCGGTCGGGCACGACGGCGGGCCGCTGTCGCTCGCGGACACCGGCCGCGTCCGGGAGATCCTCGGGGCCGCCGGGTTCCACGGCGTGTCCAGCCGCAGGGTCGAGGCCGAGCAGATCTGGGGACGTGACGCCCGCGAGGCCGGCGAGTTCTTCGCCGGATGGGGCCCGATCCACTACAACTACGGCGCGGGCGACGAGGTGCGCGACGCGCTGATCGAGGCGATGCGCCCCTTCGAGCGCGACGGCGCCGTCCGCCTGCGCGGCACCGCGTGGCTGGTCACGGCGCGGCGATGAGGAGGGTCGTGGTCCTCGGCGGCTACGGCGCGGTCGGCCGGGAGGTCGTCGCGGGGCTGCTCGGGCACGTCCCCGAGGTGGTGGCCGCCGGGCGCGACCTCGCCAAGGCCCGCACCGTGGCGGGCGCGCTCCCGCTGCGGTTCGATCTGCGCAGCGACGACCCGGGGCGGCTCGCCGCCGACGCCGTCGTCATGTGCGCGGAGATCGGCAACGCGCGGGTCGCCGAGGCGTGCCTCGCCCGGGGCGTCCACTACGTCGACGTGTCCGCGTCGCACGCGGTGCTCGCCGGGATCGAGAAGCTGGACGGGCTCGCCGCCGGGCGGAACGCCGCCGCGGTGCTGAGCGTGGGGCTCGCTCCCGGCGTCACGAACCTGCTGGCCCGCGAGGCCGGCGGCGGGGACGTCGAGATCGGCGTCCTGATCGGCGCCGGTGACCGGCACGGGCCGTCCGCCGTGGACTGGACGCTCGACTCCCTCGCCGGCCTCGGGGAGTCGTGGCGGATGCGGTTCCCCGCGCCCTACGGCGTCCGGACCGTGCACCGCTTCCCGTTCTCCGACCAGTACTCCCTCCCAGGGCGCGTCCGCACGGGGCTCTGCCTCGACTCGCGCGCCATGACCGCGCTCCTCCCCCGCCTCGTCCCGTTCCGCGACCTGGCCCCGCTGCGGGCCGCGTTCCGCCGCGTCCACATCGGCGGCGACGGGTTCGCGGTGGCGGTCGCGTCCGGCGGGACGGTGCGCTCGTTCGCGGGACGGCGGCAGAGCCGCGCGACGGGCCTGGCCGCCGCGATGGTCGTCCGGGGCCTGGACGGCACGCCGCCCGGCGTCCACCACATCGAGGACGCCGTCGGGCCGGACTTCCTGCCCGGACTCGCCGCGCACGGGTTCGAGCTCGCTCATTACGATGCGGGGTGATGTCACCTAGAAGAGCGGCGGCGCTGGGCACCGGCGACCGGACCCTGCGCGACCACCTGATCGCCACGGCCGAGCGAATGATCGCCGAGCGCGGGACGGCGGGCCTGACCGTCCGGGCGATCGCGCGGGAGGCGGGCGTCGCCGACGGCGTCCTCTACAACCACTTCGCCGACAAGGAGGAGCTGCTCGCGCACGCGCTGTGGGCGCACGCCGAGTCGGTCATGCGCCCCCTCGGCCCGCTGCCCGAGCCCGGCGACGGCACGGTCAAGGAGAACCTGCGCGCGTACGTGGCGTACGGCCTGGCCCTGCACCACGGGCTGCTGCCCGCGCTGACCGGGCTGGTCGGGCGCCCGGCCGTCCTCGCCCGGTTCGCCGCGCTGAGCGACGGGGGCGGCACCTGGAACGAGCGGCTCGCCTCCTACCTGCGCGGCGAGCGCGACCTCGGCCGCCTCGCCCCGGACGCCCGGGTCGAGGCGGCCGCCTCGATGATCGTCGGCGCCTGCCACGAGCCGGTGCTGTCGCTGCTGTTCCAGGGCCAGGGCCTCGCGCACCGCGTGCCGCCGGAGGCCGTGGACGACCTCGTCGCGGCCGTCCTCAACGGCCTCGCCCCGCGCTGAGGCGCCCCGCCCTCACGACGCCATCGCCTCCCTGACCTCCGCCAGCGTGCGGTCGGCGACCACGTTGGCGCGCTCGTCGCCCGCGGCCAGGACGCCGCGCAGGTACGCGCGGTCGGCGGCCAGCTCGGCGCGGCGGGCGCGGATCGGGCGCAGGAACTCGTTCACCGAGTCGGTCACGACCTTCTTCAGCGCCGCCGACCCGCCGTCGCCGATCTCGGCGGCGACGGCGTGCGGGTCGCGGTCCTGGCAGAGCGCGGCGAGCAGCACCAGGCTGGAGACCTCCGGGCGGGTCTCGGGCGCGTAGGTGATGGTCCGGTCGGCGTCGGTCACGGCCCGCTTGATCAGCCGCGCCGTCTCGTCCTCGGTGGCGGACAGGGCGATGGCGTTGCCTCGGCTCTTGCTCATCTTGCGGCCGTCGGTTCCGAGCAGGAGCGGGGCGGACGACAGCAGGGCGTCCGGCACCGGGAAGACGGGCCCGTAGCGCTCGTTGAAGCGGCGCGCGATGGTCCGGGTGACCTCCTGGTGCGGGAGCTGGTCCTTGCCGACGGGCACGAGGTTCGCCTTGCAGAACAGGATGTCGGCGGCCTGGTGGACGGGGTAGGTGAACATCAGCCCGCTGACCGCCGCCTGGCGGGACGTCGCGATCTCGTCCTTGACCGTGGGATTGCGGCTCAGTTCCGCGATCGACACCAGCGACAGGAACGGCAGCATGAGCTGGTTGAGCGCGGGGACGGAGCTGTGCCGGAAGATCGTCGCCGTGGACGGGTCGATCCCGGCGGCCAGGTAGTCGGCGACCAGGCCCTCGACGTACTCCGAGAGGCGGTCGGCCACGTCCCGGTCGGTGAGCACCTGGTAGTCGGCCACCAGGACGAACAGCTCCACGCCGGCGCGCTGGAGCCGCGCCCGGTTCGCCAGGGTGCCGAAGTAGTGCCCGAGATGCAGCGGGCCGGTGGGGCGGTCGCCGGTCAGGATCCGGAAGGCTCCGGGGTCGACCGCGATGCGTTCCTCCAGCTCGCGGCTGCGGGCTTCGGGGGTGATGTCCATGGGGTCCTCCTCGTCGGGTCTGCGGCCGTCCCGCCGGTCCGGCCCGGTTCACCGAGGAAGAGAAAGGGCCGTCCAGCGGACGGCCCGATCGCATGCGTCACTGTGGCCGTCCTAGGACGGCCACCAGCCGAGGCATGCGGTGCGCTTCACCCCTTCATGCTAGCCCACGCGATGCGAGGGCTGCCAGATAATCTAGAACGAAACCATCTTGGGTAGGCTGGACGCATGACCTCGATGGCCCCAGCACGCACGCAGACCGACCTGTCGTTCCTGCTCGACCACACCAGCCACGTGCTGCGCGGCCGCATGACGGCGGCGCTCGCCGAGATCGGGCTGACCCCGCGCATGCACTGCGTCCTGGTGCACGCCCTCGAAGACGAGCGCACCCAGATCCAGCTCGCCGAGCTCGGCGACATGGACAAGACCACCATGGTCGTGACCGTGGACGCCCTGGAGAAGGCCGGGCTCGCCGAGCGGCGCCCTTCGTCCCGGGACCGGCGGGCCCGGATCGTCGCCGTCACCGAGGAGGGCGCGCGGGTCGCCGCCCGCAGCCAGGAGCTCGTGGACGGCGTCCACGCGGCGGCCCTCGGATCGCTACCGGACGATCAGCGCGAGGCGCTCGTCCGGGCACTGAACACCCTGGTCGCCGGGCATCTGGCCACCCCGCCGGAGGCCCCTGCGCCGGCCCGGCGGGCGCGCGAGCGGCGAAAGTGAAACCGTCCTAGATAGTCTGCAACGGAACTATCTGCTACGGTCTCTCTTGTCCTTCCCGACAGGAGATGACCAATGCCCTCCCTCTCGCTCTCCCCGCTCCGCTCCCGATGGGCGGCGCTCGGCGTGCTGTCGGCCACGATGCTGATGACGATCCTCGACGGCAGCATCGTCACGGTCGCGGCCCCCGCCATCCAGGACGACCTCGGCTTCACCCCCGCCGGGCTCAGCTGGATCATGAACGCCTACCTGATCCCCCTCGGCGGACTGCTGCTCCTCGCCGGACGGCTCGGCGACCTCGTCGGCCGCCGGACGCTGTTCCTCGCCGGCAACGCCGTCTTCACGGCGGCGTCGGTGCTGGCGGGCGCCGCCACCACGTCCGGCCTGCTGATCGCCGCCCGGTTCCTGCAGGGCGCCGGCAGCGCCCTGTCCTCCGCCGTCGTGCTCGGCATCATCGTGACGCTGTTCACCGACCCCCGTGAGCGGACCAAGGCGATCGGGGTGTTCAGCTTCACCGGCGCGGCGGGCGCGTCCATCGGGCAGGTGCTCGGCGGCGTGCTCACCGACGCGCTGAGCTGGCACTGGATCTTCCTGATCAACCTGCCGATCGGCCTCGCCGTGATGCTGCTCGCCCTCCCCGCGCTCCCCCGCGACCGGGGCATCGGGCTGTCGGCCGGCGCCGACATCGCGGGCGCGGTGCTGGTCACCTCCGGGCTGATGCTCGGCATCTACACGGTCGTCAAGGTCGAGCGGTACGGATGGCTGTCGGGGCACACGCTGGGCCTCGGCGCCGTGTCGGTGCTGCTGCTCGCGGGATTCGCCGTCCGCCAGGCCCGCGCCGCGACACCGCTGATGCCGCTGCGGATCCTGCGCTCCCGCAACGTGTCCGGCGCCTACCTCGTCCAGCTGCTGACCCTGTCGGCGATGTTCTCCTTCCAGGTGATCGTCGCCCTCTTCATGCAGCAGGTGCTCGGCTACAGCGCGCTCGGCACCGGGCTCGCGATGCTCCCCGCGGCCGTGTCGATCGGCGCCGTGTCGCTGCTGGTGTCCGCACGGCTCTCCAACCGCTTCGGCGAGCGGTTCGTCCTGGTCGCCGGGCTCGTCCTGCTGATCGGCGCGATGGCGTGGCTCACGACCGTCCCGGTCGACGCGAACTACGTCACCGACCTGCTCCCCGTGTTCGTACTGATCGCCGGTGGCGGGCTCGTGCTGCCTTCGCTGACCGGGCTCGGCATGTCCAGCGCCCGCCCCGAGGACGCCGGGCTGGCGTCCGGGCTGTTCAACACCGTCCAGCAGGTCGGGATGGCGCTCGGCGTCGCGGTCATGACCACGCTCGCCGCGTCCCGCGTCGAGTCCCTGCGGGCGGACGGGCGGGACACCGCCGCCGCCCTCACCGGCGGCTACCACCTGGCGTTCACCGTCTCGGCCGGCCTGCTGGTCGCCGCGCTCGCGGTGTCGCTGCTCGTCCTGCGCCGCCCGGCGCCCGTGGCGGGCGCCGCGCCCGTCGAGTCCGTCCCCGTCAACGTCTGAACACGCCCCACCACCTCGAAGGAGACCACGATGACCGAGTACGGCCCCGGACAGGGACCCGGCCCCAAGCCCATCGGCGACGACGACCTGTCCCGCCTCCTCGGCGAGCAGCAGTTCGGCGTCCTCGCCACGAACAGGAAGAGCGGCCACCCGCACGTCTCCACGGTCGTCTACACGTGGGACCCGGACGAGCGCGTGGTCCGGATCTCCACGACGGACGGGCGGGCGAAGGTGAAGCAGCTCCTGCGCGACCCCCGCGCCGCGCTGCACGCGTCCGGCCCCGGGAACCTGTCGTTCGCGGTCGCCGAGGGCTCCGCCGAGCTTTCCCCCGTCAGCGAGGAGCCCGGCGACGCGACCGGGCGCGAGCTGCTCGCGATGACGCCGGGCTTCGAGGACCCGGCGGACGAGCGGGCGTTCCTGGAGCAGATGGTGAAGGACCGGCGGCTGGTGATCCGCCTGCGCGTCGATCGCCTCTACGGGACGGTCCTCGCCGACTAGCGGCACGGCGGGCGGCGCCGGAGGGTCAGGGCGTGATGCGAAATGGCCTCGGCCACGCGCGAACGCGTGACCTGCCCGGTGGAGCGAAGCCGGAGGCGAGCGGAACCGGGCGGATCGCGAAGCGATGCCGCGTTCGCCCAGTGCCGGTCACGTAGCGAGCCGCCAGGCGAGCTACGTGGGCCGGGACTGAGAAAAAACTAGTGCGGCAGGACCAGGAGCAGCAGGGGGAGGACGGCGATGACCGGGACGGCGACCGACACGGCGAAGCGGACCCTGCGGGGCAGCGGCTCCGGCTCCAGCAGCCGGTTCACCCGCGCCATCACCGGGATGTCGCTGTGGGAGGCGACGCCGAGCGTGCCGGACGGAGCGGCGGCCGGGCGGGCGGCGGCGAAGCGCAGCAGCGCGGTCGCCAGCTCGCGCGGCGGCCGGCCGTGCCGGGCCCGGTCGTCGGCGGCCATCTCGATCAGCAGCTCCACCGCGTCCAGGCACCGTCCGACCAGCCGGAACTGCGGGAACACCTGGCGCAGCGACGCGAACGGCAGCAGCACCAGGTCGTGGCGCTCGCGGGCGTGGGCGCGCTCGTGCGCGAGCACCGCGGCCAGCTCGCCGCGGTCGAGCAGCTCCAGCGTCCCGGCGCTGACGACGACCTTGGACGAGCGGACGCCCGGCACGCAGTACGCGGCGGCGCCGGGGTGGTCCAGGACGAGGGTGCCGGGCACCGAGGAGTCGCGGCGCGACACCAGCGCGAGCAGGGCCCGGTGCCGCCGCCGGGCCCGCACGACCCGCAGCACCGCGAACATCAGCATGACCAGCAGCACGCCGGTCAGGCTGATCGCGGCGAGCAGGGCCGCGACCTGCACCGGGTTGAGCCGGGCCGCCTGGTCGTCGTACAGGCCGGGCAGCCCGCCGAGGACGCCCTTGCGGTACGGCAGGAGGGCGAGCCCGAGCAGGGCGCCGATCGTGGCGACGCCCCAGCACAGCCCGAGGGCCTGCCAGAGCGCGATCCCGATCCGGGGCGTGCGCCACGTCCACCGGGCCCGGGAGAGCAGGTGCGCCCCGCCGACGGTCCCCAGTGAGATCAATGCGAGCAGGGCGGTGCCGGTCATGCCGGAGGTTCCTTACCGGTGAGGCCCGCGAGGGCCTCACGGATCACGTCGATCTCGCCCCGCGACACGGAGCGGACGAAGTGCGCGAGCGCCGCGTCGCGGTCACCGGTCTCGTTCAGGGCCCCGAGCATGAGCTCGGTGACGTACATCTCGCGGCTCGCCACCGGGTGGTAGCGCCAGGCGCGCCCGTCGCGCTCGCGTTCCAGGAAGCCCTTCTTCGCGAGCCTGTCGAGGACGGTCATGACCGTGGTGTGCGCGAGGTCCCGGTCGTCGGCGAGGGCACGGCTCACGTCCCGCGCGGTGGCCGCCGGGTGCCCGGCTTCCTCCCGCGCCCACAGGACCTCCATGACCGTGCGTTCAAGCTCTCCCAGACCCTTCACGCACCCCAGATTATCCGACACCCGCGTGACTGACCACGTCAGGTAGTACTACCGCCCGTAGGGGGCGCGACCAGGCCGAACTCGTAGGCGGTGATGACGAGCTGGACGCGGTCGCGGGCGCCGAGCTTGGCGAGCAGCCGCGCGACGTGCGCCTTCGCGGTGGCCACGCTGATGACCAGTTCCCCGGCGATCTCCTGGTTGGACAGGCCGAGCCCGACGAGGGTCAGCACCTCCCGCTCGCGCTCGGTGACGCCCTCCATCCGCCGGGGCGGCCCCGCGGCCGGTCGGGGGCGCGCCGCGAACTCCTCGATCAGCCGCCGGGTGACGCCCGGCGCGATCAGCGCGTCCCCGCCGGCGACGACGCGGATCGCCGCGAGGATCTCCTCCAGCGCCATGTCCTTGACGAGGAACCCGCTGGCGCCCGCCCGGAGCGAGCCGTAGACGTAGTCGTCGTCGTCGAACGTGGTCAGCATCAGCACGCGGGCGGTGCCGGGCCCCGCGGCGCGGATGCGGCGGGTGGCCTCGATGCCGTCCATGTCGGGCATGCGGATGTCCATCACGACCACGTCCGGGGCCGTCTCCGCCGCGAGCCCGACCGCCTCGGCCCCGGTCCCGGCCTCGCCCGCGACCTCCATGCCGGGGGTGTCGGCGATCAGGACGCGCAGCCCGGCGCGGATCAGCGGCTGGTCGTCGGCCAGCAGGACGCGGATCGTCATGCCGCCGCCGGCGCAGGGAACCGCGCCGCCACCCGGAACCCTCCGCCGGGACGCGGGCCCGCGGCGAACTCGCCGCGCAGCAGGGCGACCCGCTCGCGCATCCCGGCGAGGCCGTATCCGGCGCCTACCACGCCGCCGTGCCCGTCGTCCTCGATCTCGACGGCCAGTTCCCCGTCGCCGTAGCCGATCGTCACCCGGCAGCGATCGGTGCCCGCGTGCCGGACGACGTTCGTGACCGCCTCCTGGACGATCCGGTAGGCGGACAGGTCGACGTCCGGCGGCAGCGGCCTCGGCTCGCCCGCCGTCCGGAGGTCGACCGCGATGCCCGCGTCCCTCGTGGCCTCGGCGAGGCGGCCGAGGTCGCCGAGGCCGGGGGCGGGCCCGAGCGGCGCCGCGCCGGGGTCGTCCCTGCGGAGCGCGGTGAGCATCCTGCGCAGCCCGGACAGCGTGTCGCGGCTGGTGGCCTCGATGGCGTCGAGCGCGTTGCGGGCCTCGGCGGGCTGGGTGTCGATGACCCGCCCGCCCACGCCCGCCTGGATCGCGATGATCCCGATGCTGTGGGCGACCATGTCGTGCAGCTCCCGCGCGATCCGGAGCCGCTCGGCGGCGACGGCCTGGGCGGTGGCCTGCTCCCGCATCGCCTCGGCGTGCGCGCTCCGCGTCCTGACCGCGTTCCCCGCCATGTACGTGACCACCGCCGCCAGCAGGACCGTCATCAGCAGGAACTCGTCGGCGTGCAGGGACGCGGCGACGGCCGCGGCCTGGAGGAGGCACGTCGTGACCGCGACGGGGACGGAGACCCTCCGCGTGCGGGTCGCCGCGATGTAGCCGGACGAGACGTCGGTGACGAGGACCAGCAGCCCGGCGACCCCTCCGGCCGGCAGGGACAGCAAAGCGAAGCTCCAGGCGAGGAGAAGGATCGCGTGGGCGGTCAGCGCCCGCCGCCGCAGCAGCAGGAGCAGGAGGACCGTGAGCCCGGCCGAGGCGGGGATCTCCAACTGGTGGAGGGCGGACCTCCCATGCGAGAACGTGAGGAACAGGACCGCCGGGTACACGGCGGCGCCGCACCAGACGAGGACCGTCCCCGTGCCGCGGCCCACGCGGCGCATCGACAGGGCTGACATGCGGCGATCGTAACCGCCGGCCCCGTCCCGGCACATTGGCCCGGAGGCGTAATCCCGCGGGCTACAAGCGCCTTGCGCCAATGTGTCCTGCGGCCCGATGCGCGGCGGGCGCCTCCGCCGGAAGCGTTGCCCGCGTGAAACGCTGGGCACCTTTCGTTCTGGCCGCCGAAGTCCTCGGGATCGTCGTCTTCTCCGCCGCCTACGACTCGCTGGATTTCCGCATCTACTGGCTGGGCGGGCATGTCATGGCGGACGGCTCGCGCCTCTACCGGGAACAGCTCGCCGGGCACTATTTCACCAACACGCCTTTCATGGCCGTCCTGTTCGCTCCCCTTGCCGCCCTGCCGCTCCTCCTCGCCCGCATGCTGTGGCAACTGTCCTCGCTGGCGGCCTTCGCTTGGGCGTGCGCGCTGACGGTGAGAATGGCCGGTCGCAGGATTCCCCTCGTGGTCGCGGTGGCGGGGGGCCTGCTCCTGCAACCGGTCTGGCAGTCGTTCTTCCTCGGGCAGGTCAACCTCTTCCTGCTCGGCCTGGTCCTCGCCGACCTTCATCGCGTCGCGCGCGGCCGTCCGGCCGGAATCGGCGTCGGCATTGCGACCGCGATCAAACTGACGCCGGCCGTCTTCGTCGTCCTGCTCCTGCTGAGCAGGCGCACGAAGGACGCCGTGACCGCAACCGTCACCTTCGCCGTCTGCACTTTCCTTGCCTACGCCGTCGCCCCGGAAGCGTCCCGCGAGTATTGGACGAACACCTTCTACGACACCTCACGTGTAGGCGTCGCCTACATCAGCAACCAATCGCCCTATGGCGCGCTGACCCGCGTATTGCGGGGAACAGCCGAGGTCGGCGATTGGTATGCGAGCGTCCCGCTGACCGTCGGCGTCTGCGGACTCGCGGTCGCCGCCCTCTGGGCGAGGCGGGGCGACTGGCTGAGCGCGACGGCGGTCACCGGCGCGACGGGCCTGCTCGTCTCCCCGATCTCCTGGGCGCACCACTGGGTGTGGATCGTCCCCGCGCTGGCGGTGCTCCTCCGCAACGGCCATCGGAAGAGCGCTCTGGCCGCCTACATCCTGTTCGCCGTCTCGCCCCTTTGGTGGACGCCCCACAACGGTGACCCGCGCGAGTACGGTTTCCACGTCCTTCTGACCCCGCTCGCCAACTGCTACCTGCTGGCGGGGCTGTCCTTCCTGGCGTACATGGCGGTCCGCCTCCGGGTCAGCCCGCCGGTTCCTTCCAGCGATCGTGATGGACGGCCGCGTCCAGCGCCCTGCGCCGCCGCCAGCCATGCCGTTCGAGATCCGGAACCTGTTCCAGGTGGGTGACGGGGCCGAGGCAGAGCCAGGCGACCGGACGGATCGTCTCCGGGATGCCGAGCAGGTCGCGCAGGCGCGGCTCCCGGTAGAACGACACCCATCCGACGCCGAGGCCCTCCGCGGTGGCGGCGAGCCACAGGTTCTGGATGGCCAGGCACACCGAGTACAGCCCCGCGTCGGCGATCGCGTGCCGGCCGAGCACCGCCGGCCCGCCGCGCTCGGGATCGTAGGTCACCACGACCGCCAGGCTGGACTCCAGAATCCCGTCAATCTTGATCCGGGCGAAGCGCTCGGCTGCGGCGCCCGTCAGCGTGGCGGCGAAAGCGGCGCGCTCGGACTGGACGTGCCCGTGGAAGGCCCGCCGGATCCCCGGATCGCTGACGAGCACGAAGTCCCACGGCTGGGACAGCCCGACGCTCGGCGCGGCGTGCGCGGCCTCCAGGACCCGGTCGAGGACGTCCCGGGGGATGGGCGCACCGGTGAACTCCCCGCGCACGTCGCGTCGGCGGTGGATGGCGTCGTAGATGTCCATGGCACGCGATTCTGCCCACGCCGGGGACCGGGCCGGCCCCCGGCGTGGCCGTCACGGCCGTCCGGCGCCCGGTACGTCGACCTCGACCGCGAGGACGCGGCCGCTGCCCGGCGTCACCGGCTCGGCCTCGGTCATGCCGCGCCATTCGGCGGCCGTGACGAACAGCGTGGTGCCGTCCGGCCCGCCCAGGACGCAGGCGAAGCCCCCGCGGTCGAGGTCGACCACGCGCAGCACCTCGCCGCCCTCCGCGACGCGCACGCACCGCCGGTTGGGGACGTCGGCGTACCAGACGGCGCCCTCGGCGTCCACGCAGATGCCGTCCGGGACGCCGTCGCCGAGCTCCGCCCAGGTCCGGCGACCGGACAGCTCCCCGGCCGCCCCGATGTCGAAGGCCACCAGGCAGCCGCCGTAGGAGTCCGCGACGATCAGCGTGGAGTCGCCGGGCGTCACCGCCATGCCGTTGGGGAACGCGATCCCGTCCGCCACCTCACGGACGGAACCGTCCGGCCGCACCAGGACGACCGCCCCGGGCGCGAACTCCTCACCGGCCATCGGGTCGAAACCGGGACGGTTGACGTAGACGTTGCCGCGCCCGTCGGCGACGACGTCGTTCCAGCCCGGCCTGCCGAGGTCGGCGTGGGTGACCAGGGATCCGTCCGGTTCCCGGCGCAGCAGCCGCCCGTCCGGCGACGAGACGATCACCATCCGGCCGTCCGGGAGCCACGCCGTGCACAGCGGGAGCGACGCGACCCGCGCCACCACCTCGTCCGCACCGTCCGGCCCGACGGCGACGACCTCGCCCGCGGACCAGTCCGAGAAGTACAACCGGTCGCCGTGCCAGCGCGGCGACTCGACCAGTCCACGGCCGTCGAGCAGCGTCCGTACTTCGTCCATCTTCCTCACCGTCCTCTTCGGGCACCTGTGTTCCGCCCTCCACACGAACGGACTTCGGCCAGATCGACACTTCACCGCCGAATCTCCTGCCCCGCGTCCCGCGAAGCCCGAGAGGCCCCGAGTACACACTGGAGGGGATCGGAGTGTGTATCGTGTGCCCCATGGCGAGACTCAACATCACGCTGCCCGACGAGCTGGCCGCCACGCTCCAGGGGCTCGCCGAGGACAAGAAGATCGCCTCGGTGTCGGGATTCCTCGCGGACGGCGCGCGGCTGAAACTGGCCTACCTGCGGGACGCGTCCCAGCTCGACGACCTGTTCGGGCCTCCGAGCCCCGACGAGCAGGCCATGGTCGACCGGCTGGTCGAGGGCGGCCCCTCGTCCCGCCGGGACGTCGCGTGATCACCGGTCACGTCTTCGACGCGACCGCACTCCTGGACCTCGCGACCGGCAAGACCGTCTACGTCCGCGCCCGGCTCCGGGCGTCCATCGCCCAGCACGCCACCATCGTCATCCCCGCGACGTCGCTGGCCCGCGCCTGGCAGCTCGTCCCCGACCACGGCCGCGCCGTGCTGGAGCGCCTGCCCGGCATGCAGGTCGTGCACGTCGACGACCTCGACGACGTGATCGCCCAGCAGACCGGCCTGCTCGTCACGACGATCCCGAACCTCGGCATGGACGCCGCCCAGGCCGCCTGGTCCGCCCGGTGGCGCCGCTGGCCGCTGGTCACCGCCGACCCCGGCCTCTACACGTCCGTGCCGGGCGTCCGCGTGGAGCAGATCCCCTGACGGGTCCCTGACCGAGGTCAGGTCGTGAGCTCCAGTTCCAGCTGCTCGGGGACGGGCTCCGGGGGCGGCGGCGCGGCCGGGCGGGAGCGTCCCGGCCACCACCAGTTGGCGTGGCCGAGCAGGCTCATCAGCGCCGGGACGAGCATGAGGCGCACGATCGTCGCGTCCATGGCGACGGCGACCGCCAGCCCCAGGGCCATCATCTTCACCATCGGGTCCGGCTGCGGGACGAAGCTGGCGAACACGAAGATCATGATGAGCGCGGCCGAGGTGATGAGCCGGGCGGTGGCCCCGATGCCGGTCACGACCGACTCGTGCGGATCGCCCGTCCGGTCGTACTCCTCCTTGATCCGCGACAGCAGGAAGACCTCGTAGTCCATGGACAGCCCGAAGATCAGGGCGAACATGAACAGCGGGATGAACGACATGATCGGGATGGCCTGGTCGACGCCGAGCAGCCGGGCGCCCCAGCCCCACTGGAAGACGGCCGTGACGACGCCGAACGAGGCCCCGATCGACAGCAGGTTCATCAGCGCGGCCTTCAGCGGGACGATCACCGACCGGAACGCGACGACCAGCAGCAGGACGGCGACGCCCACCACCGCGACGACCACGGTCGGCATGCGGTCCCCGACCGTGGCGGCGATGTCGATGATCGCCGGGTTCTCCCCGCCGAGGTAGATCCGGGTGCCGGGATGGGCTTCCCGCACGTCGCGGATCTCCACGTTCCGCAGGCGGTGGACGAGGTCGGTGGTCGACGCGGCGTGCGGCGCGTCCCGCGGGACGACCTGCACGATCGCCGTCGTCCCGGTCACGATCGGCTCCCTGGCGAACACCACGCCGGGCACCTCGGAGAGCTTCCGCTGGAGTTCCTGTCCGAGCAGGACCGCACGCTTGTCGGGCTTCCTGCTCATGTCCGGCGCGCCCTTGGGACGGGCCGGCTCCGGCGACGGGCTCGGCCCGGCGGCCGCCGGGCCCGTCAGACCGGACAGCCCCCCGCGTCCCTTGACGGTCGGGACCACGCGCTTCGGCTTGGCGCGCCTCTCCTCGCCCGGCACCTTCGCGACCACGATGAACGGGCTGTAATGGCCCGCGCCGAACTCCTCGGCGACGATGTCGTAGGCCTGCCGCGCCTCCATCTTCGGGGACGACATGCTGTCGGCCATCACCCCGAACCGCAGGCTGAGCGTCGGGACGGACAGCGTCAGCAGGACGAGCGTCGCGACGATCGCGTACGGCCAGGCGTGGCGGTCGACGTGGCGTCCCCAGGCCGTCCAGCGGGCGGAGGCGCGGTCCGGGCGCACCCGGGGCAGGCGGTAGCGGTCGATGCGCGGGCCGAGGGCGCCGAGGATCGCCGGCAGCAGGGTCAGCGCGGCGGCGACCATGATGGCGACGGCCAGCGCGGCGGCGATCCCGATGCGTCCGATGAAGGCGATCCCGGACAGGAACAGCCCGCAGATCGCGAACACGACGGTGCCGCCGGCGAACACGACCGCGTGGCCCGAGTGCGCCATCGCGCGCCCGACCGCGGTCTCGACGCCGTCGCCCTCGGCGAGCTGCTGCCGGTAGCGCGTGACGATGAACAGGGCGTAGTCGATCCCGGCGCCGATGCCGAGCATCGCGGCGACCATCGGCGCGGTCGGCGCGATCTGGAACATCGACGCGAGGAAGTGGATCAGCGAGTACGCCACCACCATCCCGCACAGCGACACGACGATCGGGATGCCCGCGGCGAGGAACGAGCCGAACGCCAGCAGCAGGACGAGCATCGCCAGCAGGATCCCGACGCCCTCCTGCGGCCCGCCCTTCGGCTGGTTGAGGATCATCGCGACGATCCCGCCGAACTTCACCTCCAGCCCGGCCATCCGCGCGGGCTCCACGGCCCGGTTCAGCGCGTCGAGGTCGTCGTGGCCGACGTCGCTCATCGTGCCGGTGAAGTTGAGCCGGACGACGACGGCGGCATCGTCCTTCAGGCCGCCCATCCCCTGCGCGTACGGGTTCTCGACGAACGCGACCCTGTCGAGCTTGGAGATGTTCTCGATCGACTGGCCGACGGTGAGCGCGACCCTCCAGTCGGCGGGAGCGGCCTGGCGCGTCTCGTGGAACACCACGGTCGCCGTCGGCCCGGTCATCGCCGGGAAGTCCTGCCCGAGCGTGTCGAGGGCGCGCTGGGTCTCGGTGCCGGGCAGCGTGCTCTGCTGGACGAACATGCCCCCGTGCATCAGCCCGAGGACGCCGGCGCCGAGCATCACGGCGACCCAGAGCTCGAACACCGCGCGGCGCCGTCGCACGCAGAGCCGTCCGAGTGCCTCCAGGAATCGCGCCATGCCCGCAGAAAACACCCACCGCATGCAGTTTTGCAACAGATGCAACTTTGCAGCCATGGTAATGTCCGTCACATGGAGGAGGACGCCGGCCGGCCGGGGCTGCGGGAGCGCAAGAAGATGCGCACGCGGCAGGCCATCGCGACGGCCGCGCTGCGCCTGTTCGCCGAGCGCGGCTACGAGGAGACGACGATCGCCGACATCGCGGCCGCCGCCGACGTCTCGCCCCGCACGTTCTTCAGCTACTTCCCCTCCAAGGAAGACGTGATCTTCGCCGAGATCGACGACCGGCTCGCCGAGGTCGCCGAGCGGCTGCGCCGCACCCCCGGCGAGTCCCCCATGGAGACGATCCGGCGCAGCATCGTGGCCGTCCTGGAGGCGATCGCGGCGGAGCACCGCGACTACGGCCCCGTCCAGGTCGCCCTCATCCTGGAGCGCCCCGCCCTGCGCGCCCGGGCGCTGCAGCGCATGACCGACGCCCAGGACGCGATCGAGGCGCTGCTGCGCGAACTGTGCCCCGGCATCTCCGAGATCGACGCGGTGGCCGCGGCGGGCATCGCGGTCGGCGGCATGCAGGCGGTCGTCGCGCACTGCCGCCGCGAGGGCTACGACCCCCTGTCGATGCGCACCGCCCTCGACCGCGCCGTGGACCTGGTCGAGCACGGCCTCGTCTCGGTGGACGCACTGTCGCGTCCGTCCCCCTGAGCCGCCGGGCACCGGCCGGCGGAGGCGCCCGCCGTCCGGTGCCCGGCTCAGCCCCCGCGTCCGGCCGACCGGATGGGGCGAAAGATCGGTAAATGTCGCCGGCGGGATGTAGAACTGCGGCTGTGGCAGACGAGACAGGACAGACGGACGACCGCGCGCGGCTCTCCGAGCATGAGCACAACGCGGAGATCGTGCTGAACCAATTCGTGACGAGATACGGCTTCGGCAGACTGTCCGGGAGCACCCTCGCCCACATCGACATGGCCGGCCGGTTCCTGGCCGGAGCGGTGGACCCCGCGGCCGCCGCGGCCGCGCAGACGTCCGATGCCTGTCCGTGGGCGCCGCTGGTCGGACGGATCGGGGCCGTGGCGCTGCGGGCCGTCTCGCCCGCCACCGCCGATCACCATCGGGAGACGCTGCTGGCCCTTCTGGAGCTCTGGTCGCGCACGCCCATGGCGGATCCGGCCGTCCGGCTGCGCAGGGGACGCGTGGCCGCGAGCGTCACCGCCGCGCGGGACGAGCACGGGGCGGCCGTCGCGATCGGGGGCGCCGACGCGGAATGGGTCGCCCGCAAGAATCCGGAGCTGTCCTTCCTCGACCGCGCGTTCGGGCAGGGCGACCCGCCCGCTCTCGGCAGGGTCGTGGACGTCACGGACGCGCCCCTTGGCTGGGGTACCGCCGATCAGCTCACCCGGCTGATCGCACTGGTCCGCGCCAAGGGCCCGGTGCCCTGGGACCGCAAGGCCGTGGACCTGCTGGCCGGGAAGACCGGCTTGTCCCGGACCACCGCGAGTGTGGCGCTGTGCGGATTCCTCGGACACCCCAACGCCAGGGGCGGCAAGCCGACCCCGCAGGCGCGCAAGATCCTCAAGGTGACGCTCGGCGACCTCGAAGACGCCTGGTTCCGCGACATGAAAGGACACACCGACGAGGACCGGCTCGAACTCCTCGCAGACGTCCTCCCGCAGGATCCGGAGGAGCTGTGGGCGCCCGGCGGCCTCAGCGAGGTCGCGCTACGTCTCGCCCAGGCGTGGCAGCAGCGATTCGGCACGAAGGCGGTCGCCCCCCTCGACACCATCCAGGCGGCCGAGAAGGTGGCCCCGAACGTCACCGGCGCGCAGCTGTGCGAATGGCTGGCCGATCCCGGTGCCGTCCCGCTGCTCACCAAGGACCTGGACTCCTGGCTGGAGTCCGACGACACCCCCAGGTACAAGAACCAGAAGTGCGTCCCGGCCGCCGAGACGCTCCAGCTCCGGAATCTGATCGAAGCCGTCTCGCTCGGACTTCGCTGGTCCTACGAGGAGCTTCCCGCCGGTGACCCGGTCCGGGAGGGCGCACCCGCGGCCTACGACCTGCTGCTGCAACGGCTGGCGCACCCCGGCCTGCTGCTGCCGGCCTGCCTCTTCGACGTCGCGTGGCAGGAACTGAACGTGATCACCGACAGGTTCGGGACCGTCCCCTACCGCGGCCCCAGCGAACTCACCGTCGACTACGTCGACGACGGCCTCACGGTCGCCTCACTCGTCGAACACCAGCGGCTCGCGAGCCTGTTCTTCCGCCCCGCCGCCTACGGCGTGGACGCCCGGACCGAGCGCCTGGCCGAGGTGGTGGACGCGTCTCGCGACAGCAGGCACGCCTTCGAACGCGTGCGCCTGCTCCGCGGGAAGGGCGCCGAGGCCATGGCGCACCGCATCCGCTCCGGCGCACTACCGGAGGGGGCCTACGAGGCCGACCCGTCGGCGTCGGCGCCGTCCCTGGTGGAGGAGGTGGCCGGGCGGCTGAGCGTCCCGCCGGACTCCGCCGCGCTCTACCTCCAGCTGCTGACCCTCGCCGACCCGACGGACCGCAACGTGCGCAAGTGGAACCGCTGGACCCCGGCCCGCCTCCGCAAGGCCGCCGACCCCCTGGTGGCCCGCGACCTGGTGATCCGGCACGAGCACCGGGGCGCCGGACGCAAGATCTTCCTCCCCGGCCCGTGGACCCAGGGCCCACCGCCCCAGGAAACATGGAAGACCGACCTGAAGACCGCGGCCGAAGCGGAGGACCCTCACACCCCGTTCATCTGGCGCCCACTCCCCGACCGCTTCACCCAAGCCTGGCGCCACGCCCACAAACACCCGCCCACCTCAGTCGTGTAGACGTTCTAGGAGCCGACGCGCTTGCCCGTGCCCCACTCCTCGGGCGTGGCTTCGCGCCAGAGCTCAAGGTCTTCGCGACTAATGACGAGGGTCCCCTCAGGCAGGGTCCCCTCGTCCAGCGCCTTCCGGAACTCCTCGGCCTGCCGGCGGAGACGGTCGGCGAACCTCGCGGCGTCGGTCATGGTCAGTCGGTGATTTTGATGCGGAGGCGGCGGAAGCCGCGGCCCTTGTTCTCGACCTTGGCGACGGTGATGCGGCCGATCTGCTTGGTGGAGCCGACG
>NZ_JBEZJI010000095.1:0-20336 GCF_040649435.1 Actinomadura sp. NPDC048955
CGCAGCCCGCGGCGGCCCACGCGGGCCTCCCCCACGCGCCCCCCGCCCCCGCGGGCGGCCGTTCCGCGTTTTCCGCCCGTCACGGGCGCGCTTCTCAGGAGTCGCGTCCCCGCTCCTCGGACGGGCCGGTCCGCAGACGCGCGTGCAGGCCGCCGTCCACGCGAAGGACGTGCCCATTGAGCTGCGCGGCCGCCGGGGACGCCAGGAACAGCGCCGCGTCCGCGACCTCCTCCGGAGCGGTGGTGCGGCCGGCGGGGAGGTCGGTCGCGGGCCGGACCTCCCCGACGACGCTGGCGGGCGCGATGCAGTTCGCGCGGATGCCGAGGCCTCCCAGCTCCACGGCGATCGCCCGGCTGAGCGCCTCGATGCCCGCCTTGGTCACGTCGTAGGCGCTCTGGTTCTCGTGCGCGCGGGACGCGCCCGGCGAGGAGAGGCTGACGATGGCCCCGCCGCGCCCGGCGTCGCGCCAGTGGCGGACCGCCCGCACCGACAGCAGGTACGCCGAGCGCAGGTTGGCGGCGACCACCGCGTCCCAGACACCGGCGCCGATGTCGGCGAACGGGGTGCGCACCCCGGTCATCGCGGCGTTGTTGACGAGCACGTCCAGGCCGCCGTCGCGCGCGAGCCTGGCGAAGACGGCGTCGGCGACGTCCTCGCGGGCCAGGTCGCCGGGCATCGTGGCCACCCGCCGATCGCCGTCGTGGACCGCGAGGCCGGCGGCGTCCACGTCGACGGCGAGCACGGCGGCGCCCGCGTCGGCGAACCGCCGCACCAGCGCGCGGCCGATCAGCCCCGCGGCGCCGGTGACCAGCACCCGCTCCCCCGTGTAGTCGAACCGGACGGCGCTCATTCGGCCGGGGCCTCCCTCACCTGCGCGACGATCTGCGTCGGATTGACGAACATCAGGGCGATGACCAGCAGCACCGCAGACAGGGCCATGTAGACGACGGCCATCGCGTCGATGGCCTGGGCGGCGCGGATCCCGGGCGTGAACGCGGCGCCGTAGAGCGCGACGATCAGCGTCTGGCTGTCGGCGTCCGCCACCAGGAACGTCAGCTCGAACATGGCGACGGTCCGCACGAGCACGAGGATCCCGGCGGCGAGGATCCCCGGCAGCAGCAGCGGCACCAGCACCCGCGCGAACACCTGCCGGGTGCGGGCGCCGCACATCCGCGCCGCCGACTCCACGTTCGCGTCGATCTGCTCCACGAACGGCGTCACCACCAGCACGACGAACGGCAGCGCCGGGACGAGGTTCGCCGCGACCACGCCCGTCATCGTCCCGGCCAGGTGCACCTTGTACAGGACGGTCGCGAGCGGGATCCCGTAGGTGATCGGCGGCAGCACCACGGGGAGCAGCAGCAGGACCGTCACGACCCGCTTGCCGGGGAAGTCGCGCCGGGCCAGCGCGTAGCCGGCGGGGACGCCGACCAGTAGCGACAGCGCGACCACGATCAGGGTGATCTCCAGCGTCGCGGTCAGCACGTCGCCGAGCGCGAACTCCGCCCAGGCGTCGGAGTACCACGCGCCGGTGAAGCCCTCCGGCAGCCAGCCGCCGAACCACTTCGTGCCGAACGAGTTCACGACCACGGACAGGATCAGCGCGGCCAGGTTCAGCAGGAAGAACGCGACGAACAGCCAGACGGCCCAGCCGCCCGGCCGGACCGTCGGCAGCCCGCGCGGGCGCGAGACGGCGGTCATGATCCCTTACCTCCCGTCGCGGGGCCGGTGTAGAGGCGGCCGCGCAGCAGCAGCGTGACCGCGATGACGAGCAGTTCGAACACGCCCATCAGCACGGCGATGGTGGAGGCCATCGAGTAGTCGTACTTCTCGAACGCCGCCTGGTAGGCGGCGATCGCCATCACCCGCGTCTCCCCGGCCGGCTCGCCGACGAGGTTCGCGGACGGGAACACCGAGAACGCCAGCACGAACGCGAGCACGAACGTCGTCGCGAGCCCCGGCGCGAGCAGCGGGAGGACGATCCGCCGCATCCGCTGCCAGGGCCCGGCCCCGAGCGTGGCCGCGGCCCGCTCCAGCGTCGGGTCGATGCCCGACATGTAGGCCAGCACCAGCAGGAACGCGAACGGGAACCCGGTGATGAGCAGCGAGAACAGCACGCCCCAGTAGTTGTAGACGAGCCGGACGGGCTCGTCCACGACGCCGAGGTCGAGCAGCACCCGGTTGAACCAGCCCTTGGGGCCGAGGTAGCGCAGCAGGCCGTCCGCGACCAGGACGGTTCCGAGCGTCACCGGCAGGACGAGCAGTGCCGTCAGCAGCCGCCGGCCGCGGAACCGGCCGCGCAGCCGGTACGCGATCGGCACCGACGCGCCGACGTTGATCAGAGCGGCGGGCAGCGCGAGCCTGAGCGTCTTCCAGATCGTTCCGCGCTGGTAGGGGTCGCGGAAGAAGCCGGTGTAGTTGCCGAGCGGGCCGCCGCCGTCCTTCGGCTGCAGCGACAGCCCCACCCCGTACATCATCGGGTAGAGGAACAGCAGCGCGACGACGAGCACGGCGGGCAGCAGAAGGAGCAGCACGCGGTCGACGCCGCGCTCGGCGAGCCGGTGCCGCAGGCCGCCGCGCCGGGGCGTCGGCGCCTCCGCGCGGGCGGGAGCCTCAACCGCCATCGCGCACCCCGCTCTTGCCGAGGGCCTCGGCGGCGGGTCCGTCGAGGGCCCGCGCCGCCTCCCGCACGCTCTCCCCGAACACGAGCACGCGGTCGGGCGGGACGGTCAGCGCGACCCGGTCCCCCGGCGCGACCCGCTCCGGCGTCCGGAAGTGGATGACGCGCCCGCCGTCCGTCACGCCCTCGGCGGCGACCTCGCGGCCGTGGAACTCCGCCACCTCGACGCGGACCCTCACGAGGTTCTCGCCCGTCGCCGTGTCGGGGGACCCGGCGACCCGGAAGTCCTCCGGCCGGACGGCCGCGACCGCGCGCGGCCCGCCGATCGGCTCCCGGCTCCGCCCGGTCAGGACCGGCCCGTCCTCGCCGCCGAGGCGGACCGTGCCGTCGCCGGACGACAGGACGGGCAGCTCCAGCAGGTTCCGGTAGCCCATGAACCCGGCGATGTAGGTGCCGGCCGGGTGGGTGTAGACGCCCTCGGGCGTCCCGACCTGCTCGATCCGTCCCGAGCGCAGCACCACGACCCGGTCGGCGAGCGCGAGCGCCTCCTCCTGGTCGTGCGTCACGTAGACGGTGGTGAGTCCGAGGTCCTGGTGGATGCGCCGGATCTCGGTGCGCATCTGCACGCGGAGCTTGGCGTCGAGGTTGGACAGCGGCTCGTCCATCAGCACGAGCCTCGGCCGCAGCACGATCGCGCGGGCGATCGCGACCCGCTGCTGCTGGCCGCCCGACAGCTGCCCGGGAAGCTTGGCGGCGTGCTCGGTCAGCTCGACGGTGCGCAGCGCCTCGTCCACCCGCCGCGCGGTCTCCGCCTTCCCGACCCGCCGCACCGCCAGCCCGAACGCCACGTTCCTGCGGACGGAAAGGTGCGGGAACAGCGCGTAGTTCTGGAACACCATCCCGAACCCGCGCCGCTCGGGCGGCAGCGTGTCGATGCGCTCCTCGTCCAGCCAGATCGCGCCGCCGGACAGCGGCAGCAGCCCGGCCAGGCAGTTCAGCGCGGTCGACTTCCCGCATCCGGACGGCCCGAGCAGCGCGATGAACTCGCCGCCCTCGATCCGCAGATCGAACCCGCTCAGCGCGGTCGCCTTCCCGAACCGCCGCGTGACGCCGTCCAGCCGCAGCCGCCCGAACCCGGCCCGCGGGTCCCGTTCCGTCGCGGTGCCCGCCGTCATGACTGCTTGACCTTCTGCCCGCCGACCTCGCGGTCCCACCGGTCGAAGGCGGCGACGAGCGCCTTGGCGTCGAGCGGCGGGGCCTTGGGGTTCGCGGCGATCAGCGAGTCGTACTCGGGGCGGCCGTACTCCTTGATCGCCTTCTGGCTCTCGGGCGGGGCCATGGCGAGCGTCACGCCCTTCACGGCGGGGCCCGGGTAGAAGTAGCCCTTGTCGTAGGTGACCGCCTGCTGCTCCGGCCGGAGCGCGAACTTCACCAGGTCGAGCAGGACGGCGAGCTTCCCGCCGGACACGCCCTTGGGGACGACCATGTAGTGGGCGTCGGTGACCCAGGTGAAGCCCTCCAGGGGCTGGATCCTCACGTCCTTCGGCACCTGTCCGAGGACGCGCGGGTTGATGTCCCAGCCGGTGGTGCTGAGGATGATGTCGCGGGTGCCCTCGCCCAGCTCCTTCATCGTCTGCGTGGTACCGGTCGGGTAGTACTCGATGTACCGGTCGAGGTCCTTCAGGTACGCCCAGGTCTTGGGCCAGCCGTTCGAGGGGTCCTTGGGGTCGGAGTCCTTGAGGATGTAGGGCAGGCCCATGAGCCACGTCCGTCCGGGGCCGGAGTTGGACGGGCGTGCGTACTCCAGTTTCTTCGGGTGGGCTTTCGCCCAGGCCAGCAGGGCCTCGGCCGTCTTCGGCGGGTCCGGGACCCTCTTCGGGTCGTACTCCAGCAGCGGGCCCGAGGGGTAGTACGTCACGACGACGCCCCGGCCCTGCGCGAGGTCCTGCATCTTGGAGGCGGGCTCCAGGTACTGCGACCTCAGGTCGGGCAGCTTGGCGGCGTACTTGCCGGCGAGGTCGACCCACAGGTTCTGCTCCAGCCCGGCGGAGAGGCCGTCGGTGCCGGTCAGCACGAGGTCGATGTCGAGGCGTCCGGCGTCCTGCTGCGCCTTGACCTTGCCGGCCAGCTCGGGCGCGGTGGCCTTGGTGTAGGTGATCCTGCTGACGAGCCCCGGGTGCGCCTTCCTGTAGTTCTCGAAGATCTGCTGGGTGAGCTGGAGGTTCCCGGCGACGTCGATGATGTTGAGGGTGACGGGCTTGGACGGGAGCCGGACGTCCGAGGCGGCGGGTTCGGAGGCGGCGCCGCCCGAGTCGGGCGCCCCGCAGGCGGTCATCAGCAGGCCGGCGGCGGCGAGGGTGAGGAGTGCGGATCGTGGAGTTCTCATGGCGGTCCTCCAGGCAGGACGTGCGGTCCTGGGCCGGTCACGCCGGCCCGGTGGTGCCTCTGATCAGCAGTCGGGTCGCCAGCTCGGTGGCCGGCGGCAGCGGCGGCGCCTTCGGCGCCCGGGGGTCGAGCATCGCGTGCACGGTCGCGGCGGCCGCCCGCGACAGCGCGTTGACGGGCATGGCCACGCTGGTGAGCGGCGGGTTGGTCATCGAGGCCATCGGGACGTCGTCGAACCCGACGATGCTGAGCTCGCCGGGCACCGGGACGCCGCGCGCGGCGAGCCGGGACAGCACGCCGAGCGCGACCAGGTCGTTGTAGGCGAACACCGCGGTGACGCCGGCGGCGAGCACCTCGTCCGCCGCCCGGTACCCGCCGGTGAAGCGCGGCTCGTACGGGCCGAGGTCCACCAGGTCGATGCCGCGCTCCGCGCAGGCGGCGCCGAGGAACCTGCGCCGCTGCCGGTTGGACCAGGAGTTGGCGGGGCCGGCCAGGTACGCGCAGCGGCGGTGGCCGAGCGCGTGGACGTGCGCGACCGCCTGCTCCATGCCGGGCCGGAAGTCGAGCAGGACCGACGGCGCCGCCCCGCTGGTCCGGTTCGCCAGCACCACGGCGGTCCTGGCCGCGACGGCGCGCAGCCGCGCCCCGGTCATGCGGGGGGCGCACAGGATCAGCCCGTCCACCCGCTCGACCATGGCCTCGGCCAGCCGGACCTCCGTCGCGGTGTCCTCGTCGGTGTCGGCCAGGAACACCGCGTACTCGGTGTCCCGGAAGTAGGCCTCGACGCCCTTGATGAACGGCGCGAAGAACGGGTTGGCGATGTCGGGGACGATGAGGCCGACGTTGCGGGTCCGGCCGAGGACCAGGGACTGCGCCGCCCGGTTCGGCCGGTAGCCCAGCCGCTCGGCGCATTCGAGCACGCGCCGCCGGGTCTCGGCGTTCACGAGCTCCGGGTTGTTCAGGGCGCGCGAGACCGTGGAGGGCGACACCCCGGCGAGGGTCGCCACGGCCCGGATCGAGGCCCGGGGGCCGCCGCCCGGCCCGGAGGCGCCGCGGCGGCCGGTCGCGCCTCCGCCGGTGCCCGTGCCGCCCATGCCCAGGATTATGAAAACGTTTGCGGAACAGTGTCAATAGCGCACCGGAAAGCCCCCCGGCCGGGCGGGGGCCGGGGGGCTTCGGTCTGGCTCGGTCAGGCGGCCTCGGGTCAGGCGGCGCCGCGGCCCGTCTTCTGCAGCGCGGGCTCGCCGGAGGCCTCGTCGTCGTGCACGTAGCGGCGCCCGCGCAGCAGCGACACCAGCGCCGCCACCAGCGACATCGCGATCGCCAGGCCGAACACGATGACCAGGCCGTGGTGGAACGGCTCGGAGATCAGGTGCGGGAAGTACGAGCGGCCGGTGAGCGTGGCCACGTCGTCCGGCGCGAGCCCGCCGAGCGCGTGGAACTGTTCGAGCAGGTTCTGGATCGGGTTGTAGCCGAGGAACGCCGCGAACAGCGTGCCGACCGGCGGCAGCTCGCCCACCCGCGCGGCCGGCCCGGCCGGGACGCCGTGCTCGGTCAGGCCCTGCGTCAGCGTCCTCGGCAGCGTGTCGGCCAGGCCGGCGATCATCAGCGAGAAGAACACGCCGATCGACAGCACCATGCCGGCGTTCATGAAGGTGGCGCGCATCCCGGAGGCCACGCCGCGCTGGTCCGCCGGGACCGAGTTCATGATCGCGGTCGTGTTCGGGGCGGCGAACAGCCCGGAGCCGATCCCGTTGAGGAAGATCAGCAGCGCGAAGGTGGTGTACCCGAAGTCGGTCGGGATCACCAGCAGCCCTGCGAACGCCAGTGCCGACAGCACCAGCCCGCCGGAGGCGAACGCGCGGGCGCCGTGCCGGTCGGACAGGTGTCCCGAGATCGGCCCGGCGACCAGGAAGCCGGCGGTGAGCGGCAGCAGGTAGATGCCCGCCCACAGCGGGGTGTCCTCGTAGTCGTAGCCGTGCAGCGGCAGCCAGATGCCCTGCAGCCAGATGATCAGCATGAACTGCATCCCGCCGCGCGAGATCGCGGCGAGCAGCCCGGCCAGGTTGCCGGCCGCGAACGCCCGGATGCGGAACAGGCTCAGATGGAACATCGGCTGCTCGACCCTGGTCTCGATCCAGCAGAACAGCGCCAGGACGGCGACGCCGCCGATCACCCCGGCGAGCACCCAGGGGTTCGTCCAGCCCATGTCGTGCCCGCCGTAGGGCTGGATGCCGTAGGTGATGGCGGCGAGCAGCGCGGTCAGCCCGACCGCGAACGTCACGTTGCCGAGCCAGTCGATCCTCGCGCCGACCGCCCGCGTGGCGGTCTCGACCAGGCTCCGGTAGGCCCAGATCGTCCCGGCGATGCCGATGGGCGCCGAGGCGAAGAACACCAGCCGCCAGTTGATCTCGCTCAGCAGCCCGCCCGCGACCAGCCCGATGAACGTCCCGGCGATGCCCGCGACCTGGTTGACGCCCATCGCCATGCCGCGCCGGTGGGCGGGGAACGCGTCGGTGAGGATCGCGGCCGAGTTCGCCATCAGCATGGCGCCGCCGATCCCCTGGAACACCCGCCAGCCGATGAGCCAGAGCGCACCGGCGCCCCCGTGCAGCGGATCCAGCGCCAGCACGAGCGTCCCGACCGTGAAGACCGCGAACCCGGCGTTGTACATCCGGACGCGCCCGAACATGTCCCCGAGCCGGCCGAGCGTCACCACCAGCACCGCCGAGACGAGCATGTAGCCCATCAGCATCCAGAGCAGGTAGCTGACATTGCCCGGTTCGAGGGGGTTCAGATGGATGCCGCGGAAGATCGCCGGCAGCGAGATGATCACGATCGAGGAGTTGACCGTGGCCAGCAGCATGCCGAGCGTGGTGTTGCTCAGCGCGATCCACGGATAGTGCTTGGACGGCACGCCGCCCCCTTCCCGTCATCAGATAGTTTCTTCCGCTAACTAATCATAAAACCGTCGAGACCGGCGAGTCCGGATAGGCTTACTCCGGTGGACGGACGACACCGGCTGGACCTCACCGACGAGCGCCTGATCGCCTTCTGGCGCGACCGCCACCTGTGCACCCTCGTCACCCTCCGCCCCGACGGCACCCCGCACTCCGTCCCCGTCGGCGCGACGCTCGACGCCGGCACCGTCCGCGTGATCACCTCGGCCTCCTCCGCGAAGGCGCGCCACGTCCGGGCCGCCGGCGCCTCCGGCCTGCCCGTCGCCGTCACCCAGGTGGACGGCCGCCGCTGGTCGACCATCGAGGGCCGCGCCGTCCTGCGGACCGACCCGGCCTCCGTGGCCCGCGCGGAGGACCTCTACACCGCCCGCTACAAGCCCCCGCGCCCGAACCCGAACCGCGTCGTCATCGAGATCACCCCGACCCGGGTCCTGGGCAACCTCTGACACCGCTCCAGGGCGAGGGAGCCCGGGGGACGGTCAGTTGGCGTAGGCGACCGCGCACCCCAGGCCGCTTCCGAGGGCCTCCATGAAGCCGCGGTCGTCCGTCCTGCCGAAGGAGTCGATCCCGCCCAGGCAGGCGTACCGGGGGCCGTCGTCGGCGACGAAGGCGATGGCCGTCGCGACGTTCGGTTCGAGCTTGATGGTCCTGGTGACCTTCAGCGGCCTGCCCGCGGCGAAGGAGAAAACGACGAAGCTCGCCGGGCGCGCCTTCTTCATCGCGCCGTATCCCGTCCGCCCGTCCGGGTTCATCACGGCGGTGGTGACGGCCGCGGAGTCTTCGGGCTGCCGGAACAGGACGCGGCCGCTCCGCAGCTCGGCGCCTCGCCCGCCCGTGTCGAGGGCGTGGACGGCGACGTTCCCGACTCTGCGCTCCTGGAAGGGGCGGGGTTCGGACTCGGGCCGCACATCGCCGAGCGTGTAGCCGAGCGTGCGGCTGTCGCGCGCCCAGACGATCTCGCCGACGAAGGAGGGCGCGGCCGCGCTCCAGGTCCGCCGCCGGCCCGAGCCGAGGTCGAGGACGGTCACCGTCGCCTGGGGCCGCGCCGCCTTCGCGCAGGGGGCCGTCGCGTAGGCGAGCCGTTCACCGTCCGGGCTCATGGCCAGCCCGGCCACGCGCGCCGGGACGGTGTCCCTGGTGAGCGGCCCGAGATCCTTCACCCGGCCGTCGCCGGTGAGGCGGAACCGGTGGAACCGGGTCGTGCACGGCTTCTCCCGGAAGCTGGAGAACACGAACAGTCCCCCTGGCGCCGCGATGAGCGACTGCGCCGGACCGGCCGAGCGCGGCGCGGGCACCGAGTCCACAGCCCGCGCTCCGCCGCCGACCCCGGCCGCCCTGACCTGGAACCACGGCTTCGGCCCGCCTCCCTGAAAAGAACTCCCGGTCTCCCCGACCCCGATGACGAAGCGCGGCAGGCGCTGCCCGCCGGGAAGCGCGGCGGTGGCCGCCGGCCCGTCCACCAGCAGGTGCACCGCGCCGATGGAGGCGGCGACGGACACCGACAGCGCCAGCGGGGCCGCCCATCGCCGGACGACCCATGACCTCGGCTCGCGTTCCCGCGACTCGTCCCCTGCGTCCGCCATTCGATGATCATGCCCTCCGGGCGGGGCGCCGCGTCGCGGTTTCGCACCGCGGGCGCCGTTCCGCGGGACCGCGGCGGAATGCGCCCGCGGCACCGCGTCCCTGGTGGGCACGCTCCATCCGGAGAGCATCGCCGGTGCCGGGGCCGCGCGGCCGGATCCGGCACCGGCGGCCTCGCAGATCAGCCGCGGGCGGTGGCGACGGCCGCCTGGCCGAGGCTGATGCCGCCGTCGTTGGGCGGGACGCGGTGGTGGGTCAGCACGGGGAAGCCCGCGCCTTCGAGGCCGGAGACGGCGCGGTCGAGCAGGAGCATGTTCTGGAACACGCCGCCGGAGAGCGCGACCGTGCCGAGGCCCGTCTGCGACCTGATGCGGGAGGCCGCGTCGACGACGAGCGCCGCGACGCCGTTGTGGAAGCGCGCGGCGATCACCGGGACGGGAACGTTCGCCCTGAGGTCGGCCACCACCGCGTCCACGAGGTCGCCGCCCGCGACCGTGAAACCGGCCGTGCCGTTCAGAGCCGCCCGATAGGCGCCGGTCTCGGTGAGGTCGGCGCACTGCTCCAGTTCGATGGCGGCCTGTCCCTCGTAGTTGACGCGGTCGCGGACGCCGAGGACGGCGGCGACCGCGTCGAAGAGGCGGCCCATGCTGGAGGTCGGCGGGGCGTTGACGCCGCGCCGGGCCAGGGCGGTCACCGCGGCCCAGCCGGGGCGGCGGGCCACCGGCAGGTCGTCGGGGACCCCGTAGGCCGCCGCCATGCGCCACGGCTCGCGGATCGCGGCGGCGCCGCCGGGCAGCGGAACCGGTTCCAGGTGCCCGGCGCGCTCGAAGCCGCGCAGGTCGGCGACCAGGAACTCGCCGCCCCACAGGGTGCCGTCGGTCCCGTACCCGGTGCCGTCGAACGCGACGCCGATCACCGGGCCGTCCGCGCCGTTGTCGGCGAGGCACGAGGCGATGTGCGCGTGGTGGTGCTGGACGGCGACCCCGGGCAGGTCCTGGTCGAGCGCGTACTTCGTGGACAGGTACTCCGGGTGCGGGTCGTAGGCGATCAGTTCGGGCTCGATGCCGAACAGCCGCCGGAAGTGCGCGACGCCCTCCTCGAAGGCGCGGAGGGTCTCGTGGTTCTCCAGATCGCCGATGTGGTGGGAGACGAACGCCCGGCCGTCGCGGGTCAGGCAGAACGTGTTCTTCAACTCCGCGCCGCACGCCAGCACCGGGCGGCCCGCGGCAATGGGGATCGGCTCCGGCGCGTAGCCGCGGGACCGGCGGACGGGGAGCGGCCGGCCGCGGAACGCCCGCATCACCGAGTCGTCGGTCCGGGTGTGGATGGGCCGGTCGTGGAGGAGGAAGGCGTCGGCGATGGGGGCGAGCCGCTCCAGGGCGTCGCGGTCGCGGTAGGCGATCGGCTCGTCCGAGACGTTCCCGCTGGTCAGGACGAGGGGTTCGGTGACGAGCAGGTGGTGCAGCGGGGTGTAGGGCAGCATGAGGCCGACGGCCCGGTTGCCCGGGGCGACGGCGTCCGCGAGGGCCGCGTCCGGCCGGCGCCGCGCGAGCACGATCGGGCGCCGGGGTCCGGCGAGCAGCGCCTCCTCGGCCTCGGAGAGGTCGCACAGGGCCCGGGCCGCCTCCAGGTCGGGGACCATCACGGCGAACGGCTTGTCCTCGCGGTGCTTGCGGGAGCGCAGCGCGGCGACCCCGCCGGGGTCCGCCGCCCGCGCCGCGAGGTGGTAGCCGCCGAGGCCCTTGACCGCGAGGACCGCGCCGCCCGCGAGCGCCGCCCGCGCCGCGTCCAGAGGCTCGCCCGCGTCGGGCCGCATGGTGAGGGACGGGCCGCAGGCCGGGCAGCACACCGGCTGGGCGTGGAACCTGCGGTCGGCCGGGTCCCCGTACTCGGCGGCGCACGGCGCGCACATCGCGAAGCCCGCCATGGTCGTGTTCGGACGATCGTACGGGACGCCCGTGACGATCGTGAACCGCGGCCCGCAGGCGGTGCAGTTGATGAACGGGTACCCGTGGCGCCGGTCGCCCGGGTCGCGCATCTCGCGCAGGCAGTCGTCGCAGGTCGCGGCGTCCCACGACACGAGGGCCCGGCGCTCACCGGACCCGTCGCTGCCCACGATGGCGAAGCCGCCGCGGCCTACGGCGTCCAGCTCCCGGGTGGTGACGCGCTCGACGAGGGCGAGCCGGGGCGGGCGCGTGCGCAGCCCGTCCAGGAAGCGCCCGACCCTGTCGGGGGCGCCCTCGACCTCGATGAACACGCCGCCCGCGTCGTTGCCGACCAGCCCCGACAGCCCGAGGCCGGTCGCGAGCCCGTGCACGAACGGCCGGAAACCGACGCCCTGCACGACCCCCTCGACGCGGACGCCGACCCTGACGTCCACCCCGCCATTCTGCCGCGCCGACCAGCGCCGGCGGCCGAGGACGGCCACCGGGCGTGTCTCGTCGGCGACTCCGCGAAGGGAGGGGCGGACGCCGGGCGTGCTCGGCGCCGGAGCTCACTGCCCCCCGGTGTAGGCGGCGATGGTGAAGTCCGCCGCGGCGCGTGCGGTGGCCTCGTCGGCGCCGCCCGCGACGTCGGCGGCGTACCAGCCCTCACCGGCCTGCCGCGCGAACTCGCGCCCCTCTTCGGACGCGGCCCAGTCGTCGCCGAGCTTGTTCCGGGCGTCCTCGCCGGACTCCAGGTGGACGGTGAGGCCGAGGAGCCCCATGTCCCAGCCGATGCCGACGACGCCCGGGCCGAACTGGTTCTGTGAGGGGTCGACGAGGGCGGTGTGCTCCAGCTCGAACCGGGTCCGGCCGCCGGCCTCGGGGGTCAGCCGGACCTCGATCCAGGTGGTCTGGCCGCCGAACTCCCACGTCGCCGCGAACCCCTTCGGCGGGTCACAGCGCTCGATCGTCCCGCTGGCGTTGCCCTCCAGCTGGTAGCGGCCGCCGAGCCGCAGGTCGCCGGAGACCGGCAGGAACCAGCGGGAGATCCGCTCGGGGTCGGTGACGGCGTTCCACAGGTCGTCGACGCCGGTGTCGTAGACCCTGCTGATCGTCGCGGTCCTCGCGGTGCCGGACTCCAGCGCCTTCTCGCCCACCGTGCGGGTGACCGCGTTGATCTGGCCGGTGACTTCGATCATGTCTCGCTCCCTGGGTCGTCGTGATGCGTGCGGTGTGCGCGCTTCCCGCGGGCGATCTCGGTCGCCAGGGCGTCCAGACGCGGCGTCCAGGACCGGCGGAAGCGTTCGAGCCACGCGTCGATCTCCTGCAGAGGTGCCGAGCCGACAGCGTAGAGTCGGCGCGTCCGCTCCGCCCGCACGACGGCGAATCCGTTGTCGCGCAGAACCTTCAGGTGCTGCGACACCGCGGGCTGGGAGATCCCGAACTCCTTCCGGACGACCGCCGTGACCTCGCCGGACGAGCGCTCGCCGCCGGCGAGCAGTTCGAGGATCCGGCGCCGGACGGGGTCGCCCACCACATCGAATGCGTGCACGTGACCCAAGTTACAGGCTTGGCTTATATAAGCCAAATCTCAAGTTCAGTGTCCCGCGAGAAGCCGCTCGAAGGGCACCGGCGCCTCGAACGGGTCGTCCTTCGCCGGCGCCGGACGGGCCTGCACCAGGGCGGCCAGTTCGGCACCGGCCCGGGCGACGCGCTCGGCCAGGGCGGACTCGGCGCTCCCCCAGTCCTCGGACGCCGCGTACACCCCGGTCGGGACGACGCTAGCGCGCAAGTACGCGAAGAGGGGTCGCATCGCGTAATCGATGGCCAGGGAGTGCCGCGCGGTTCCGCCGGTCGCGCCCAGCAGCACCGGCGTGCCGTCCAGGGAGCCGCGCTCCAGGACGTCGAAGAACGTCTTGAACAGCCCGCTGTAGGACGCGTTGAAGACCGGTGTCACGGCGATGAGGCCGTCGGCGTTCGCCACCGTCTCGACGGCGGCGCGGAGCGTCCCGGGTGGGAAGCCGGTCAGGGTCGCGTCGACCATGGCGTGCGCGTGGTCGCGCAGCTCGATCGTCTCGACGGTCGCGTCCCCCTGGAGGGCGCCGGCCGCCGCCTCGGCGAGCCGGTCGGCCAGGAGCCGGGTGGACGAGGGCTGCCCGAGCCCGGCGGAGACGACGGCGAGGGCGGTCATCGCACCTCCTCGGTGAGGCGGGACGCGTGGGTCGGGGCGGTCGCCGGGACGTGCGCCGGACGCAGCGACTCGAACTCCTTGCGCAGCACGGGCACGACCTCCTCCCCCAGGATGTCGATCTGCTCCAGGACGGTCTTCAGCGGCAGCCCCGCGTGGTCCATCAGGAACAACTGGCGCTGGTAGTCGCTGAAGTGGTCGCGGAACGTCAGCGTCTTGTCGATGACCTGCTGCGGGCTGCCCACCGTGAGGGGCGTCTCCGCGGTGAACTCCTCCAGCGACGGCCCGTGCCCGTAGACGGGGGCGTTGTCGAAGTACGGGCGGAACTCGCGGACGGCGTCCTGGGAGTTCCGCCGCATGAACACCTGGCCGCCGAGGCCGACGATCGCCTGGTCGGCGGAGCCGTGCCCGTAGTGCTCGTAGCGCCGCCGGTACAGGCCGATCAGGCGCTGGAAGTGGTCGGTCGGCCAGAAGATGTGGTTGGCGAAGAAGCCGTCGCCGTAGAAGGCCGCCTGCTCGGCGATCTCGGGGCTGCGGATCGAGCCGTGCCAGACGAACGGCGGGACCCCGTCCAGCGGCCGCGGCGTCGAGGTGAACGACTGGAGGGGCGTGCGGTACTTGCCCTCCCAGTCGACGACGTCCTCGCGCCAGAGGCGGTGCAGGAGGTGGTAGTTCTCGATGGCCAGCGGGATGCCGTCGCGGATGTCCTTGCCGAACCACGGGTAGACGGGGCCGGTGTTGCCGCGCCCCATCATCAGGTCCACCCGGCCGTCGGCGAGGTGCTGGAGCATCGCGAAGTCCTCGGCGATCTTCACCGGGTCGTTCGTGGTGATCAGCGTGGTCGCGGTGGACAGGATCAGCCGCTCGGTGCGCGCCGCGATGTAGCCGAGCATCGTGGTCGGGGAGGACGGCACGAACGGGGGGTTGTGGTGCTCGCCGGTCGCGAAGACGTCCAGGCCGGCCTCCTCGGCCTTGAGCGCGATCGCCACCATGGCCTTGATCCGCTCGGCCTCGGTCGGGACGCGCCCGTCGGTCGGATCGGGGGTGACGTCCCCGACCGTGAAGATCCCGAACTGCATGCCGGCCTCCCGAATAGTAGAACTTTCAATTATTCTACCGAACCCCGGCCCCCGGGCGGGTATTCCTGCCCCCGCCCGGGGGCCGGGTGCCTCCTAGGCGGCGGGAAGCGGCCGCAGGGACGCGGGGCGCGGCACGGCGGGCAGGAAGAGGCGGCCGCTGAGCGCGCCCCGGACCGTCTGGACGCCGGCCACGGCCCAGGCCGTGACGAGCAGGAGGTAGAGGAGGACGGCCACGTCGGTCAGCACGTCCAGGCCGGTGATCCGCGACAGGCCCGACGCGCCGGTCACGCACGTCCCGACCGGGAAGGTGAACGCCCACCACGTCATCGCGAACGGCATGCCGCCGCGCAGCGCCCGCAGGTTCGCGGTCACCGCGACGGCCAGCCAGAGCAGCGCGAAGCCCATCACCGGCGCGCCGTAGAGGACCGCGAACGCGCGCGTCGCCACCGCGTAGCCGGGGGCGGCCTGCCCCGCCGCGTTCGCGATCTGCGCGACGGCCGTGGTGGACTGCCCGAGCGGGCCGAGCACGAGGAACAGCGTCGGGGTGAGGGCGACCGGTGACGGCGGGCCGCCGGCGAGCCGCGACCAGATGCCGGGCAGCAGGACGAGCGTGGCCAGCAGGCTCGCGCCGAACAGCCCGTAGCAGCCGAACAGCATCGTGGCGCGGGCCTGCCCCTCCGGCAGGTGCGGGACGAGCGCGGGACCGAGCGCCGCGGCGACCATCGGGGCGACGACCGGCAGCAGCCAGGTCGGGTTCGCCGGCCCCGGCTCGTGCCGGGTGATCATGAGGTAGGGGACGCCGGCGGCGGCCAGCACGGCGTAGAGCGTCCCGGCCGTCCACAGGACCGCGTCCAGCGCCACCGCCGCCTGGGCGCCGATCACCTCGGGGCCGAGCATGAGCGTCCCGTAGCCGACGGCGAGCATCGCCATCGGCGGGCATCCGTAGAACACGGCCGTGGCGGGGTTGTCCAGGAGCTGGAACCGCGCGACGTCCGTGTGCCGGATGAAGTGGACGGCGCGCGCCGCCATGAGCGCGACGAGCATCAGCAGCGAGCCCGCCCACACGACCACGGCGAAGGCGTGCAGGCCGGGGACGTCCACCGGCAGCGCGTTCGCGCCGTTCGCCACGATCGAGGTGCCCATGATGGCCGCGTACCAGTTGGGACCCAGATTCCGGAACACCTCGGCGGGGCGGTCGAGCGCGCCCAGCAGGGCGCGGTTCGGGGTGGGGAGGCTCATGAGGTCCAGGTTCCACCGTTTTCGTCCCCATCAGTAGAGGTCATGACCCTATGAGGCCATAAAGCAGCCCTATGGGTCCGTAGAATCGCGGTCATGGCCGTCTCGCACCGCGTCCCCGACCTCGGCGCCCTCGAACTGCTGCTCGCCGTCGTCCGGCTGGGCAGCGTCGGGCGCGCGGCGGCGGAGCTCGGCGTCACCCAGCCCGCCGCCAGCGCCCGGATCCGCTCGATGGAGCGGCAGATCGGCGTGGCGCTGCTCGACCGGTCGCCGCGCGGCTCCCGTCCCACCGAGGAGGGCGCGCTGGTCGCCGAGTGGGCCCGGCAGGTGGTCGCGGCGGCGGAGGCGCTCGACGCGGGGCTCGACGCGCTGCGCGAGCGCCGCGACGGGCGACTGCGCGTCGTGGCGAGCCTCACGGTCGCCGAGTACCTGATGCCCGGCTGGCTGGTGACGCTCAAGACCGTCCACCCGGGCGTCGCGGTGACCCTGCGCACGGCCAACTCGACCGTGGTCGCCGAGCAGGTCCGCGGCGGCGGCGCGGACCTCGGCTTCGTGGAGGGGGCGCGAACGCCGGCCGGGCTGCACGGCACCGTCGTCGCCACCGACCGGCTCGTCGTCGTGGTCGGCCCGCGGCACCCCTGGGCGCGGCGGCGCTCCGGAGTCCCGGCCGCCGAGCTGGCGAGGACGCCGCTCGTCCTGCGCGAGGAGGGGTCGGGGACGCGCGAGGTCCTCGACCGGGCGCTCGCAGGGCACGGCGGGACGGCGCCGCCGCTGCTGCAACTCGCGTCCACCACCGCGCTCAAGGCGGCGGCCGTCTCCGGCGCCGGGCCGGTCGTGGTGAGCGATCTGGCCGTCGACGACGAGGTCGCCGCCGGGCGGCTGGTCTGCGTCCCCGTCCCGGAGCTGGACCTGTCACGCCCGCTGCGCGCGGTGTGGCCGGCCGGCCGGCGCCCCGCCGGCCCCGCCCGGGACCTGCTGGGCCTGACCCGCGCCCCGCGCACCGGCGGCTAGGGCGTTTCACAGTCCCGGCCCACTTCGCTCGCCTGACGGCTCGCTACGTGACCTGGCCTGGGCGAACGCGGCATCGCTTCGCGATCTGCCCGGCTCCGCTCGCCTCCGGCTTCGCTCCGCCGGGCAGGTCACGCGTTCGCGTGCGTGGCTTCGGCGACTTCGAGTCCGGCCCTAGGCCTCGCCGGGCAGTCAGGCGGGCGGGCAGTGGTCGAGCGGGGCGTCGGCGTCCGGACGGGGAGCCTCGGCGGCCGCGAACACGGCCTGGATCTCCAGCGCGATCGCGATCTCGTCGCCGAGCATGACGCGGTCGCCCTGCAGCGGGATGTTGAACTCGATGCCGAAGTCGCGGCGGCTGATGGAGGCGGTCGCGGTGAAGCCCGCGCGGACGCCGCCCCACGGGTCGGGGCCCACGCCGTGGAACTCGGTCAGCAGCCGGACCGGGCGGGTGACGTTCTTGATCGTCAGGTCGCCGTGCAGGTGGTAGCGGGGCGTGCGGGCCCGGCGGCCGATCTTGGCACGTTCCACACCGGTACCGGTGAAGCTCATCACCGGGTGCCGGCGCACGTCCAGGAAGTCGGCGGAGCGGACGTGCTCGTCCCGCTCGGCGCTGCGGGTGTCGATCGAGCCCATCCGGATCTCCGCGCGGGCGCCGGAGTCGAGCGGGTCCGCCCCGATCACCACCTCGCCCTCGAAGTCCGGGAACGAGCCGCGCACCGTCGTCATCAGGTGCCGGACCGAGAAGGTGATCTCGGAGTGGACCGGGTCGATGGTCCAGCGGCCGGCTTCGAGGTCGGGCACCTCGCCACCCATCAAATCCCCCCAAAAATCTGACAACCCGGCAAAAGTACCCCAAAAGTCCCTCTGGTCTGTCCGGGCCCTCAGGGGGAATGCTTCGGACATGATCGGTGAACACGTGCTCGCCGGATACGTCCCCGACGCGGGCGGCCGGGAGGCACTCGACCTCGCCCGCGGGATCGTCGCGCTGACCGGCGGCCGGCTGAGCGTCGCGACCGTCCATCCGCCGGACCTCCCCGCCGCGGCCGGCGAGGCCCGCGCGCTGCTGGACCAGGTGGCCGACCTCCTGGAGGGGGAGCCGGCCGACCTGATCGTCCAGGAGGGCCGCAGCGTCGGGCGGGGGCTCACCGTGCTCGCCAGCCGGATCGGAGCCGACCTGATCGTCGTCGGCTCCCCCGAGGGCGGCGCCCGCGGCCGGATCGGCGTCGGCGCCGCCGCCGACCACCTGCTCCACTCGGCGACCGAGGCCGTGATGCTCGCCCCGTCCGGCCACCGGCCGCCCGACGAGCTGGGCCGGATCACCGTCATGTACGTGCGGCGGCCCCAGTGCGACGAGGCGGTCATCCGCTCCGCCCAGGCCGCCGAGCGCCTGGAGGTGCCGCTCCGGCTGGTCACCCTGGCCATCGGCGACGTCAACCCCGAACCGCTCCGCGACGACCTGGCTCTCGCCATCCGGCTCGCCCTGGACTCCGCGGACCTGCTCCCCGAGGACGTGTCCGCCGAGGTGGCCGAGGGCGACGACGTCGCGGACGCGCTGGAGGACGTGGACTGGCCCGAGGGCGAATTGCTGGTCTGCGCGTCCAGCGAGGACGCGGCCGCCCACCGCGTCTTCCTGGGCGAGGTGGCCCTCAAGGTCCTGCGCGCCGCCCCCTGCCCGGTCGCCGTCCTCCCGCGAGGCTACTACTGAGTAGTCCGTTATGACCGTTTGCCTGGAAGCGGTTGCCGCCCACCGTTTACCTCGGCTACATTCCGTCGAGATCGGAACGTGACCTTGGACCGCGGCACGTTCCGTCCCCCGGTCTCGGGCGCCACCTCGCCCGAACGAGCGAGGCGCGTCAGGAGCGTGATGGACCCGATCGGCAAGAAGCTGCTCGACATCGCCACGAAGGAACTCGGGTACACCGAGAAGGGCGACGGCTACACCAAGTTCGGCGAGTGGTACCGCAAGAACATCGACGGCGACCACGACGAGTACTTCACCACGGCGCCCTGGTGCGACATGTTCCTCGCCTGGGCCGCCGACAAGGCCGACGTCACCGGCCAGGCCGGGCAGTTCGCCTCCACCGTCGACCACGCCAAGTGGTTCAAGAAGAACGACGCCTGGGGCCACGACCCCGAACCCGGCGCCATCGTCTTCTACGACTGGAACGGCTCCGGCGACATCGACCAGATCGACCACGTCGGCATCGTCGAGAAGGTCGACGGCCACACCCTCCACACCATCGAGGGCAACGCCGACGGCTACAAGCTCATGCGCAAGACCCGCGACATGGACTCCGTCGTCGGCTTCGGCTACCCGTCCAAGATCAAGGTCGAGGCCAAGTACGCCCCCAAGCACGCCGCCCCCGCCCCCACCGTCGACCAGGTCGGCGCCCCCGCCACCCCGGCGCGCACGCACGAGCAGCAGCACTCCCCCTCGCCCGCGCCCGAGCACGTCCCCGCCCAGGAGGTCGTCCTCGGCGGCATCCTCGCCTTCGTCCTGTGCGGCACCGTGGCCCTCGCCGCCGGCCGCGCCGCCGCCGCGAAGGCCCCCACGACCCCGCCCATCCGCGTCCGCAAGCGCGGCAAGCACCACCGCCCCGCCACCCCCGTCGCCCTCCCCGCCGACGTCACCCCCGCCGACCTCGACGCCGCCGACGCCGGCACCACCCTGATGCCCGCCATCTCGCTCGCCGCCGCCCACGCAGCCGAGGACCGCGAGTTCTGGGGCCGCATCGCCCACCTCGAAGAAGACAGCGAACTCGACTTCTGGAACACCCTCCACGCCGAGCTCACCGACTCGGCCGACGACCGGTACGCAAGCACTCCAGGATTCCGCTAGAGTTGTTCGTGCGAGCCCGGGGGGCGACCCCCGGACCGGCACGCGGACGTGGCTCAGTTGGTAGAGCATCACCTTGCCAAGGTGAGGGTCGCGGGTTCGAATCCCGTCGTCCGCTCTGAGAGGCCCCCGTCAGGCCTCGCTCTGGTGGAGTGGCCGAGAGGCGAGGCAACGGCCTGCAAAGCCGTGTACACGGGTTCAAATCCCGTCTCCACCTCGCAGCACACGCAAGGGCGATTAGCTCAGTGGGAGAGCGCTACCTTGACACGGTAGAGGCCACTGGTTCAATCCCAGTATCGCCCACGAGTCGGGCTGCCGTGTTCGGCGCTTTTGGCGCCTTCCCGGTGGCCCGCAATGCTTTTCTGGGGGGCGACCCCCAGACCCCCGAGTCGGGCTGTCGTGGTCGGCGCTTTGCGCTTTCCCGATGGCCCGCAATGCTTCCCGGGGGGCGACCCCCGGACCCCCGATGTGGGGGGGGGCGGGGGGGCCCCCACCGGCCCGCCCGCGCGGCGGTCGGA